>NZ_JBSHMS010000028.1:0-93151 GCF_053645575.1 Nocardia sp. NPDC055321
CGATACGACAAGGCCCCCGCAGCGTCCGCCGCGGGGGCCTTGTTGCCTGGCTACATCGAATCAGCGCCGCTGTTCAGCCGCGTGCCGATATCCCCGAACCGCGAGCGGCCCGAACACCACGATCAACCCGACGGTCCAGAGCACGGTGATGGCAAGAGGTTCGGCAACCGCCCCGCCCTCGGTCAGTCCCTTGATCGCGTCGATCGCCGGAGTCATCGGCTGATGCCGCACGACCGGCTGCAACCAGCCCGGATATTCGGTCACCGGCGCGAATCCGCCGTTGAAGAACAACAGCAGCAGGAACAAGCCACCCAGTTGCTGCACGGCCTGCTTGCCCGAAGCGACTGCCGCCAAGGCGATCACCGGCACCGCGATGCCGACGGCGAAGATCATCGGAACGACGATCGCGCCCAGCGCGGCCAACAGTCCGTGCTCGAAGCGGAAGCCCAGCGGAATCGCCACCAGGAACAGCACGATGGTCGCCGGCCCGGTGCGCAGGGCCTCGGCGAGCAGTCGCCCCGCGATGAAGCCGGCGCGCGGGACCGGGAGTGTCCAGGTGCGCGCCAGCAGGCCGGAATCCCGTTCGTAGATGAGGGTGATTGCGGTGGCCAGCGTGCCGAAGAGCGCGCCGACCAGGGCTACCAGTCCGGCGTTGCCGTACACGCTGTCCCCGCCGCCCATCGAGGTGACGGTCTTGCCCAGCACCAACTGGAACATCAGCAGCATGAAGGCCGGAAAGACCATGGACTGCACGATGATTCCGGGTTCTCGGGACCACGAGCGCAGCAGCGCGCTCGCGTGCACCAGCGATTGGCGGATCAGGGACACCGAGTGGCGGGCGGGCCAGGTTGGCGCGGTGGGAGTGGTCGTGGTCTGGGTCATCGGCCCACCTGTGCTCGGCCCGCGGCCGTGATCGCGAGCAGGCCCGCGGAGAGGAGTCCGGCCGACCACAGCAGGGCGGCGGTCAATTCGGGATCGGTACCCGCCGCGAGGCCGCGCAGGGCGTCGGCGAAGACCGAGAGCGGCTGGTTGCGGACGAAGGGCTGAATCCAGTCCGGAAAGCCTTCGGCCGGAACGAGACCGGTGGAGGCCATCACCAGGATGAGCTGCGGGATCATGAGGATGCTGGCCACCGAGACCGAGTTGCGCGCCACCGTGCCGATGGCGTCGGTGAGCATGCTCAGGGCCAAGCCGAAGATCACGACCAGGATGATGAACGCCGCGGTGTCGATCGCCGAACCGTGGAATCGGAAGTCCAGGCTGTACCCGATGCCCACACCGCCGGCCAGGGCCAGCAGCATGCGCACGATCACCCAGGCCATGCGGCCGAGGAAGGGCGTGACGCGGGGGATGGGCAGGGACATCATGCGCTCGTGCACTCCGGCGCGGGCATCGTGCCCGGCGACCTCGGTGGCGCTGATGGCGGTGAACAAACCGGCCTGCAACAGGATGATCGGCGTGAGGAATTGCGCGTAATGCCCGCCGCCGAGTTCGAATTGGCGATGCAGCGGCACGTAGAAGCAGACGAAGAAGATGACGGGGCCGAAGACGGCGAAAATGCCGTCACCGGAACGGATCGCGGCCAGAATCTTCTGCCGGGCCAGGGTGGCGGTCGCGGCTCCCAGACCGACCGACGCGCGTGCGGTGGTGCCCGCTCGCGTGACGGCGGCGGGTTCGGCGGTGAGAGTGGACATCAGCGCGACTCCGTGAGCTGGAGGAAGACCTCGTCCAGCGAGGGCTGGCGCAGTCCGATGTCGACGACATCGATGTTCGCGCCGCGCAGGCGCGAGATGACATCGGAGACCGTGGCCATGCCCTCGGGGGCTCGCACCACCAGGCGGGGATGCGCTGCCGCGCCGGAAGCCGTTCCCTCGGAAGGCGATTCGACGATGTCCAAGCCCTCGAGCAGTGCGACCGTGCGCGCGGTGTCCGAGCGCTCGATGAGCGTCACCTCGCACACCGCCGCACCGATTTGCTGCTTGAGCTGTCCCGGCGTGCCCGCCGCCACCACCGCGCCCTGATTGAGCATGACGATGTGGTCCGCGAGCCGGTCCGCCTCCTCCAGGTACTGCGTGGTCAGCAGCACCGTGATGCCCTCGGCGCGCAGGCCGGTGACGGTGTCCCACACCGAGGCTCGGCTGCGCGGGTCCAGGCCGGTGGTCGGCTCGTCGAGGAACAGCACTTCGGGCCGGGTGACCAGTGCGCTCGCGATGTCGACGCGGCGCTGCATGCCGCCCGAGAGCGCGCTCACGCGCCGATCGCGCACCGTGCCCAGATCGAATTGCTCGACCAGTTCATCGATGCGGGTTTTCAGCGCGTGTCCCCGCAGGCCCGTGAGCTTGCCGAAGACCGCGAGGTTCTCCACCGCGGTCAGTCCGCCGTCCAGCGCGGCGTATTGCCCGGTGAGAGAAACGAGTTCGCGCACGCGCCCGGCGTCGGCCACCACATCGTGACCGCAGATGCGGGCGATGCCGGAGGTCGGCCGCTGCAGGGTGGACAGCAGGGTGACCGTGGTGGTCTTGCCGCTGCCGTTGGGGCCGAGCAGGCCGAGTACCTCGCCCGGCGCCACCTCGAACGATATTCCCTTGAGCGCCTTGACTTCTCCGTAGGCCTTGACCAGCTCGCCGACCTCGATCGCCGGCGTTGCCCCCTCGGCGTCGCGCTCCGCCCCCGGTGTACCGGCGTCCGGCGAGGTCACGACGCCCGCGCCACGGTCGGCACGAACCGCGGTAGGGCGTTCGGTGAATGGATCCTCATCGGCATGTCGATTCCCTCCTCGTGAGCCCGTTCGGGCTCGGTTCTTGTTAGGCAAGGCTAGACTAACCAATGGGTGTGTGCTGTGACCCCGCTCTCTCCGGGTCGCCCAGGTAGGAGGCCCTCACATGCGGCGATGGGTACTCCACTTAGGATTGACTTACCTAACTGGCTTGGTTAGCGTGAAGCTTGCCCGCTCGAGCTGCGCCCCGCGATCGCTCCACCCCGCGGGTGAGCGCCGTACCCGGTCTCGCGGCCACACCGTGAATGCCACTGCGGCGCACTGTTTTCGCTCGCCGTCCAGAAGGGCTGTCATGCCAATATTCATTCGCGTCGCCGTCGTTGCGATCGCCGCCGCCATCCTCGGTCTGGGCTTCGCGCAGCCGGCCTCGGCCGACTTCTCCATTCGTGAGGCCCAGGCTTCGGACCTTTATGTCCGTGACGAGGTTCCGAGCCTGCACCAGCTCGAGAAGCAGTTCGCTGCCTTCTGGAACCCGAACATCGGCATGGATCCCAAGATCGAGGTCACCTACAACGGCCCCGGCGCGCGTCCGGCGCTGGAGCAGGTCATGCAGGCCAGCACCATGTACGACTTCTTCTCGATCCAGGGCCGCGCGATCGGTCCGGTGCAGATCTCCGGCGACCGTCTCTCGGTCAAGGTCGAGGGCCTGATGGCCGGTTTCCCCGCGACCAGCACCATGTACCACTTCATCCGGGAGTCCGGACTCTGGAAGTACGACTGGAAGGCCACCTGCGCCGAGATGGAGTGCTCCGGCGATCCGAGCTTCGGATACTGATCCCACCCACTCGGCACCTCGGAGCGACCCCCCGGATGCATTCACACCGGGGGGTCGTTTCGTGTGCGGAGGGTCTCAGAAAGTGAATTCGACTGTGACAGAGTTATTCAGGACAGCGCTGTGATCGCCGTACGCGGGGTCACCAAACGTTTCGGTGGCACCACCGCGGTGGACGAGGTCTCCTTCGACGCCGAAGCCGGCGGCGTCACCTACCTGCTCGGGCCGAACGGCGCGGGCAAGACCACGGTGATGCGGATGATCGCCGGACTGGCGCGCCCGAGCGCGGGCACGATCACCGTCAACGGCCGATCCCTGCGGGACTACCCGAACACCCTGGGGGAGATCGGTTTCAGTCTCAGTGCGTTCGCCCGGAATCCGCACCACACCGCCGCCCGGCATCTGACCTGGCAGGCCAGGCTGGGTGGAATGCCGAAGAGCGTTGTCGGCGAGGCCCTGGACCGGGTCGGCCTCGGGCCGGTCGCGGGGCGCGCGGTCGGCGGTTTCTCCTTCGGCATGTTGCAGCGCCTCGGCATTGCCTCGGCCCTGCTGGGCGATCCCAAGACCGTCGTGCTGGACGAGCCCGCGAACGGCCTCGACATCGAGGGCGTGCTGTGGCTGCGGGACCTGGTGACCGGGCTTGCGGGGGAAGGCAAATGCCTGCTGGTGGCCTCGCACAACCTGACCGAGGTCGAGATCACCGGCACGCGCATCGTCATCATGGGCAAAGGCCGGGTGCTCTCGGACACCACGAAGGACGAACTGGTCGCCAAGGGCACCGGACCGCGCAAGCTGGAGTCCGCCTTCATCGACATCACTCGCAACAGCGTCGAGTACACCGCGACCGGGGGTGCGGCGAAATGATTCTCACCTATTTCGCACAGTCGGTGCGCAGTGAAATCGCCAAGCTCTACCCGCGCAGTTCGCTCTGGTACGCGGTGGTGCCGCTGGCGCTGATCATTCCGGTGGCGATCAATTTCGGCATCGCCAAGGCGACCCAGTCCAATACCTTCCGCGGGGCGGGCGGCATGGACACCAACAACGCCGCCTACTGGATCCTCATCTTCTCCACCTTCATTCTCATGTCCGGCGGGGTGAGCTCGCTGTGCGCGGAGTTCAAGGATCGCACCGCCGAGACCGCGTTCGCGATCCAGCCGCGCCGCTGGCTGCTGCCGGTGGCCAAACTGGTCGTCTACGGCACGATCACGGCGGGTACGGCGTTCGTGGCGACCCTGATCATGCTCGCCGGGTTCCCGCGCATGTTCCCCGAGATCTGGGGTGAGGTGGACGCGACGTCCTCGGACGGCATTCGCCTGCTGATCGGGGTCCCGTTCTTCGCGCTGCTGATCTGCGCTCTGGGACTGGGGATTTCGGCGCTGATGCCCAAGCCCGGCCTGGTCGTGATGGTGGTGCTGCTCTGGAAGTTCGGCATCGAGGTGTTCGTGACCTTGATCCCCGGCGACGTCGGTCTGGTCCTGCAGCGACTGTCGCCCTTCAAGAACGGTGAGCTGGGCGTCGGTCAGCTCTCGACCATCAAGAGCTACTTCGGCGGCCAGAACGGTTCGCTGCTGTTCTTCACGGTGCTGTGCGTGGCGATCTTCGTGATCGGCACGGTGCGCCTGTCGATCTCGGACACCAAGAGCGAGTGAGTTAGCCCGGATACGGCGAAGGCCGCCGCGGGAACCGATCGGTTCCGGCGGCGGCCTTCTCGTTTGTCGGCGAACCCCGGGTTCAGGCCCGGCCGGCGGTGGCCAGGCGCCAGCCGGCGGCGTCGCGCTGGTGGGCCCAGAACTCGGCGAAGCGGCCCTCGGCGGCCAGGAGCTCCTCCACGGTGCCGTCCTCGACCACGCGGCCGCTCTCGAGGAACAGCACCCGGTCCGCGCCGGCGATGGTGCTCAGGCGGTGGGTCACCACGATGCGGGTGCGGGCGCGGGGATCGTCCGCGATCGCGGTCACCACGGCGGCCTCGTTCTCCGCGTCCAGGGCACTGGTGCCCTCGTCCACGAGCAGGATCGCGGAGGGCTTCAGCAGGGCGCGGGCGATCGAGACGCGTTGGCGCTCACCGCCGGACAGGGCCGTGCCCGCGTCGCCGACGAGGCTGTTCACACCCTCGGGGAGCCGGGCGGCGAACTCGTCCACGCGGGCCAGGCGCAGTGCGGCGTCGAGTTCGTCGGCGGTGGCGTCCGGATTGCCCGCCAGCACGTTGTCGCGGATGGTGCCCGCGAACAGGTACGGCTGCTGGAACACCATGGAGGTGTCGGCCGGGCGCTGGGCCGGGTCCAGACCGCCGCGGTCGACGCCGCCGACGGTGACGCTGCCCGAATTCGGGGTCTCGAGACCTGCGACCAGGGAGAGCAGGCTGCTCTTGCCCGAGCCGGACGGGCCGACGATGGCGGTGATCTCACCGGCGCGGAATTCGATGTCCAGGCCGTCGAGCACGAGCGGCGCGGCGTCGTCGTACGAGAACCGCACATCGCGCAGGGCGACCCCGGCGGCGGTGTTCGCGCCGGTGCGCTCGTCTGCCACGGCGGGCCGCTCCGGGCCCGGCGCGTCGACGACGGATCGGATGTCGCGCAACGTGTTCCGGCTGGTCTCGATGGCCGGGGCCAGATCGCCGATGGCCGCGAACGGCTCCAGGAAGCGGACCACGACCACGATGAGCGCGATGGCCTCGGGGGTGCCGACGGTGCCGCGCACCGCCAGCCACGCGGTGGTGCCCGCGAGCAGGATGAGCGCCACCTGGCTCGCCAGGCTGAACAGCACCTGACCCGGAACGTTCAGCAGCAGCAGGCGCACGGTCGCACTGTGCTGGGCGTCCAACGCGGCGCCGGTCTGGCTGCGCGCCGGCTCCACCCGCCGGGCCGCGCGCAGGGCGGCCTGGGTGCGGGCGAATTCCAGAATGCGTTCGGTGAGAACGCTGTTGGAGTCGGCGGCCGCCTTGTCCGCGACGCGGGTGATGCGCCCGGTCGCCCACAGCGCGCCCAGCAGCAGCGGCACGGTCAGCAGTGCGACCACGCCCAGCTGCCACGAGATCGGCAGCAGCGCCAGGCCGATCACGATGGGGAGCAGGATGCCCTGAATGATCGGGGTGACCAGGTAGCCGACCAGGCCGACCAGGTCCGGTCCGGTGGTGGCGATGGCCCGGCGGGTGATCGCGGAGTTGTCCTCGTCGAACCAGCGCAACGGAATGCGCGCCACCTGGCTCGAGACATCGCGCTGGGCGCGGTTGAGAATGCCGAAGCCCAGGTCGAATCCGATGCGCGAGGCGATGGAATCGATGATCCAGCCCGCGATCACGGCCACGGTCAGCGCGCCGACCCAGCGCCAGGCGTCGGCCGGGGTGTCGCCGAACAGCGCCGACACCAGCGGCACCACCAGCACGACCGCGATGGCGCGCACGATGGTGGAGGTTCCGATCAGGGCCAGATATCCGATCCAGCGCCGCCGATCCGCGGGCGGCAGCAGGCTCAATACGGTGCGCATCATCGCACGGTCTCCTTCGTGTCGGCGGTGGCGCCGGCATTCCACAGCTGCTGGTAGCGCCCGTCGACGGCGAGCAGTTCGGTATGGGTACCCGATTGGGTCACCCGGCCTTGTTCGAGCACGACGATGCGGTCGGCTTCGGTGATGGTGCGCAGGCGGTGCGCGATGACCAGCACGGTGCGACCCACCGCGAGCCGGTCCAGTGCCTGCTGCACCAGGTACTCCGACTCCGGGTCCGCGAAGGCCGTCGCCTCGTCGAGGATGAGCACCGGGGTGTCGGCGAGCAGGGCGCGCGCGATGGTCAGGCGCTGCTTCTCGCCGCCGGACAGCGTGGCCGACGCGCCCAGGACCGTGTCGTAGCCCTGCGGCAGGCGCAGGATGCGTTCGTGCAGTTGGGCATCGCGCGCGGCCTGTTCGATGGCGGCGTCGCTCGCGTCCGGCACCGCCAGCGCGATGTTCTCGCGCACGGTTCCGGCGATCACCTGCGCGTCCTGGAAGACGAACCCGATGCGGGTGTACAGCTCGTCCGGGGTGAATTCGGTGATGTCCCGGCCGCCGACTCGGATCGCGCCGCCGTTGATGTCGTGGAAGCGCGCCAGCAGCGCGGCCAGGGTCGACTTGCCCGCACCGGACGGGCCGACCAGGGCGGTGATGGTGCCGGGCTCGAGGGTGAGCGAGATGTCCTGCACGACGGGAACACCGGGGCGGTAGCCGAAGGTCACGTCATCGAAAACGACATGGCCGGGCTGGTTCTCGGTGTTCGCGGCCGCGCCGGCTCGCACGTCGAGTTCGTTCTCGTCCAGGGCGACCTGGATGTTCTTGGCGGCCAGGCGGCCCTCCCGCAGACCCGACAGGCCGTAGCCGATGCCGAGCAGGCGCGAGCCGAAGGTGGTGCCCAGGAACAGGAACGGCAGCAGATCGACCGGCTCGAGGCTGCCGGACACGATCATCGCGGTGCCGACGGTCAGGGTGAGCCACAGGAAGGTGACCGGGCGCGTGATGAGGTCCATGACGGACTTCTTGCCGACGAACGGCCGCTGCCAGCCGTCCAGGAAGCCGATGTACTCGTCCAGGCTGCGCCGGAACGGGGAGGCCGCCGAGCCGCCGAACACGCGAATCACGGGCTGGCCTTCCAGGTACGAGGTGGCCTCGCCGTTCATCTTCTCGGCCCAGCGCTGCGACTGCATGATCTTGGGCCCGGAGGAGGCCATCATGGTCAGCATGGTGAAGACGTAGCCGAGCACCGGCACCAGCAGCACCAGGGCCAGTCGCCAGTCCACCCAGAACAGGTAGCCGAGCACGGCCAGCGGGGCGACCACGGCGGCGACCGCGTCGATGACCGCGTGGGTCACCAGGTAGTGCAGCGACAGGGTGTCGCCGGTGATGAGCTTGTTGATCTTGCCCGGGCCGCGGGCGGTGAACCAGCCCAGCGGGAGCCGCGCCAGCTTGCTCAGCAGCCGGGACCGCAGATCGCGGCTGAAACGCGCGTCGACCGCGTGCAGCCAGAATTGCAGGATCGCTTCCAGCAGCGCGCCCAGACCCATCAGGCCCAGGGCCCACAGGCCGAGCGTCCAGAGCTTGGATTCCTCACTCGCGCCGAGCAATTCGCGCGCCAGCTCGACCAGCAGCACGAACGGCGCGAGCTGGACGAGGGTGATGACGAACTGCAGGACCGCAGCGGCCCACAGCTTGCGGCGGACGCTGTCGAACAGGCGGCTGCCCGCCTGGGAACGCCAGCGGCCGGGGGTGGCGGGCGCGGGGGCGGCGGGGGCTTCGGTGGCGGTGGCCGCGACGGCCGGGGCGGGAGTCGCCTCGACGGCTTTCTCGACGACCGTGGCGGCCGCGCCGTTCGTGCTCTGTGCGGCTTCGGCCTCGGCCCCGTCGCGCTGCTTGCCCATCGCGCGCCCGTGCACCCAGTACGCCTGCGCGTAGACATCGGTCTTGGGGAAGCCGAAATCGTCCTTGAGCCGGGCGCGAATAAGCTTGAGCGACTTGGATTCCGGGCCGGCCCACGCGTACCAGTTGGACCAGTCGCGGGCCTCGAGAGCGGCGGCGAAGGAGGCCTCGGAGGTACGCGGGACCCAGTGCACGCGCGCGAGCGGATGCTCGGTGAGCGGGATCAGCAGGTCGTCGTCGTGGTGCTGCTCGAGGTAGACCTCGACGGCCACGTGCGGAGGCACCGCGGCCAGGATCGAGTTGATCGCCGGAATCGAGGCGGAATCACCGATCAGCAGGTAACCGGCGGGCAGATCGTCCGGGGTGATGGGAAAGCCCTTGGAGCCGAACGAGGTGACCTCGATGGTCTCCCCGCCCTTGACCCGGCCGGCCCACGCGGACGCGGGTCCGGCGGGTTCGTGCAGCACGAAGTCGATCGCGAAGCGGCCGTTGTCCAGATCGGCCTCGGCGATGGTGTAGCCGCGCTGGAATTCCGATTCCGAGCCCTCGGGATCGGGGAACCAGATCCGCAGCCAGGCGGTCGGCTCCATCGTGATCTCGTCGAAGAGCGAGGGTGCGGTCAGCCAGACCCGCAGGTATCGCGGTGTGGTCTGCTCTATCTCGAGCACCGTGGCGGTGTGGTACTGAACGCCGAAGGCGGTCAGCACCGCCCCCTGAAAACCTCTGCGCGCCATTCTCGGCTGTCCTCCGATCGGTGTGCGGCGAGTCGACCCCTCCGCCCGGTGCCGCACGCGCGCGCGTACGACCCCATTGCTTCCGAACCGGAATCCTCACCTCCAACTTTGGTAAGCCTACACATACCCCTGGAAATCGGGTGGGTCAGGACCACGGGTTCGAGCCGCGTACCCGCCCGCCGGGTATCGGTCCGTAAGCTGACAATTCGTGTCCGACCGCCAAACGCAGATATTGGAAGCCGCCGTTCGGGTGATCGCCCACGACGGGGTGCGGGGATTGCGCGTGGAGAAGCTCGCGGCCGAGGCCGGGGTGTCCACCGCGCTGATCTACTACCACTTCAAGGATCGCGCGGGGGTGCTGCAGCACGCGCTGCAGTTCGTGAGCGGGAAGGCCGCCCGGTACACCGAGAGCGCGTTCGCGCAGGCCAACCCGCGCGCGGCGCTGGAGGAGATGCTGCTGCTCGAGATCCAGGACGTGCCCGAGGTCCGGGACAACAGCATCGCCTGGGGTGAGTTGCGGGCCAGCGCGGTGTTCAACGACGAACTGCGCGAGCAACTGCGGGCCGGCACCCAGGAATGGGTCGACGACGTGGCCGCGCTCATCGAGCGGGCGCGGGAATCCGGGCTGGCGTTGCGCGAGGTGAATCCCGCCGCGGCAGCCGCCCGGCTCACCACGCTCGTCGAGGGACTGAGCGAACGGTGGCTGAGCGGCTCGCTCACGGTGGAACGGGCGCGCGAGTTGCTGTCCGGGGCGATCGTCGCCGAACTCGGCCGCGTCTGAGGCGCGCTCGGATCAGGCGGGTTCCTGCTGGGTCGTGCAGTGGATACCGCCGCCGCCCCAGGCGATGGCGTCGATGTCGATCTGCACGATCCGCCGGTTCGGGAACAGCCGCGCCAGGGTCGCGAACGCGGCCGAATCCGCTTCCGGGTCACCGAATTCCGGCGCGATGACCGCGCCGTTGCAGACGTAGAAGTTGATGTAGCCCGCCGCGAAGTCGGCCGACTTGTACTCGGGCCGCACGCGGGTGGGCGCCTTGATGACCTCGACCTGCACGGTGCGGCCGTGCGCGTCGGTCGCGGTCCGCAGAATCTCCAGGTGGCGCCTGGTGACCTCGTGATCGTAGGACTCGGGGTTGGTGTCCAGGGCCGCCACGACGACGCCGGGGCGCACGAACCGCGCGTAGAAGTCGGTGTGCCCGTCGGTGATGTCCCGCCCGGCGATACCGGGCAGCCAGATGATCTTCCTCAGACCGAGGAGCCTGTCGAGTTCGGCCTCGACATCGGATTTGCTCCAGCCGGGATTGCGATTGGCGTTCAGCACACAGCTCTCGGTGATGACGGCGGTGCCTTCGCCGTCGACCTCGATGCCGCCGCCCTCGAGCACGAGGTCGGTGCGCGCGCGCTCCACACCTGCCGCGCGGGTGACGATGTCGGCCACCGCGGTGTCGAAACCGTGCTCCTGCTTGCCGCCCCAGCCGTTGAAGTTGAAGTCGACCCCGGCTCGGCGGCCGCCGTCGGAGACGAAGACCGGGCCGGTGTCGCGCATCCACAGGTCGTCGATCTCCGCCGGAACCAGTTCGACGTTCGCGTCGCCGATCAGCTCGCGGGCGATCGCCAGTTCGGCCGGGCGCACCAGCATGGACACCGGCTCGAAGGCGGCGATGGTCCGCGCGATGGTGGCGAGATTGCGCCGGGCCTCGGGCAGGACGTCGTCGTAGTTCTCGGCGGTCGCGCCGAAGGCCATCCAGGTGCGCCGATGCGGTTCGCCCTCTTCGGGCATGCGCCAGGCCCGTTCGGCGGCGCTGCCGCTGCCGCCGAACGGTGAGCGCGGGAGCAGGCCCTGCTGGTTGGCCATGATCAGGCCGCTGACCACGGTGATTCCCGTCTGTACGAATCGGCGTCGCTGCATGTTCTTACTCCTGAGGTGTCGA
Organism: Nocardia sp. NPDC055321; assembly: GCF_053645575.1. NCBI lineage: Bacteria > Bacillati > Actinomycetota > Actinomycetes > Mycobacteriales > Nocardiaceae > Nocardia > Nocardia sp. NPDC055321. The sequence continues at coordinate 11,593 of NZ_JBSHMS010000028.1, forward strand.
GTGATGGGGGGACCGGCGCCGATCTCCGGGGAGATCAGCGGTAGTAGGAATCGGTGGGATAGGGCTCGGTGTCGCTGTATTCGGCCGTCGTGCCGTCGATCACGGCCGGATCGGAGTCCGGGATGGGTTCGCCGAACAGGTAGACCACCCCGATGACGGCGGCGATCGTGAGCAGCGCGCCCGCAGCCCACAGCACGCCCGTGCGCCGGGACTTCGGCGGGGTGGGCGCAAAGGTGTTGTGCGGCACGGGGGTCGGATACGGCGGTGCGGGCGCCACGACGGGCGGCGGCGTCGCCACCGCGGTGCGAGCCGATCGATACGCCGCGTCGGCGGATCGGTACTCCACCGCCGCGGGCGGCAGGACGCGAGCCGCGGGAGCCGTGATCGCCTGCGCGGTCCGGTCGGCGCGGCGACCGGGAACGTGCAGCGCCCGGCGCGCGGCCGCGGCGAATTCACCCGCGCTCGCGTACCGGTCCTCGGGGTGTTTGGACATCGCGCGGATGATGGCCGCGTCGAGCCCCGGCGGCAGGCCCGGCCGCAGTCGGCTCGGGCGCGGGGCGGGGGTCATCAGGTGTCCGGAGACCTGCTGCTCGAGACTGTCGCCGGGGAAGGGCCGGGCGCCGGTCAGCGCTTCGTGCAGGACGCAGGCGAGCGCGTAGACGTCGGACTGCGCACTGGCGTGCCCGGTGCTGAACTGCTCGGGCGCCATGTACGCGAAGGTCCCGATCGCCGAGCCGGAGGTGGTCAGCGGCGGTTCGCCCTCGGCGCGCGCGATCCCGAAATCGATGAGGTACACGAAGTTTCGGTCGCCCACCAGAACGTTCGCGGGCTTGATGTCACGATGCACCAGCCCCGCGGCGTGCGCGGCGTCCAGCGCGGCGGCGATCTGGTCGATGGCGGCGACCGCCGCGTCCGGGTCGAGCGGGCCGTGCCGAGCCAGCAGCGTCTGCAGATCGGTGCCTTCGATCAGGCGCATGTCGAGGTACAGCCGGCCCTCGATCTCCCCGTAGCGATGGATCGGAACCACGTGCGGTTCGCGCAGGCGGGCGGCCGCGTGCGCCTCGCGGCGGAAACGCTCGCGAAAGGCGGGATCGGCGGCGGTGTGCTCGTGCAGCACCTTCAGGGCCACGAAACGGTCGGTGGTCGTGTCGTAGGCCCGGTAGACCCGGCCCATGCCGCCTTCGCCGATGAGTTCGTGCAGGTCGTAGTGGCCGAACGTACTTGCTTCCACGGGGGTTCTCCTGTCGACCGAGCGAGCCTGTCCGGGCGCTGGGGATTCGGTCGTGTTCCGCAAATGAACTGAAAATCTAGTCAGGATCGTAGCGCATGGCTGCGGGGAGGGGCCTGGGCTCGTGTGGCATGTGCAGTATTCATGCAGATAGAGGCACTGTGAAAGCCACCTCACTAGCTGGACTGAAAATTTAGTCAGAACTACCGTGGACGGCAGGTCGCATCCCGCGGCCGGCCGTCGCGCAGGCGGCGGATCGACGAGTCAGGAGTACGGCGGCATGGGTGAGAGCAGATTCGCGCGAATGGGTGAGGCGCTCGGCGCACTGCTGCTGGGCGATCCCGACGGCGCGCAGGACGACGGGCGTCGCTGGATCATGCGTGACGAAGCCGATCCGCATCGGCGCACCTGGATGGCCTTCGGTGCGAGCAAGGACGTGTGGGGTCGGCATCTGCTCGCGCAGGTTCGCCACGATCTGGCGACCATCGCCACCACGATCGCGCGGTTCGAGCCGGTGTCGATGCTGGTCCGGCCCGACGAGTTGCACATCGCCCGGGAGTTGATCGGCGGCGCGAACGTCGAACTGGTGCCCGCGCCGCTGGACGATCTCTGGATGCGGGGCACCGGGCCGGTCTTCGTGACCGGCGAAAACGGCCGGGCCGGAATCGATTTCAACTTCAACGGCTGGGGCGGCAAACAGCAGCACCGTCGCGATCGCAAGGTCGCCGAGCTCGTCACCGCGCACGCGGGGGTGGAGCGGCTCGAGACCGATCTGGTGCTCGAGGGCGGCGGTATCGAGGTCGACGGTGAGGGCACCGCCATCATCACCGAAAGCTGTGTGCTGAACGGCAATCGCAATCGCGGCTGGCGCAAGGGCGATGTCGAGGCGGAACTGCGCTATCTGCTGGGGCTGGAGAAGATCATCTGGCTGCCCGGTATCGCGGGCTACGACATCACCGACGGGCACACCGATTTCTACGCGCGGTTCGCCGGGCCCGGCGTGGTCGTCGCGGGCCTGGACAACGATCCGGACTCCTTCGACTACCAGGTCACCCGCGCGCACCTCGAGATCCTGCACGCCGAGACCGACGCGCGCGGCCGGCGACTGCGGGTGGAGGTGATCGCGGGGCCGTCCCGCGTTCGCCCGCAGTACGACTGCGAGGACTTCGCGGCCGGATACATCAATTTCTACGTCTGCAACGGCGCGGTGATCGCACCCCAATTCGGTGATCCGGAGGCGGATTCGGCGGCCTTCGCGACGCTGCAACGGTTGTTCCCGGACCGGCAGATCGTGCAGATCGCGATCGACGGCATCGCCGCCGGTGGCGGCGGGATCCACTGCACCACCCAGCAGGAGCCCGCGCGCTGATCCGTGCCGCGCGGAAAGGGTTGGACAGCTTGTGAATTGCGCCGTGCGCGGCCGGTGAGTTCGGCGCCCGTTTCGCGCTGCGTGGTCCAAATCGCTTGCGGCGCAATGTTATGAACGGCGGTGCGGGGTATGTCTCTGAAAGGCGCAAATCGCGCCGATCCGAGAAAACACCGTCGAAGGAGAGCGAACCTGATGAATACACGTGACACCTCTCTGTTGCGGGCGCAGCTGCGTTCGGTGCGTGCTCTGACCAATACCGAGATCCAGATCGCCGAGACCCGGACCGGGCAGGCGCGGACGGACGCGGTACGCGAGGAGCTGGCCGCCAACGCGGCCGACGCCCGTGCTCGGGCCGAGGCCATCGGGTCGGCCGAGCGTGAACTGGGTGGGGTGCCGGAGGTCATCGGACCCTTCCTCGGCAAGGCCACGGCCGTGGTGAAGACACTGCGGGAACAGGCCCAGCCGTTCGATGAGGCGCTGCTCGGCGATCTCGCGCTCGAGCATCAGCTGCTCGACCGCGCCCGCTACATCAAGGCGCTGGCGACCAACGCGCGCGAGCCGCAGGTGGTCCTCCTGGCCGATCGCCTGATCAAGGCGCATTCGGCGACCGTGAACTGGCTCGGCACGGTGCTGGCGGAGGAGGCGCTCGGCGGCCCGGCCGCGTTGCGCCGCACCCCCTTCCAGGCCGTCACCGGTACCGCGGTCAAACTGGCGAACCTGCCGGTGACCTGGTCCACGCGCGGCATCGACCGCACGCTGGACGCGTTCCGTTCGGCCCCGCCCGCACTGGGCGAGCTGCTGTCCCGGGGTGCGCACGTCGGTGACGTGGCGGTGAAGTCGCTCGGGGCGTCGCGGGACGCGGTGCTCGAGAGCGTGGAGGAGGTCACCCGCCGCGAGGGCGAGCCGCGCGCCGCCGACTCGGTGCACGCGGTCCGGACCGCGACCGGTGTCCTGACCCCCGCCGAGCTCCCCATCCGCCGCTTCGACGAGCTGAACGTCACCCAGGCCTCGGCCAAGCTCAAGGAGCTGACCGAGCCCTCCGACGTCCGCGCCGTCCTGGCGTACGAGGAGGCGAACAAGAATCGCCACGGCGTGGTCTCGGCCGCCGAGAACCGCCTCGCCGCGATCGCCCAGGATGTCGCGGGCCTGAATTGATCACCCCGCCACGATGTCCGGCGGTCGCGGTCGCGAGACCCGCATGACCACAATCGCTTCGGACATCCGAAGTAATGGTGTGACGGTGCCCCCTCCCTAGAGGGGGCACCGTCGTTTTCCTGGCTTCCTGACGCGACCGGAAGCCAACGCGGTCGGAGGCCCGAGCCGGAACGAGCGCGGTTCCGTGGGCTCGGTCCCTCGAATTCAATTGGGGCAGAGAGCCGTTTATTTATGTCCGATGCGCCCCGGATTCAAGCGGCGTTACCATGGCGTACGTCCGGGCCGCCGCCTGTCGCGCGAGCGAACGCGGAAGATGCCGCATCAACACCCCCGTGAGTGCGGTGAGACGTCCGGGAAAGACCAGGGCTCGCCCACGCTCGCTGGCTCGCAGCGCCTGTTCGGCCACGAACTCCGGTTCGTGCCACACGGATCGGGGGAGCGCCGAGGCGTCGACGCCGGCTCGGGTTTGCAGCTCGGTCCGGGTATAGCCGGCGCAAACACAGGTGACGGTGATCCCAGCAGGGCGCAGTTCGTGGTGGAGTGATTCGCTCAGCGAGATCAACGCGGCTTTGCTCGCACCGTAGGAGGCCAAGCGGGGTGCCGCCGCGATTCCGGCAAGGGACGCGATGTTGATGATTTGCCCGCCGGCCGGCATCGACCTGGCAGCGACGTGGCACAACCGCAGTGGCACCACAGCGTGCAGGATCAGTTGACCGAGTTCGTGTTTCACCTCGAGCTCGGGGAAGGATCCGTAGGTGGTGTAGCCGGCGTTGTTCACCAGTATGTCCACGCCGTTCCGGGCTCGCTGTTCGACGACACCCAGATCGTGTTCGTCGAGCAGATCGGCGACCAGTACTTCGGCGTCGATTTCTCGGGCGAGGGCTTCGAGCCGGGTTCGGTCCCGGCCGACCGCGACGACATGCCGGCCCCGTCGGGCGAGAGCGCGAGCAAAAGCGGCTCCTATCCCGCTGCCGGCTCCCGTGACCAGTGCGGTGCGTACTCGATCGTGGTTTGTGGATCGCATCGGTATTCCTTCTGATCAGCCCTCGTATTGCGCTGCGACGCAATGTCGGTGGGGTGTAGGGGAGGGCCAGGGCGGGAATCGTTGGGGCCCAATGCCTCTGTCGATCGTCGAGCCCCCGATTACCACGTTCGTGCCCATGGATCCCCCCGCTCCTCGCGATGTGGCACTACGGTCGCGTTGAACATCACTTGCTGCATGCAAGTCACTTTCAAAGACTAGCGATGCTTGAAAATGCCTGCAAGTGGCTGTCCGGGTTGGGGGCCAAGGAACGGCGCGCCACCGACCTGATGATCGAGGCGGTCGCGGCGGTACTGCGCGCCGGCGGGTGACGCGAATCCTTGGCTATGCCATTCACGGGTGCGCGGCGACGGTTTCGTGACCGTGTGCGCGGGGGCCGGGACGTCGATTCTCCGGCGCTGTTCGTGAGCTTCCGGATGTTGGTCTCCGACATTGCGTTACGGACTAGGAAAACGCGCCGGATGTAACTGTTTCGCCAGGTGGATTGGGGCCCAGCAATTTCTGGGTACACCCAGCTGGAGCCGGGCGCGTCCCGGAGGATCGAAAAGTTAAGAAGTACCACCATGCGTAGAGCAACGGCGCTCTTCGCCGCATTACTGCTGGCCCTGCTCCTGTCCCTGACCAATGTGTCGGGTGCGGCAGCCGAGGCCGATGTCTGCGTTGGCGATTGGGCAATCGGTGTCGGCGGACTCGGCGACAATACGTCGTCGACATTCATCCCATTTGTTAATCAGCCCGTTGGTTACAACTCGCTGGACCCGATGTCGGGTCTGAACGAAATCAACCGGCTCTTCTGGCAGCATCGCAATCAGTGCCCGGGAGATCACATCCGCCTGATCGGGCACAGCGAGGGCGCGGGCCTGGTGCACGCGTGGGTCACCGCGAATCAGGGCGTGGACAATGCCAACGCCATTCTGCTCGCCGATCCCAAGCGGCGCGGCGGGCCCGGCTGGGGCGGCCTGGCCTCCACCCCCGGCAGTGGCATCATCGGCTATCCCCTTGCGGGCGTCGATGATTGGTTCGGTGCCTTCCCGGTGCTGACCGTCTGCAATCGCGACGATCAGATCTGCGACACCTCCGCTGGTTGGTGGGGGTACCTCTTCGGAGGCGCGCATCAGCGTTACGATTTCAACGTCTGGAACTACGGCGCCTGGGATTCCGGCGTCTGGTACCGGTAGACGGTGATTCATGGGGATCAGTAGCCGTGCGGCACTGGTCCCCATTGACCGAACCCACGCCCGAGGGAAGTGCACACCGCCGCGCCGTTGAAGGTGAGCTGGCAGGTGGCGCCCGCGTGGGTGACGGAGAACTGCGGGTCGTGATAACTGGCCTGAATCAACCGCGGCAGTGCGGGGTTTCCACCGGGCAGCGTGTGGCTGCCGTTCGAGTTCCACTGGGGATGCGCGGGCCAGCCCGACGAATCGATAATGATCGCGGGCACATTCGGCAGCGAGATCTGCGCTCCGGCGATGAGGACATTCATGCTCGCGGCCGGGACGGCGAGGTCGCAACCCAGGACGCCGTCGCCGCGAATCGAGCAGTTCCAGTTGCCGAGCGCGAAATACAGTGTGTCGCCGACCAGTGCGGGGCCGGGTGCCGGGTCGGCGTGGGCCGGGGTCACACCCAGCAGGCACGCCAGGGTTCCGATAATTACTCCGCAAACCCTTGCGACGATTGTATTTCCAGCTCTGGACACGGTACTTCCTCTAGGTGTTTCCGACGCTTGCCATGGCCCCGACCATAGAAAAAAGCTATCACCAATTGATGCGAGCACACGAGATCTGTCCAGACCCCTTACATGCTAATTCGGGGGCGGTTACGGGTTGATCGGTCTGGTTACCGCGACAGAACAGCAGTTCCGAGGTCCGGCGGGGCCTCTCGAAGCTGTCACCCGAGTTGTTCGGGCACCTTGACAGGACGCGGCAGGAACCCCGCCTCGATCAAATAATCCAGATGCCGATCGATCAGATCGCGGCTCATGGGCGGGCACGAGATGCCGGATCGGACCAGCGCGCGGCGGGCATTGGTGTCATCCCAGCGGCACGGCCCGGGGCCGCTCAGCGAACTGATGATCAGCGCGCGGGCCATTCCCAGGTCGGTTCGGGCGGCCTCGGACAGTGCCGTGAGGAACTGCGGGACCGGGACCGATCGCACCGGAATGCCGGTGGCGCGCAGTCGATCCAGCACCGTGCCGACCGGAATGGAGGTGTGGTTCACCAGATGGTGGACCGGCGCGTGCCGGTGTCGGTCCGGTGGGTGGGCCACCGAGTACGCGATCGCGCCGGCGACGTAGTCCGCGGGCACCAGGCTCAGGGGTTCGGGCGGCGCGGGCGGTGCCATGCCCAGCCGGGCGATCGCCCGAATCACCGTCCAGAAGGCGTCATCCGTACCGGTCGCGCCGGTGCCCGCGGGTCCGCACACCCGATCGGGCCGATGGATGAGCACCGGCAGCCCGCGCGCGGCCGCCTGGGTCATCAGCATCTCGCCGACCCATTTGCCGACCACGTACCCGCTCGCGTCACCCGGTCGCTCGGGCACCCGTTCCGGAACCGGGCCGTGCGGGCGGGCCGCGACCGAGGTCGAGGATACGAAGTGCACCGGGATCGCGCCGCGATGGCAGGCCAGCCGCAGCACCGACACGGTGCCGAGCACGTTGGGAACACGCAGGCGCTCATAGGATTCGGCGTGATTGACGCGCGCGCCGTTGTGCACGATAGCGTCGGCTGCGGCGGCCAGTCGCTCGTAGTCGGCGCTCGTGAGGCCGAAGCGCGGTGCGCCGAGGTCTCCGGGCACGGCGATCACGCGCCGCATGAGGGCGGGGCTCCACAGGCCGTATCGGCGCAACGCCGTCGCGATTCGTGCGCGCGCCGCGCCCGGGTCCGTCGCCCGCACCAGGCACAGCACCCGGACCCCGAGCCGAAATGCCAGCTCGTGCACCAGATATGCGCCGAGGAACCCGCTGGCGCCGGTGAGCAGCACGGAGTCGAGACCCGGGGGTCGCCGGGTGCCGGGCATCACGGCGGCGTCCAGCACCGCATCGCCGAAGGCGCGCGCCGGGATCGGCGTCGAATGTCCTGCCCCCGTGGTGAATCCGCCCAGTTCGGCCAGTGATCTGGGTCGTGCGAGCATTCCCATCGCGGCCCGTCCCTTCGCCCCCGGCAGTGGGTCGATGCTAGGGCGATGGCGGGGTGTGTCAGCAGACCCTGATTCCTGTGCCACCGGTCTCGGTGACCGGGACGCCCGCCGGTGTCGGCCCGTGGGTTCGGTGCTCGTTCGGCAAATTTCATCTTGATCTTCAAAACGAGCTGCCTGCCTGTTCAGGACTGTATTGTCCGGCGAGAACCTGTTTCAGGTTCGACTACCTGGACATCTGACTTACATTCATTTCGGATTCTCGTCCGCAGGGGTGTCCCGGCGTGATCTACTGCTCGCCAGTTCGGGTGAATCAGCGCCTCGATGACGACATCGCAGGGCACCCGGCTGTACGTGGAGGCAAAGATGGTGGATAGAGGAACGCAGCGAGCGGCAGGCTCGTTGGCCGCGTTCGCGGTCGCGGCCGGTTTCGCGGCCGCGATGATGCCGGCGACGGCTTCGGCCGCACCGGGATCGATCACCTGGGAAGACGGGAACAGCAAGTTCACCCGCACGGTGTCGAACACCAACCCGAAGGTCGGTGACGTCGTCACCGTCACGACGAAGTGGGAGCGGACCGGTATTCCGGTCGAGTACATCTACAACGTCAAGGATCTCAAGCCCGCCTGCCTGACCCCCGTCGCGGGCTCGGCCAAGATGGGCGGCGACCAGGTCTCGCTGGACACCTCGTCCTCGGACTGGGTGCGCGCGGAGTTCGGCATCACCAAGTACCCGGTGTACCCGAACATCAACCCGAAGTCGCAGACCTTCGAGGTGCAGTACAAGGTGGGCGTCAACTGCGCCCGCGACACCCCGCTGCCGACCTCCATGCACTACGGCGGCTCCCTGGGCGATGGCACCTACCAGGGCAAGGGCCCGGCCATCACCGTCTCGAGCGACGCCCTCTCGACCACCGCCCTGGCCGACGTCTCCGGCGCCAAGGTCGGTGTGGCCGTGACCCTGGAGGCGACCGTGAACCCGGCCGCCGCCGGTGGCACCGTGCAGTTCAAGGCGGGCGACAACGTCCTGGGCGACATCCCCGTGAACGCCAACGGCAAGGCCACGATCAGCTGGACCCCCGGCGCCGCCGGCTCCTACACGATCGGCGCGACCTTCTCCGGCCGCGAAGGCGTGGCGGGCTCGACCACGACCAAGACGGTGACGGTCGCCGAGCAGCCCACCGATCCCGAGCCCCCGACCAAGCCCGGCACGGGTTCGTTCGGCTCGTAGTAGTTCCGCTGTAGTCGAATGCGGCTGCGACCGAGCGTTTTCGGTCGCAGCCGCTTCGCGTTCGCGCCGGTTCCGGGGCGTCGGCCCGGTTCAGGTCCCGTCCGCGACCGGTCCATGCCGCAGTGGTGACACCGCCCGCCGAGCGTAGGTCTGCTCCGGCTCGACCGTGATCACGTCCAGCCGTCGAACCAGCCCCTCCGGCACCCGCCCACCCTCGAAGTGCTCGGGCCCCGGCACGATCACGGCCTCGGCGTCCAGCCGCGTGGCCTGCGCTTTGAGACCTGCCAGCGGCGGCCGCCCCGAGGAAGGGTCGAACACCACCGCCCCGGCGAAGTCGTAACCGAGCCGCGCGGCGAGCTTTCGTATCCGGTCTTCGTCCCGGAGTCGAGCCGCGCCGGACACGTCGGTCCGCAGATAGCCGAGACACGTTGGCCTGTAACGCATTGCGCGATCATCCTCGTGATCGTCGGAGTGAAGTCCGAGGGGGACGTCCGGCTCGCCGCCGACCGTCCCGTACGACCTGAGCTCCAACAGGCCGCCCGCAAACTCGAAAAGCCTGGTGTTCCTCGCCATCTCGCCCCCTGGGTCGCGGATGTGTGGAGAGGTCGACGTGGCGGATGCCCCATCGCACCTCGGCTCCGACGTTAGAGAGCGGCCTAGTGCGTCAGCCACAACTATGCTCGAAGATGCTCGGATTTCGTCATTGCTGCTCTAATCGGTGTCTGGCGGAGGATGATTGAAAAGGTATGAGCATTACCGTGCATTAGATCCGATGGGAGACTGATCATGCGGGTTCATTTCCTCGGCAAGGGCGACTCCGAAGGTGGCGGGTGCCCCAGCATGTACGACACTGATCGGGCGACCTATGTCGTCCAGGGCTGGAAGACGGAGGTCGTCGGAACGATCGAGATTCCGCAACGGCTGCTGGGGTTCGTTCACCCCGATACGTACATTGACGCGACGATGATCGACACGGGCAGAGGGACTTTCGCGCTGTCCGGAATTCCGGTCACCGACGGTGACGCGCTGGCACAGATGGACATCTACCCCAACGAGACGGCCATCGAGGTGCCCAAGGCGGAGAGGACGTTCTACGGCAATGCTGCTAGTGCAGGGTGAGGCGTTCAACGACCTGTTCCGAGAGGCGAAACGTGAAGCCTTCCACCTCGAGGTCAGGGACGACTACTACCCGCCGAATTATGGCCCGCTCGTTCGGTTCCTGGCCGGCGAGCCGGAGGACTACGAGTGGTTCCAGCCCTGGTTGACCCTCGTTCGCGACACCGCGAACCGCGGGGTGTCGATCAATCGTGCGCGGGTCGTGTCGACCCCGCACAACGATTACACGCGGTACGCCAAGCATGTCGCGCGCCTGAACGTGGAGGCGGGTGAGCAGGTGCGTTATCTGTCACGCGACTCGATCGACGCGGACCTGCTGACCCGTGACGACTGGTGGCTCTTCGACGATTCCGTCGTCGCTTTCACCGCTTTCGAGCCCGGCGAGAACGGGCGCTGGCTCGGGGGAGCAGTCACCACCGACCCGCGGATCGTCGAGTACGTCCGAGGCGTGAAAGAGCGGGTCTGGGCCCTCGCGGTTCCGTTGTCCGAGTACGGGGACTCGTGACGGGTTCGATCGACCAGGCCAGGGAGGCTCTCGGGGCGCGGCTCCGGGAGCTTCGCCTCGACGCCGGGATGTCGGGAAGTGAGCTCGCCCGGCGAGCCGGGTGGCATCAGACCAAGATTCCGAAGATCGAATACGGCAAGACCAAACCCACCGATGCCGACCTTCGTGCGTGGTGCGTGCACACCGGTTCCCAAGCGCAGCTGCCGGATCTGATCGCGACGCTGCGGAACCTCGAGGCCGCGTGGCTCGAGTGGAGACGGGTACTCGGGAGCGGAACCAAACGGCGGCAGCAGGTTTCGATCCGATTGGAAGCCGAGACGGAGGTGATGCGGGTCTACCATCCGTTCCTGGTGCCCGGCCTGCTCCAGACGGCGGAGTACGCCGAAGGCGTCCTGCGCAGCGTCGTCGAGTTTCAGCGGGTGCCGGACGATGTCGACGAAGGCGTCGCCAAACGGATGGAACGTCAGCAGGTTCTGTACCGGCGTGATCACCGGTTTCATTTCGTGATCGCGGAGCAGGCCCTGCGAACGTCGGTCGGCGGTGACCGGACGATGATCGGGCAGCTGGACCGACTGCTGGCCGTGATCGGCATGCCGAGGGTCGTCCTCGGGATCGTTCCGGCCGAATCGCCCTATCGGGTCTCGATGACGAACTTCCTCATGTTCGACAACACGAGAGTCATGGTCGAGACCGTGACGGCCGAGCTGACCATTACGCAGCCCAGGGAGATCGCCCAGTACGGGCGCGCGTTCGACGTGCTGGCGAGCCAGGCGGTGACCGGGGACGCCGCGCGGGGCCTGATCCGCAAGGCCCTCGAAACGCGGGGTAATTGAGGGCGACCGTCCGGTTCGGCCGTTAGGGTCGGGGGATGGCCGGTAAGTCTGGTTCGCCTGCGGTCGAGGTGGAGGTCGGGGACCACGTGGTGCGGGTGTCCAACCCGGACCGGGTGTACTTCCCGGAGACCGGGGCCACCAAGCTGGACCTGGTTCACTACTACCTCAGTGTGGGGGACGGGATCGTCAACGCGCTGCGGGAGCGGCCCTGCATGTTGCACCGGTTCCCGAAGGGGCTGCCGGGTGGGAAGGTCCATCAGAAGCGGGTGCCGGCGGGGGCGCCGGACTGGATTCCTACCGTCCAGCTCTTCTTCCCGCGATACGGGCGGACCGCGGACGAACTGTGCGTCGAGAAGCTGGCGGACGTCATCTGGGCCACGCAGATGTCCACCGTCGAATTTCATCCGTGGAACTCGCGGCGGGCCGACACCGAGATGCCGGACGAGTGGCGGATCGACCTCGACCCCATGCCGGACTGTCCCTGGTCGCGGGTGCAGCGGGTGGCGGGGGTCGTGCACGAGGTCCTGGACGAGCTCGGCGCGGTGGGCTGGCCCAAGACCTCCGGCGGCAAGGGCATGCACGTCTACGTCCGGATCGAACCGGCGCACGGATTCCAGGAGGTGCGCCGCGCCGCACTGGCTTTCGCGCGCGAGGTCGAGCGCCGCCTGCCCGAGGACGTCACCACCGCCTGGTGGCGCAAGGACCGCGACCCCGCCCAGCTGTTCGTCGACTACAACCAGAACGCCCGCGACCACACCATCGCCGCCGCCTACTCCGTTCGAGGAGTCCCCGAAGCGACCGTCTCCACCCCGGTCCTGTGGTCCGAAATCCCGGACCTGCACCCCCGCGACTTCACCATGACCACCGTCCCGCCCCGCTACGCCGACCTCGGCGACCTGCACGCCGGCATCGACGACGCGGTCTTCGCCCTCGACCCCCTGCTGGAGTGGGCGGACCGGGATCGGATCGTAGTGGATCTGGACGACACTGCGGAAGACTGAGATTGTTTTGCCTCGCAGCACTTTCCGCCGCTGGGTAGAAACGCTCGTATGAGACTCGCAGGAATGACCGCGGCCGCCGCCGGTGCACTGTTTCTTCCGGCGTTGCTGGCGCCCTCGGCGGGCGCGGAAGTAGAGGACATCACCGTCATGGTGCTCGGCGGGGACGTGCCGTCCGCGTGCGACACCGTGGGGCAGAGCTGCCGCGTGATGGCCCGCATGTTCGGGGAGGACTACGCGCTGCCCGCCACCGTGACAATCAACGGCAAGCCGCTGGCCTCGGCCGAGCGGCTGGACTACCCGCACCTGGAGCGCAGCGCGATCGTGGGCGAATGGCGGCCGACGGCCAAGGGCAAATACACGATCGTCGCCACCCAGGGTTCCTCGACCAAGTCACTCGTCGTGGAGATCACCGGCATCGACACCGGCTCGCTGTCGGGTGTGCTGCCCAGCGGTTCCGCGGGCTGATCGGCCGCACCGAAGACCGTCGCGCCCCACCCCACCCGGGGCCGCGCGCATCCGCGTCCTGCCGATCACGTAGAACACCGCCGCGCGTACTGCGAACGCAGTACGCGCGACGGCCTCCGCTCGCACGATGCCGACTACGGAAGCCTCGGACGAGCATGATCGCATGGCGAAACTCCTGTACCGGCTCGGCCGGTTCGCGTTCGAGAAGCGGCGGCTCGTCGCACTGCTCTGGGTGGGGATCATGGGCGCGCTGGTGGTCGGGGCCGCCGCCGCGCCGACGCCCCCGCCGGACACCTTCTCCATTCCCGGCACCGAATCCCAGCGGGCGTTCGACCTGCTCGAGGAACGGTTCCCCGGCACCAAATCCGATGGGGCGCAGGCGCGTATCGTCTTCGTCGCACCCGAGGGCCAGCGCATCGACGCCCCGCAGAATCAGGCGGAGGTCGAAAAGGTCATTGCCGACGTGGCCGGCGGTACGCAGGTGAAGGGCGTACTGGATCCGTTCCAGGCGGGCGCCGTGAGCGCGAACGGCACGACCGCGTACGCCACGGTGAGCTACGGCGAGACCACCGAGAACCTCACCGACGCCACCAAGGCCGCGCTCACCGACGCGGTCGAGAACGGCAAGAACGGCGGGGTCACCGTCGAAGTCGGCGGCACCGCGCTGCTGGCCGAGCCGGAGATGGGCATGGCCACCGAGCTGGTCGGCATCGCCGTCGCCGCCATCGTCCTGATGATCACCTTCGGCGCGTTCGCCGCCGCCGGGCTGCCGCTGATCACCGCGCTGATCGGGATCGGCGTCGGTATCGCCGCGATCGTGGCCATCGGATTGTCCACCACGACAACGACTCTCGCCATGATGCTCGGCCTCGCCGTCGGCATCGACTACGCGCTGTTCATCGTCTCGCGCTACCGCACCGAACGCGCCGAGGGCTACAGCGCCGCGGAAGCGGTGGGCCGGGCCGTCGGCACCGCGGGCTCGGCGGTGGTCTTCGCCGGACTCACCGTGATCATCGCCCTGGCCGGACTGGCCGTGGTCGGGATTCCGGTGCTCACCACGATGGGCCTGGCCGCGGCCGGCACGGTGGCCGTCGCGGTCACCATCGCCCTGACCCTGCTGCCCGCGCTGCTGGGCTTCTTCCAGAACGCGGTCATGCCGCGCGCCTTCCGCAAGGCGATCCGGCCCGGCGAGGAGACCGAGGCGAATGCCCGGGCCGCGAGCCAATTGCGCGAGGACAAGCCCGGAATGGGCACGCGCTGGGCGCGATTCATCGTGCGCCGCCCGGTCGCGGTCCTGCTGATCGGCCTGGTCGGCATGGGCGTGCTCGCACTGCCGGTGCAGAGCCTGGAACTCGGTATGCCGGGCGACGAGTCGCAGTCCACCTCCACCACCCAGCGCCGCGCCTACGACGCGCTCGCCGCGGGCTTCGGCCCGGGCTTCAACGGCCCGCTCACCATCGCGGTGGATCTCGAGGGCGCGGCGGATCCGCGGGCCGCGCTGGATCGGGTCGCGCAGACCCTGGCCGGCACCGCGGGCGTGGTGTCGGTGACCCCGCCGATCCCCAACGAGTCCGGCGACGCCGCCATGCTCACCGTGATCCCCGAGACCGGCCCCTCCTCCAGCGAGACCAAGGACCTCGTGCACGAATTGCGTTCGGAGGCAGGCGATCTGAAGGACGCCACCGGCGCCACCGTGCTGGTCACCGGCGCGACCGCCATGAACATCGACGTCTCGCAGAAGATGTCCGACGCCCTGCTGCCGTACCTGGCGGTGGTGGTCGGACTCGCGATCCTGTTGCTGATGCTGGTGTTCCGCTCCATCGCGGTGCCGATCAAGGCGGCCCTGGGCTTCCTGCTCTCGGTCGGCGCGGCCTTCGGCGTCATCGTCGCGGTGTTCCAGTGGGGCTGGCTGGCCGGGCTCATCGGCGTGGAGCAGACCGGACCGGTCATGAGCATGATGCCGATCTTCCTCATCGGCGTGGTGTTCGGCCTGGCCATGGACTACGAGGTCTTCCTGGTCACCCGCATGCGCGAAGCCTTCGCGCACGGTGAGAGCGCGACCGACGCCATCGTCACCGGATTCCGGCACAGCGGCCGGGTGGTCGTGGCCGCGGCGGCGATCATGATCGCGGTCTTCGCCGGCTTCGTCGGCGGCGGCGAACCCATGATCAAGATGATGGGTCTGGGCCTGGCCGCCGCGGTGTTCTTCGACGCCTTCGTGGTTCGCATGACCCTGGTCCCGGCGGTGCTCGCGCTGCTCGGCGACAAGGCCTGGTGGCTGCCGCGCCGACTGGACCGCATCCTGCCGAACGTGGACGTCGAGGGTGAGGCGCTGACCGTCCACACCGCCCCCGCGCCGCGCGAGCGCGAACTCGAGGACGCGCGCGCCTGAGTTCCACCGCACCGGCAGGCCGTCCCGCGCGGGTGGCCTGCCGGTTCCGGTGCGGCCCGCCGATTAGGGTTCTCAACGACGAGAAGGGACGCACATGACCGCCGAATGGTCGCAGTGGCCGCGACGGCACAGCCGTGCCGTCGACGTGATGGTCGCGGTGCTGCTGTGCGTACTGACCACCTACGCCAGCCGCCTGATCGATCACGGTGACGGTCGCGGGCCCGTGGTCGACCAGCCCGCGTCGATCGCGGTCTTCGGCCTGTCCGCGGTGGCGTCACTGGCCCTGCTGTGGCGGCGGCGCTTCCCGCTCGGGGTACTCGGCGTCACCACCGGCTGCGGGATCCTGATCGCGGTGTGCGGATTCGAGCCGTCGATTCTCACCGTGGGCGCGGCCCTGGTCGCGGCCTACTCGGCCGGTATCTGGGTGGCGGATCTGCGCACCGCCAAACTCGCCCCGGTACTCGCGGGCGGCGCGCTGCTGCTGACCTCGCTGGTCCACGATTTCACGCCGATCCTGACCGGCGGGCGCATCACCCTCATCGCCGCGATATTGGTCGCGGGCGCCTTCGCCGAGGCCGGGCGCAGCCGGCGCGGATATCTCGCCGCGCTGCACGCCCGCGCCGAACTGGCCGAACGCACCCGCGAGGAGGAGGCCCGCCAGCGCGTGGGCGAGGAGCGGGTGCGCATCGCCCGCGAGCTGCACGACATCGTCGCCCACCACATGGCCCTGGCGCACGCCCAAGCCTCCACCGCCGCATACCTTCTGCGCAGTCAGCCGGATCAGGCGCAGGAGATGCTCGACCAGTTGGCGGGCACGACCTCGGCGGCGCTGCGCGAGCTCAAGGCCACGGTGGGGCTGCTGCGCGAGGACGATTCCGACGCGCCGCTGGAGCCGACCCCGGGCCTGGACCAATTGGCCGAGCTGCTCGGCTCTTTCGAGCGCACCGGGCTGCGGGTGGAACTCGCGGTCGCCGGGGAGCCGCGCCCGCTCTCGCCCGGCGCGGACCTCACCGCCTACCGGATCATCCAGGAGGCGCTCACCAACGTCACCAAGCACGCGAGCACCGCGACCGCGACGGTGCGCCTGGTCTACTCCCGCCTGCTGCTGACCATCAGCGTGAGCGACGACGGCGGCGCCGAAACCGTTCGCGCCGAGCCTGATTCGGCGTCCGACGAGCAGGGTTACGGTCTGATCGGCATGAACGAGCGCGCGGTGTCGGTCGGTGGTCACCTGCGCGCGGGCCGCCGTCCGGACGGCGGATTCGAAGTCACCACCGAACTTCCCCTCGAACCGATCCGCGACGCCGACCACGAGGACAAGCCATGACCATCCGGGTACTGCTGGCCGACGATCAGGCCCTGCTCGCCGGGACCTTCCGGCTGCTGATCGATTCCGCCGACGACATGGAAGTGGTTGGCATGGCCGGAAACGGCCGGGAAGCAGTGGATCTGGCCCGGGCGAGCATCCCCGACGTGGTGGTCATGGACATCCGGATGCCCGGGATGGACGGTCTGGCCGCGACCCAGGAGATCTGCGCCGACCCGGCGCTGCGTGAGACCCACGTGCTCATCCTCACCACCTTCGAACTCGATGAGTATGTGGCGCAGGCCCTTCGCGCCGGGGCCAGCGGCTTCCTCGGCAAGGACGTCGGCCCGGAGGAACTGCTGCGCTCGATTCGCGCCGTGGCCGCGGGGGAGGCGCTGCTCTCGCCCACCGCCACCCGCACCCTGATCTCGCGCTACCTCGCCCGCCCCGAAAGCCGGGTGAGCGCAGCCGAATCGCTCGAGGTGCTCACCGCCCGCGAGCGGGAGGTGGTCGCGATGGTCGCCGAGGGGCTCTCCAACGAGGAGATCGCCGAGCGGATGTACGTCAGTCCGCTGACGGTTCGCACCCACGTGCAGCGCGCGATGTCGAAAGTCGGTGTGCAGAACCGCGCCCAGCTCGTGGTGATCGCCTTCCAGTCCGGGCTGGTCCGGGTCGAACCGCCGCGCCGCGGGACCGGTAGCTGAGGTTAGCTCGTTCGCTGATTCGGTCGCCGAAAACCGTTCCGGCGTCGGGTCCGTCGGGTGCCCGCTCGAATTGCTTTGGTGCCATTGATGCCTAACGTGACTCCTGTGACTGTGGTTGTCAATCACCCCGTGGCGTTCCCGCGTTTCGTCCGATTTCTCGGTTAACCTAGCGACATTTCGGCAAACTGCTCGTGTCCGGTTCGCCCTGTTGTTCGGGGCCGTGGCGGTCGGGGGCAAGCAACGAAGAGGAGTGTCGGCGGATCGTGACTGTCATCAGTGCGGACAAATCCGAGATTCGGTCCCAGGCGCCACAAGCCGAAGCGCAGATCATCGCGCTGTGCAATCAGAAAGGGGGAGTGGGGAAGACGACCTCGACGGTCAATCTCGGCGCGGCACTGGCCGAAGCCGGGCAGCGAGTGCTGCTGGTCGATCTGGATCCGCAGGGCGCGCTGTCCGCGGGTCTGGGTGTGTCCCACTACGACCTCGCCATGACCGTGTACGACCTGATCGGCAAGGACACCCCGCCGGTCGACGAGGTGCTGCTGCACACCGGTGTGGAGCGACTCGACCTGCTGCCGAGCAACATCGACCTGTCCGCCGCGGAGATCCAGCTCGTCAACGAGGTGGCCCGCGAGTACTCGCTGCGCCGGGTGCTCGACCCGCTGCGCGACCGCTACGACTACATCCTGATCGACTGTCAGCCCGCGCTGAGCCTGCTCACGGTGAACGCGCTGGCCTGCGCCGACGGGGTGATCATCCCCATGGAGTGCGAGTTCTTCTCCCTGCGCGGGCTCGCGCTGCTCACCGACACCATGGAGAAGGTGCGCGAGCGGCTCAATCCCCGGCTGAACATGCTCGGCATCGTGATCACCATGTTCGACTCCCGGTTGCTTCACGCGCGTCAGGTGCTGACCCGGGTCGAGGAGATCTTCGGCGAGCAGGTGTACAAGACGATGATCACCCGCACGGTCCGCTTCCCCGATGCCAGCATCGCGGGCGAGCCCATCACCTCGTGGGCGCCCAAATCCCGTGGCGCGGACCAGTATCGGGCGCTGGCGCAAGAGGTGCTCGACCAACGCTGAACCCGGTCGCCGCGGCCGGCGGGTGACAAGCGTTGCGGCCGTGGCGTCGGGCGGTCTCAGCCCACGATGTAGGCGGGCTGCGGACCGGTCGTGGCGATCGTGCGCCCGCCCTGTGTGAGATTCACGGTCACCTGACCGCCCGAGCTGTTCGGCAGAATGCGCCCGGGCGCAACGAGATTGCCGGTCCAGCGGTGCGCCGCCCCGTCGCAGTCCACCTGAACCGGTCCATCGAGCCGAATGGCGATGGGCCCCCCGATCCCGCCCTGGAACATCTGCTCCAGTGAGCCGTCCACGACGTCGACCCCGGCCGTCCCGCCGCCCTGACAGGTGGCGCTGCCGCTGATGGCCAGCGTGGCGACGTTGTAGACGAGTTCGGCATCGGCCGAGATGGCGGGCGATTGCGCGCCCGCGGGTCCGGCGAGAATTCCGGCGCAGGCCGCGGCGGCCAGCAGCGACAGCGGTAGTCGAATGGGGAGCATGACGGGCCTCGAATCGAATCGATGATCGCGATCTTGTCCCAATCATGCGCGCGTCCCGCGGCCCCGCCCGCGAATATTGCCGAAACGTTGCCCTGGTGCGCGAGTGCAATGCGTCGGAAATGTCCGATTGCGAAGAACTCGCCTAGATCTGGCAAATCGGACGAAAGTAATCCGGCGATCGTCGCCGAAATTCCCTGGCGTGTCGATGCGGACGTTTGCCCAGTATGTATGCGCTCTCGGCGCTCACATTCTGATCCGAGCATTTTTAGACATATGACCACCAGAGAAGCGCGTGAAAGGACTGGTCATTCGCCCAAAGTGGCGTAGGTCACAGTTTGATAGAAGTTCGCCCCACGTGCCGCAAACCCTTTTCAGCTTCTTTGGAGAGTCTTTACGATTACGCCGTTCCGCTCCGAATAGCGTCGTGCCTACACAGCTTCGCCCGCCGCTCGCTCTCGATGCCAGTACATGTTGACCGATGAACCGGACCGTAAACCGTCCGGCGAAGGAGAAATATGTCCACCGACACCGAACAGCTTCCCCGGACGTCGCTGCCCGGATTCCACGACCTGGTCCGCCACGACCTACCGGCCTCACTGGTCGTCTTCCTCGTCTCGCTACCGCTGTCCATCGGCATCGCGGTGGCCGCCGGCGCGCCCGTCGCCGCCGGCCTCATCGCCGCCGTCGTAGGCGGTCTCGTCGCCGGGTCGCTCGGCGGGTCCACTCTCCAGGTGAGCGGGCCCACCGCCAGCCTCACCGTGGTGGTCGCCGAGTGCATCAATCAGTTCGGCTGGGCCGTCACCTGTTTCATCACCGTGGCGGCCGGTCTGTTACAGATCGTGTTCGGGCTCAGCCGAATCGCCCGCGGCGCGCTCGCCATCGCCCCGGTGGTGGTGCACGGCATGCTCGCCGGCATCGGCGTCGTCATCGCCCTGCAGCAGGTGCATGTGCTCTCGGGCGGTAGGTCGCTGAGTTCCTCGTGGGATGCCATCAGCGGGCTGCCCGGCCAATTGCGCTCCGCGCGCCTGGGCGACCTGTTCGTCGGGCTGCTCGTCATCGCCATCCTGGTGGGCTGGAAGCATGTCCCCGAACGGGTTCGGGCCATCCCGGCCCCGCTGGTGGCGGTGGTCGCGGCCACGCTGGTGGCTTTCGTCCTCCCGGTGAGCGTCGAGCACATCGTGCTGAACGGCTCGCTCGTCGACGAGCTGAACCTGCCGGGGCTGCCGCACGGCGGCTGGGGCACCGTCGTGCTCATGGCCGTCACGGTCGCGCTGATCGCGAGCGTGGAGACGCTGCTCTCGGCGGTCGCGGTCGATCGCATGCAGAAGAACTCCGCCCGGCGCACCGATCTCGATCGCGAGCTCATCGGCCAGGGCAGCGCCAACGTGGTGTCCGGTCTGATCGGCGGGCTGCCGATCGCGGCGGTCATCGTCCGCAGCATCACCAACGTGAAAGCCGGTGCGCGCGGGCGGGCTTCGACCATGCTGCACGGGCTGTGGATTCTGGTGTTCTCGGTGGCGCTGGTCGGGGTGGTGCGCCAGATCCCCAAGGCGGCGCTGGCCGGGCTGCTCATCGTGGTCGGCATCCAGCTCATCAAGCTGGCCCACATCCGGCTCGCCAAGCGCAACGGTGACCTGGTGGTCTACGCGGCCACGGTGACCGTCGTGGTGTTCTGGAACCTGCTGCTGGGGATGCTGGTCGGTCTGGCACTGGCCTTCGGGCTGCTGCTGTGGCGCGTGGTGCGGGTCTCGGTGTCGGCCGCGGAGGTGGGGCCGCTGCGCTGGAAGGTGACCGTGGACGGCACCTTCACCTTCCTCGCGCTGCCCCGGCTCGCGCCCGAATTGGCCAAGGTGCCAACCGGATCCGACGTCACGATCGAGATGACCGTCGACTTCCTGGACCACGCGGCCTACGACGCGATCCAGGAGTGGGTATCGGAGCACCGGGCCGACGGCGGCACGGTGGAGTTCGTCGAGCGGGGCAGCGCGCGCATGGCCAACGCCGTGTCCGGACCGCCCGCGCGCGGGCATTCGCGGCACATGGTCGACGAGGTGCTCTCGCCGTGGCGGCGCAGCGGGCAGCGGGTGGATCCGGTGGTCGCGGGGGTGGCGGCCTATCACCGCAATCACGCCCACGCCATGCTCCCGCACCTGGATGTGCTGCGAAATGGCCAGGAGCCCGATTCGCTCTTCGTGACCTGTGCGGATTCGCGCATCGTGCCCAATGTCATCACCAATAGCGGGCCCGGGGATCTGTTCACTGTCCGAAATGTCGGGAATTTGATTCCGGCCGATCGCCGGGACTCCTCGATGGAGGCCGCGCTGGTCTACGCCCTGGACAAACTCGACGTGCGATCGGTGGTGGTCTGTGGACATTCCGGCTGCGGCGCGATGGAGGCGCTGCACGCCGAGTCCGTGACGGGCTCGGGTCTGGACGACTGGCTGGCCAATGCCCGGCCCAGCCTGGACCGATTCCGTTTCGGGCACGTGGTGGCCGAGGCCGCGGCGGCGGCGGGATTCGGTCCCGTCGATCAGCTCGGCATGGTCAATGTGGCGGTGCAGTTGGAGACGCTCTACGCGCACCCGGTGGTGCGGCGCGGGGTGGATGAGAGGGGGGTGGTGCTTTCCGGTCTGTTCTTCGATATCGCGACAGCCCGAGTGGTGGAGGTCACGGTGGACGGAATACGTGAGATCGACGATGTTGAGGCCGATAGCCATTGTGGCTCAGGTTTTCTCAGCCTTTGCTAAGTCTTTACTTCTAGCCTGGCACGACTCGTCCGGTGAGTTGTGGCCAACGCCGTCCACAGCATCTTTCGATGCCTTCAGAACATGTTCGACATCTTGCGGACCGCCCAGCGGTCCGGAGTAGGAGCCGAAATGTCCACAGACACCGATTCACCGCCCGGCAGAGCGGACCACTGGTCCACCACTCTGCTGCGCCACGATCTGCCCGCGTCATTCGTTGTATTCCTGGTAGCCCTACCCCTGTCCCTGGGCATCGCCGTGGCCTCGGACGCCCCGATCGCCGCGGGCCTCATCGCCGCGGTCGTCGGCGGCGTGGTGGTCGGCATTCTGGGCGGCGCGCCGCTCCAGGTGAGCGGTCCGGCCGCCGGTCTGACCGTGGTGGTCGCCGAGACCATCAACCAATTCGGCTGGAAGATGGCCTGTTTCGTCTTCGCCGCGGCCGGCGTCCTGCAGATCCTGTTCGGCTTGAGCCGGATCGCGCGCGCCGCGCTCGCCATCGCGCCGGTGGTGGTGCACGCCATGCTCGCGGGCATCGGCATCACCATCGCGCTGCAACAGCTGCACGTGCTGCTCGGAGGGGCGTCGCACAGTACAGCTTTCCAGAACATCGTGCAGCTGCCGGGGGAGCTGACTTCTCTGCACGGTGACGACGTACTCGTCGGCGGTGTGGTCATCGCCATCATGCTGGGCTGGAAGTACGTTCCCGACCGCCTGCGCGCGCTGCCGGGACCGCTGGTGGCGGTCGCGGTCGGCACCGCGCTGTCGCTGGTCCTGCCCGGCAACATGGAGCGAATCGTGTTGAGCGGCTCGCTGTTCGACGCCATCGGCCTGCCCGAGGTGCCCTCCGGGAACTGGGGTTCGGTCGCGCTGGCGGTCCTGACCATCGCGCTGATCGCGAGTGTGGAGAGCCTGCTGTCCGCGGTGGCCGTGGACAAGATGCAGACCGGCCCGCGCACCAATTTCGACCGCGAGCTGGTGGCCCAGGGCGCGGCCAACGTCAC
This sequence comes from Nocardia sp. NPDC055321, assembly GCF_053645575.1. Lineage (NCBI taxonomy): Bacteria > Bacillati > Actinomycetota > Actinomycetes > Mycobacteriales > Nocardiaceae > Nocardia > Nocardia sp. NPDC055321. The sequence goes on from NZ_JBSHMS010000028.1 coordinate 34,377, forward strand.
CTCGGGCCTGCTCGGCGGTCTGCCGGTCACCGGTGTGATCGTGCGCAGCGCCACGAACGTGCAGGCGGGCGCCAAGTCCAAGAATTCGGCACTGCTGCACGGCATCTGGATCCTGGTGTTCTCGGTGCTGCTGGTCGGCGTCGTCGAGCAGATCCCCAAGTCGGCCCTGGCCGGCCTGCTGATCGTGGTCGGTATCCAGCTGGTGAAGCTGGCCCACATCCGGCTGGCCCGGCGCACCGGCGATCTGCTGGTGTACGTGGTCACCGTGCTGGGCGTGGTGTTCGCGAACCTGCTCGAGGGCGTGCTCATGGGCCTGGTGCTGGCGTTCGCGCTGCTGCTGTGGCGCGTGGTGCGCGTCGTGGTGACGGCGGCGCCGGTGACCGGGACCGACCGCTGGCTGGTGACGGTCGAGGGCACCTGCACCTTCCTGGCCCTGCCCAAGCTCTCCTCGGAGCTGGCCAAGGTGCCCGAGGGCGCGGAGGTGCTGCTCGAGATGAGCGTGGACTTCCTGGACCACGCCGCCTACGAGGCCATCCACGACTGGGCCAAACAGCACGAAAGCACCGGCGGGAACGTGGAATTCGTCGAGCTGGGCACCGCGCCCATGGCTGACGCCGTGAGCGGTCCGCCCGTGCGCGGGCGGTCGCGCGGCCTGCTCGACGCGGTACTCAAGCCGGGACAGGACGGCGACGGCAACCCCGTCACCTCCGGTGTGGCGGCCTACCACCGCCGGCACGCCCACGTGGTGCGCCCGGCCCTGGACGAGCTGCGCGACGGTCAGAATCCGCATTCGCTCTTCCTGACCTGTGCCGATTCGCGCATCGTGCCGAACGTCATCACCAGCACCGGTCCGGGTGACCTGTTCACCGTCCGCAACGTCGGCAACCTGGTGCCGCCGCAGGGGCGCGACAGCTCCATCGAGGCGGCCATCGTGTTCGCGCTCGAGGAGCTCGAGGTCGATCACCTGGTGGTGTGCGGGCATTCGTCCTGCGGGGCGATGCAGGCCCTGATGTCGGGCGCGCCCGCGGGTCCGGGCCTGGGCGATTGGCTCGGGCACGCACAGAGCAGTGTCGAGCGCTGGATGCAGCGGCATCCGGTCGGCACGGCCGCCGCGGACGCGGGTTTCCGCGCGACCGATCAGCTCGCGATGGTGAACGTGGCCGTGCAGCTGGAGAATCTGCAGGCGCACCCGGTGGTGCGGCGCGCGATCCTCGAGCGGGGCGTCACGCTGTCGGGCATGTTCTTCGACATCGGGACCGCGCGGGTGCTCGAGGTGTCCCACGACGGCATCGCCGAGATCACCGACGCAGACCTATCGGCCCTGGCCGCCGCGCTCGGCTGAGGCAACGACCGGGGCGCGGCGGCCACCGCGCCGCCTTCGCCCCGGTCGCGGCCCCGTCGGCGTGCCCCCGTGCGGGTTCTCGCACGGGGGCCGGCCGCGTGTCACGCACGTACGCTGGCGGTGTGCGCACAGAGAACGACACGGCGGGGATCACGGCCGCCGCGAACGATCCGGCCGCCGCCGGAGCCGACACCGCCGCGGCCGACACCGCCGCGATCGACGCGATCACCGAGAACGAGCCGGGTCGCTGGCGCGCCTTGCGGGCCTCGATCGCCGCGCGCCCTACCCTGAACATCACCTACCGGATCGCGGTGGGAGTCCTCGGCCTCGTCGTACTGACGCTCGGGATTCTCGCGATTCCGTACCCCGGCCCGGGCTGGCTCATCGTCTTCGCGGGCCTGGGCATCCTGGCCACCGAATTCGCCTGGGCGCACCGGACACTGCACTGGACGCGCGGGAAATATCGGACCGGCATGGACTGGCTGGCCCGCCGGGGGATCCTCGTGCGCGGGCTCGCCGCACTCGGTACCGTCGCCATCGTGATGGCGACGCTGTGGTTGCTCGGCACCTTCGCTGTCCTCGCCGGTCTGATCGGAGTCGAATGGGAACCATTGAGCAGTCCGCTGTTTCGGTGAACACCGGACCGGTGATCGTGCCCGGCACGCACCTGCTGGACGCGCGCTGGCTCGGTGAGCGGATTGCCGACATGGGAGTGTCCTGGGGGACGGGCAACACCCGTGTCGCCGGGACGCTGTGGTGGTGCATGGCCGCTTCCTCCCTCGTCGCGCCGGTGGTCGGGGCGTACGCCGCCGGTGATCCGGCGCCCGATACCGATATCGAGCGGATCTCCTGCGAGATCCGGCCCGACGGCGGCGTCGAGCGGGTGTTCGCGCTCGGCACGGTGGCAGCCGACCAGCAGGCGGGCCAGGTGCTGCGGCATACGCTCTCGCAGGTCGTTCCGGTCGTGGCCGAGGCGTCCGGGGCGGGCATCGCCTCGCTGTGGGCGATCGTGGCCGACGCCATCGGAAATCGCGCGCTCGACCTGGGCGATCAGGAGGCCGGGGCCCGTCTGGCCCGGGACGTGGCCGGCCGGCTGCCGGTGCCGCGGTTCAGTGATGTGGGCGCCCGCACTTTTGTGCGCCGCATCTCCTGCTGCCTGGTGTTCGAGGTCTCGGGCTGCGAGATGTGCACCAGCTGCCCCAAACGCCCTGCCGCCCAGCGCGAAGCACTGCTCAGCGAGCTCGCCGCCCGCGGCGAGGGCTGACCGCACCGCTTCCGGCGCCCGGCCGCGGCACCCCGCGCGTCGGGCGGCGCGGGCGCGGACACCCCGGCGGCCGGTCCATCGGCACGCCCCCGTCACCATGCCGATAGCATGGTGCGCGACCAAGCGGCGGGCTTTCGCCCGTCCACGACAACTCCAAGGAGCGCTCAGCCGTGACCACCTCAGTGCCGAAAACCCCAGTCGCCCTCGTCCGGGTGTCGGCCGGGACTACGGCGGGTGCCGCGGTGCGCGAGGCCGACCTGCCCAGCAAGGGCCCCGAGGCCGTGATCGCCGTGCGTGACGGCGAGGGCAATCTCAAGGACCTGTCCTGGATTCCCGAGATCGACGAAGAGGCCGAGGCCGTCACCGCCGATTCCGAGGACGGGCGCTCCATCATCCGGCACTCGGCCGCCCACGTGCTGGCCCAGGCCGTGCAGCAGGAGTTCCCCGAGGCCAAGCTCGGCATCGGCCCGCCCATCAAGGACGGCTTCTACTACGACTTCCAGGTCGATCGCCCCTTCACCCCCGAGGATCTCACCAAGCTGGAATCCCGGATGAAGAAGATCATCAAAGGCGCGCAGCGCTTTTCGCGCCGCGTCACCGATGTGGAGTCGGCGCGGATCGAACTGGCCAAGGAGCCGTTCAAGCTCGAGCTCATCTCCGACAAGTCGGGCATCGACGATCCGGAGATCATGGAGGTCGGCGGCAAAGAGCTGACCATCTACGACAACCTGGATCCGCGCACCGGCGAACGCGTCTGGGGCGACCTGTGCCGGGGCCCGCACATCCCGACCACCAAGTACATCCCCGCCTTCAAGCTGACCCGCAGCTCGGCCGCCTACTGGCGCGGTGATCAGAGCCGCGAGGATCTGCAGCGCGTGTACGGCACCGCGTGGGAATCGCAGGAGGCGCAGGACGAGTACCTGGCGCTGCTGGCCGAGGCCGAGAAGCGCGATCATCGCAAGCTCGGCGTCGAGCTGGACCTGTTCTCGTTCCCGGACGAGCTGGGTTCGGGCCTGCCGGTGTTCCACCCCAAGGGCGGCATCATCCGCAAGGCGCTCGAGGACTACTCGCGCGATCGGCACATCGCCGCCGGCTACGAGTTCGTGAACACCCCGCACATCACCAAGGGCCACCTCTTCGAGGTCTCGGGCCACCTGGACTGGTACCGCGACGGCATGTTCCCGGCCATGCACCTCGACGCCGAGTACAACGACGACGGCACCGTGCGCAAGCCCGGGCAGGACTACTTCGTCAAGCCGATGAACTGCCCGATGCACAACCTGATCTTCCGTTCGCGCGGCCGGTCCTACCGCGAGCTGCCGCTGCGGATGTTCGAGTTCGGCTCGGTGTACCGCTACGAGAAGTCCGGCGTCGTACACGGCCTGACCCGCGTGCGCGGCATGACCCAGGACGACGCGCACATCTACTGCACCAAGGAGCAGATGCACGCGGAGCTGACCACGACCCTCGGGTTCGTGCTCTCGCTGCTGCGCGACTACGGCCTGGACGACTTCTACCTCGAGCTCTCCACCAAGGACCCGGTCAAGTTCGTGGGTTCGGACGAGCTGTGGGAGGAAGCCACCGAAACCCTGCGCAAGGTGGCCACCGATTCCGGGCTGGACCTGGTGCCGGATCCGGGCGGCGCGGCCTTCTACGGCCCGAAGATCTCGGTGCAGGCCAAGGACGCCCTCGGGCGGACCTGGCAGATGTCGACCATTCAGCTCGACTTCAACCTGCCCGAGCGGTTCGAGCTGGAGTACACCGGCTCCGACGGCGCCAAGCATCGCCCGGTCATGATCCACCGCGCGCTGTTCGGCTCCATCGAGCGGTTCTTCGGCGTGCTCACCGAGCACTACGCGGGCGCGTTCCCGGCGTGGCTGTCCCCGGTGCAGGTGGTGGGCATCCCGGTCGCGGAAGCCTTCGCCGAACACCTCGAGGGTGTGGTGGATCGGTTGCGGGAGCACGGCATTCGCGCCGAGCTCGATCGCAGCGACGACCGCATGCAGAAGAAGATCTTCAACCAGACGGCCCAGAAGGTGCCGTTCATGCTGCTGGCCGGCGCCCGCGACGTGGAGGGCGGCGCGGTCAGCTTCCGGTTCCGCGACGGCACCCAGGTCAACGGCGTCCCGGTCGCGGACGCGGTGGCGACCATCGTGGACTGGGTCAAGCGGCGGGAGAACACCTCTCCGACGGCCGAGGGCTTCGAGATCCGATCGGCAGGCGTATGAGTGAGCGTGGGGTTTCCGGTGGTCTCGCGGAAGGGGCTGCCGGGCAGGAGGATTCGGTAGGCACGATCGTGGATCACGGTGCGGGCGAGCCGGATCGGCTGCAGCGGCTGTGGACGCCGTACCGCATGTCCTACATCACCGGGGCCACCGCCGAGCGCAAGGAACGCGCGGAGCAGGATCCGGACGCGCCCAAGAAGACCGGGCACCCCTTCACCGACATCCCGCAGATGTCGGATGAAGACGGCCTGGTGCTGGCGCGCGGTGAATGGGTGTACGCGGTGCTGAACCTGTACCCCTACAACCCCGGTCACATGATGGTGGTGCCGTACCGTCGCGTCGCCAACCTCGAGGATCTGACCCCGCAGGAGAGCGCCGAGCTGATGGCGTTCACCCAGCAGGCGATCCGGGTGATGAAGCGGGTCTCGCGGCCCGAGGGCTTCAACGTCGGCCTGAATCTCGGTGGTGTTGCCGGTGGTTCACTCGCCGATCACCTACATCAACACATCGTGCCCCGCTGGAGTGGCGACGCGAACTTCATTACCGTCGTCGGCGGTGTGAAGGTGATGCCGCAGCTGCTGCGCGAGACGCGGGCGCTGCTGGCGGAGGCATGGAAGGAATCCGAATAGCGTGCTGAGCTTCTTCGGTCGCGAAACGTTCGCCAAAGCGACCGCGCCCCTGGGCAAAGCGCTGGTGGGCACCGGTCTGACCCCGGACGCGATGACGCTCATCGGTACCACCGCCACGATCGCCGCGGCGGTGACGCTGTTCCCGTCGGATCATCTGTTCTGGGGAACGATGGTGATCTGGCTGTTCGTCATGTTCGACATGCTGGACGGCGCCATGGCACGGGCGCGCGGCGGCGGCACGAAATACGGTGCGGTGCTGGACGCCACCTGTGATCGGGTGGCCGACGGCGCGATCTTCGGCGGCCTGGCCTGGTGGGCGGTGTACAACGAGGGTTCGCGCGAGCTGTTCGTGGCGACCCTGGTGGTCCTGGTGACCTCGCAGGTCATCTCCTACGCCAAGGCCCGCGCCGAGGCCAGCGGGCTCTCGGCCGACGGCGGGCTCATCGAGCGGCCGGACCGGCTCGTCATCGTGCTGGTCGGCGCTGGATTCACCGGTATCGGCGGGCATTTCGGCATCGAATGGCTCTCGTACGCGGTGTACGCGGCCATGTACGTCCTGGCGGTGCTGAGCATCGTCACCGTTTTCCAGCGGGTGCTGGCCGTGCGTAATTCGCCCGGCGCCCGCGAGGTCATCGCTCCCGTGGCGGCGACCGGCAAGTCGAAGAACGCGCCGGAGGAACCGCAGCGGTGAGCACCGATTTCACGTCCGCGATGACCGACAAGGCATACGCGGCCGGGTGGCGACTGGTGCGCGGGCTCCCGGACGGGACCGCGCGCCGGATCTTCGACGCGGGCGCGGACGCCGCCGCCCGCCGGGCGAATCGCGCGTCGCACGCCGGGCACCCGAATCAGTTGCGGCGCAACCTGGCCCGCGTCATCGGCACCACGCCCGAGGCGGTGCCGGACACGCTGATCCGGGACAGCATGCGGGCCTACGCCCGGTACTGGCGCGAGGCGTTCCGGCTGCCGTCCATGGATCACGCGGAGATGGCGCGCTCGGGCATCATCCAGGTCGCGCAGATCGAGAATCTCGAAACGGCGCTCGAGGCCGGGCGCGGCGTGGTGCTGGTGCTGCCGCATTCGGGCAACTGGGATATGGCCGGCATGTGGCTGGTGCAGAACTACGGGCCGTTCTCCACTGTCGCCGAGCGGCTGCAGCCGGAATCGCTGTTCAAGCGGTTCGTGGAGTATCGCGAGAGCCTCGGCTTCGAGGTGTTCGCGCTGACGGGCGGCGAACAGCCCCCGTTTCCCGCGCTGGCCGAGCGACTCCGGCAGAACCGGGTCGTGTGCCTCATGGGCGAGCGCGACCTGACCGGCAAAGGTGTGCCGGTGAACTTCTTCGGCGAGCGCACCTGGATGCCCGCCGGCGCGGCCAAGTTAGCCGTCGAGACCGGCGCGGCACTGATCCCGGTGCACGGCTGGTCCATCGTCGACGAACAGGGTCGCGAGGCGTGGCGCTTCAAAACCGAACAGCCCCTTGACGTCTCGGACGGGGTGGAAGCCGCGACGCAGGCGCTGGCCGCGCGCTTCGAGGCCAACATCGCCGAGCACCCCGCGGACTGGCACATGCTGCAACCGCTGTGGGAGGGTGATCTGTCGCCCGAACGGCTCGATCGCATCGCGGCCGCACAAGGCCAACTCGGCTATCGGGCACCGGATATCGCGCGGGGGGACAGCGCACTATGAGAATCGGCATGGTCTGCCCGTACTCGTTCGACGTGCCGGGCGGCGTGCAGTCGCATGTCGTGGAGTTGGCGCAGGTCCTGATCGAACGCGGGCACAAGGTGAGCGTGCTCGCCCCCGCCTCGGAGGACACCCCGCTGCCGGACTTCGTGGTCTCGGCCGGGCGCGCGGTCGCCATTCCCTACAACGGGTCGGTGGCGCGACTGTCGTTCGGGCCCACCGCCTACACCCGCATCCGGCGCTGGATCACCGACAACGATTTCGACGTGCTGCACATTCACGAGCCGAACGCGCCGAGTCTGTCCATGCTGGCGCTCAAGATCGCCGAAGGTCCCATCGTGGCGACCTTCCACACCTCGACCACGAAGTCGTTGGTGCTCAGTACTTTTCAGGGCGTACTGCGCCCGTACCACGAGAAGATCAGCGGGCGGATCGCGGTCTCCGAGCTGGCCCGGCGCTGGCAGGTGGAGGCCCTGGGCGGAGACGCGGTCGAGATTCCCAACGGCGTGGACGTGCCCGCCTTCGCCAATGCTCCACTGCTGCCGGGCTATCCGCGCGCCGGCGGCAGCGTGCTGTTCCTGGGCCGGTTCGACGAGCCGCGCAAGGGCATGGACGTGCTGCTGGGCGCGTTGCCCGAACTGGTGCGCCGCCACCCCGAGGTCGAAGTGCTGATCGTGGGCCGCGGCGACGAGGACCGTCTGCGCCGCGAGGCCGGGGAGAACGCCTCGCACCTGCGGTTCCTGGGGCAGGTCTCGGACGCGGACAAGGCCTCGGCCATGCGCAGCGCCGACGTGTACTGCGCCCCCAACATCGGCGGCGAGAGCTTCGGCATCGTGCTGGTGGAGGCCATGGCCGCCGGAACCGCCGTGGTGGCGAGCGATCTGGACGCCTTCCGCCGGGTGCTGCGCGACGGCACCGCGGGCATGCTGGTGCCGGTGGGCGACTCCGATCGGCTCGCCGAGGCCCTGGACACCGTGCTGACCGATGTCGAACGCCGCGAGGAACTCGTGCGCACCGCCAATCAGGTGGTCGGCGAATACGACTGGCCGGTGGTGGCCGAGCAGATCCTGCGGGTCTACGAAACCGTCACCGTGGGTGACCTGCGCGTCAGGACCGCCGGGTGATCACTTTCTCCGCGACGGCCATTCTGGTCCTCGCACTCGTCGCCGCGCTCGTCATCACCATCGGCGTCTGGGCGTACACCACCGCCAATCGCCTGGACCGCCTGCATGTGCGCTCGGATCAGGCGCGCAACGCGCTCGACGCGGCGCTGGCCCGGCGCGCGGTGGTGGCCCGATCGGTGGCCGCGGTGCTCGGGGTGCCGAGCGCGGACCCCGAGTTGTTCGAGCAGTCGCGGCGGCTCATCGCCCTGGCGGACCGGGCCGAGCGCTCGGACTGGCAGGCCCGCGAAGCGGTGGAGAACCAGCTGGCCGGCGCGCTGTCGGCGGTCGACATCGATTCGCTGCCACCGCAATTGGTGGCCGAGCTGGCCGACGCCGAGGCGCGCGTGCTGATCGCGCGGCGCTTCCACAACGACGCGGTGCGCGACACCCTGGCCCTGCGCACCCGCCGCCTGGTCCGCGTGCTGCACCTGGGCGGCACCGCGCCGCTGCCCACCTATTTCGAGATCGCCGAACGCGTCACCCCCGCCGCGTCCACCGGCCTCGAGGTCGACACCGTGCGCACCTCGGCGCGCGTGGTGCTGCTGGACGAACAGGACCGCGTCCTGCTCCTGCGCGGGCGCGACCCCAAGGTGCCGGACGTGGATTTCTGGTTCACCATCGGCGGCGGCGTCGAGACAGGGGAGTCGCTGCGCGAGGCCGCGATTCGTGAACTCCACGAGGAGACCGGCCATGTCGCGGACCCGGCCGGGCTGCGCGGCCCGCTCTGGCGTCGCGTGGCGGTGTTCCCCTTCAACGGCGAGCTGATCCGCTCCGAGGAACTCTTCTTCGCCCTGCGGGTGCGCAATTTCGAGCCCGTGCCCGCGAAGCTCGACTTCATCGAGCGCCGCTCGATCACCGGCAACAAATGGTGCGCGCCGGAGGACATCAAGACCCTGGACCACTCCGGGGAGACCGTGTATCCGTACCACCTGGACGAACTGCTGGCCGAGGCGATCACCGCCGCCGACGCCACCGCCGATCCCGAGGTCCGCTCGATCCGCTGACAGGCGGAACCGGGCCGTCGCGCCCGGCTCGGGTCGCCCGCGGTGGTGGCGTATTCGAAGGGCGTCGTCCATCGCGCCGATGCCTCGGTCGGTATCGCGTTCCAGTGGCCGGGACTTTAAGCGAAAGTTCTTAGTTTCGGCGGTGCGGGCGGTTACCGTGGGCCGGTCAATGGTGATCGGTGGCAAGGATTTCGGTATGAAGCTGATGTACGCGCTGTGGGGTTCGGGGTTGGACGAGCGGCTGCACGCCGCGGAACTGCGGAACCGGCTGGCCGATGTCGGGGCGAGCGAGTGGCAGGTCAACGTCCGCGACGCCGACGTGGCGGCCGCGCAGGTGCGGCATTCGACCTACGAGACCCCGATCGACGCGATCGTCAGCGTGCGCACCCGGGGCGGGCACGAGGCCGTGACCGCGGCCGTCGCCTCGGTGGCCGACGAGGTCAACGGCTGGATCGTGGACGAGCGGACCCCGATCGTCCCGCCGCGGGTGGAGAACGGCACGCGCACCGACGCGCTGTCCAACTTCGCGCTGCTGCGCATCCCGGCAGAGCTCACCCGCGAAGAGTGGCTGCACATCTGGCACGATCGGCACACCACCGTCGCCATCGAAACCCAGGACACCTTCGGGTACGTGCAGAACACCGTCACCGAGCCGATCACCCCGGGCAACCGGGTCGACGCCCTGGTCGAGGAACTGTTCCCGATGGCGGCCATGACCAGCGCGCACGCCTTCTACGGCAGCGGCGGCGACGACGCCGAGCTCCAGCGCCGGGTCACCCGGATGATGGAGAGCGTGGTCAGCTTCGGCGCGCACCTGAACCTGGATCTGGTGCCCACCAGCCGGTATGTCTACTCCCTGACCTGATCCGGGGGCGAAAACCAGGCGCAGGCAACGGTATGCGCGCGCTAGTCTCGGGGCCACTGTCCCGACGGAAGATCTGAATCATCATGACGCATACCGTGCCCGGTGCAGCGCAGCCCCGAGCCGACGACCGGTACGACGAGTTCCTCGCGGGCGTGCGAACCCGATTCGCGGAGCGGGACCCGGGGGAGTTCGACCTCTTCACCGTCGACACCGACGGCCTGTTCGAGGTGTTCCTGGGCGAGCTGCCGCCGGATCTGGTGGCGGAGAACACCTGTGGGACCTGCCGCGCCTTCGTGCGCAGGTACGGCGGACTGGTGACGATCGGCCCGGACGGTACGGCCGAGTCGGTGCTGTGGCACGGCGACGGCACCCCGCCGATGTACGCGAAGGCGGTCGCGGCCCTGGCCGAGGTGGTCGAAAACCGTCCTGTCACTTCGGTTTTCCGCTCCGCAGAGCACAGTTGGGGCGCCGGGGAGGCCGGTGGCTGGACCCACCTGTCGGTGACCCCGCCCGCCGAGTTGATCTTCTCCGCGGGCGGGCTGTACACCGCGCGCCAGTACGCCGCGGCCAAGCGTGAGGACCGCGCGACGCTCGAGCGCGCCCTGGCGGAGTTCCCGCACGAGGTCGTGAAGAAGGCGGTGGCGCTGCTGCGCACCGAGCAGCTGTATCGTTCGGACGCCGTGCTCGGCGCGGGCTCGTGGCTGCTCGCGCTGCACGAGCGGCTCGCATCGGTGCGCGGCAAGGGCGTGGCCGCACGGCGGCAGCGCGAGAATCTGCTGTGGCTGGCGACGGCTTCCGCTCCGGCGGGCTACTGCCACGTCAAGAGCGGCATGATCGGCACGCTGCTCACCGACCTGGCCGACGGGCTCGCGCACGCGGATGTGACACGCCGCTTCGCCGAGAAGATGCACCCGCTGCAGTATCGCCGCCCCACCGCGGCCCCGACCGACCAGATGATCGCCCGGGCCGAGCGGGTGATCAGCGAGTTGCGCGCGGCCGGCTCGCTCGAGCGCCGGTTCGCCAGGCTCGCGGACGTGCATCCGATGTGGTCCCCGGCCGCGGTCGACGCGGCGCCGGCCGAGGGCGTGTTCGGGCATCTGAAGCCGGCCCGGAAGCAGCGCGCGGCAACCGATCTCGACGGCGACCCGGTCGTCATCACGTGGGAGAAGTTCGCCCGCACGGTGCTGCCCGGGGCCGAGCACATCGAATTCTCGGTGCCCGAGGGCAAGGCCGGTTACGGCGCGATGGTGACCGCGGCCGACGCGGACGCGCCGCCGATCATGCAGTGGGACAGGCCCGATCGCCGAAATCCGGTGACCTGGTACGTGTACGTCAACGGCTCGCCGGCCACACAGTGGGGACTGCGCCCGGGGAAGTACCACGACGTGACCGCCGTCGTCGCGCATCCGGCGACCTGGCACGTCGAGGCCGACACCACGCACCGCGAGCAGGCCGTGCTGTTCGCGCTCGCGGGTGCGACGGACACGACCTACACCAAGGGCGCGGGGTTCTTCCCGGAATTCCTGTCGAGCGAATTGCACGAGATTCGAAAGACATTGGAGGCGTACGCGAAAGACGCGGTGGTCGCGGACAGGGACGCCGCCGAGGTGTGCGGACTGCTGGTGTCCAAAGGCGGCGCACTCAATCACACCTTCCGCGTGACGTCGGGGGGAATCCGAACCCGCTATACCCTCGATCGCTGGGATTAACCACCGGAACGAGAAATCGGTGGTGGCACCGGCCACCACCGATTGTGCACTCGATGCCGTTCGAGCGGTTGCGGATGTGGGCTCCGCACATGTGGGCTAGGGTCGGACACGCTTGCCGCACACCGGGTGTGGTGAGCTGGAACTGGAGGTGACTCGTTCGTGTCCTACCTGCTCTATGACTTTCTCATGCCCTACATGGGTCCCGCGGCCGCGGAATACTGGGCGACGGTATTCGTGCTGGAGCCGCTGAGCAATCAGTAGCCGAACCGTGCCGGATCACCGCGTCGGGGACCGTGAATTACCGGTCCGGCGCACTGATCCGGCGGTTCGAGACGCTCCGGAATATCAGCCCAGCGGGCTGTGACCCAGGAGCACATGGCCGGTGAAGCGGAGCTGCTTGGCACGCGGGAGCGGGTGGAACAGGCAGCCGTGAATATCGCGGTACCACATTTCCAGCGGAAGCCCGCGGGAATAGCCCGCGCCGCCCACGGTTTCGATGGCCAGGCGAACGGTTTCGATGAGCTTGTCCGCGGAAACCGTTTTGCGGCTGAGGATCCGGGCGGCGTTGGCATCGGTGTTGTCGAAGTTCAGATCGTCCGAGGCGGTGAACATGGCCTCGATCAGATCGACGGCCGTGACGTACGCGTTCATCATCTCGCCCGCCGAGCCGACGGTATGCGCGTCGGCCCGCCCCGCCAGCAGCTCCGTCACCGTTTCCACCGCACGATCGGCGATGCCCAGGTAGGCGGCCATGACCAACGGCATGGCCGCGCCGATCACCGTGTTGAGCACCGGCGGCCAGCCGGTCGCCGGACGATTCAGCGAGACGGCGGCGTCGGGCACGAAGACATCCTCGAACACCAGGGTGTGTGAGCCGCTGGCCCGCAAACCGATGGTGTCCCAGGTCTTTTCGATGCGCACGCCGTCGGCGGCGAGCGGTACCGCGAAGTGGAGCACGCGCGGGCCCTCGGGGGAATCCTCCCAGCGGACGCTGGTCACCGCGATGGTGCCCGACTCGCAGCCGCTGGCCGGCGCCTTGCGCGCGGTGATGCGGTAGCCGCCCTCGACCTTGACCGCGTGGCCGTTGGACTCGACCCAGTCCGAGGCGCCGGTGCTGACCAGGATCGCGCCCGCGGCCACCTTGCCGAAGACCGCGCTCGCGTCGATGCCGTGCTTGTGCCGCCAGACCTGCGCGGCGACCAGGTGGGTGTGCATGGCGAAGGCCACGGCGGTGGAGGGGTCGTGCCGGCCGAGAACGCGCAGGATCTCGCCCATCTCGCGATGGCTCACCCCGCCGCCGCCGAACTCCACCGGCACCAGCGCGGCGCTCAGGCCCGAGGATCGCAGCAGGTCGAAGGCCTCGGTGGAGAATTCTCCGGTGCGGTCACGCTCGGCGACGCCGTCGCTCAGTTTCGTCCCGACGGCGGTGGCGGTGGCGATCCAGTCCAGGGTGGTGGGTGCGGTGGTAGTCGTCATGTGCGTTCGGCGCCTATACCTTTCGAGCGAAAGGTATCGAGGGGTAGCGCCTTCCTCCTTGTGATGCTGGGTGGATTGGGGGTTGTCGTCGTGGGCGGGCCCTGCGCGGGGCCGGCGTTCTGGTTATTGATCGTGTGGATCGGGCTGAAGCGCAACAAAGGCTCTGTTGATGAAGGTAAAGACGAGCGCGATAACCGAATAGTCCAGAAAATGGACCTGTCGGCGCCGGGTCCATCGGACCCGGTCGCGGCGGCGGAACGGCTCGATCTCGGTGAGGTGCACGATGAAGACGACCACTGTGGCGGGCTACGGCCAGTACTGCCCGATATCGCGGGCGCTCGATCTGCTGGGGGAGCGCTGGTCGCTGCTGATCCTGCGCGATCTGATCACCGGAACCACGCGCTTCAACGATCTGGCCCGGGGTCTGCCCGGTTTGTCGCGCAGTCTGCTCGCCAAGCGACTACGCCAGTTCGAGCGTGCCGGACTGGTCGAGAAAGTGGATGTTCGGTATGTGCTGACCGATGCCGGGCGGGAGCTGGAACCGGTGCTGTTCGGGCTCGGGGCCTGGGGTGCGCGGTGGTCGTTCGGGGAGCCCGAGCCCGCGGAACTCGATGCCCAGTTGCTCGTGTGGTGGATGCACACGCGCTTGGACACGTCCTCGTTCCCGGGCAAGCGGCACGTGCTCTACGTCCGTTTCAGCGATGATCCGCACCGGTACTGGATCGTGGTCGAGGGGGGTGTGCCCTCGGTCTGCGACTCCGATCCGGGTTTTCCGGTCGATATCACCATCGCCTCCGATGTGAGTTCGCTCTATCAGGTGTGGCTCGGGCGCATACCGCTGCACCACGCCGTGCGCACCGGCAGGCTGCAGTTCCAGGGCCCATCGGACCTGACCCGCCGCATGTCCAGCGTGCTTCGGCTCTCGCCTGTTGCGGCGGGTTAGCCTGTCCGCTGTGATGTGCGTTACTGGCCGCGAGGCCAGGCAGTCCAGTGGCGCCCAACTGGCTATGAAGTGGCCTCGAGTGGACGCTTAGAATCGGGGTGTTCGTATTCGAGTGAATCCCCGATTGGCCCAGATGACACAGGAGTTTGCCGTGACCTCGTCCGACACCACCCCCTCCATCGGCACCGCCCGCGTGAAGCGCGGCATGGCCGAGATGCTGAAGGGCGGTGTGATCATGGATGTCGTCAACGCCGAGCAGGCCAAGATCGCCGAAGACGCCGGCGCCGTCGCCGTCATGGCGCTCGAGCGCGTGCCCGCCGACATCCGCGCCCAGGGCGGCGTCTCGCGCATGTCCGATCCGGACATGATCGACGGCATCATCGCCGCCGTCTCCATCCCGGTCATGGCCAAGGCCCGTATCGGCCACTTCGTCGAGGCGCAGATCCTGCAGTCGCTCGGTGTGGACTACATCGACGAGTCCGAGGTGCTGACCCCGGCCGACTACGCGAACCACATCGACAAGTTCAACTTCACCGTGCCGTTCGTCTGTGGCGCGACCAACCTGGGCGAGGCGCTGCGCCGTATCACCGAGGGCGCGGCCATGATCCGCTCCAAGGGTGAGGCCGGCACCGGCGACGTCTCCAACGCCACCACCCACATGCGCACCATCCGCGGCGAGATCCGTCGCCTGACCTCGCTGTCCGAGGACGAGCTGTACGTCGCGGCCAAGGAACTGCAGGCCCCGTACGAGCTGGTCCGCGAGGTCGCCGAGACCGGCAAGCTGCCGGTCGTCATGTTCACCGCCGGTGGCATCGCCACCCCGGCCGACGCCGCGATGATGATGCAGCTCGGCGCCGAGGGCGTGTTCGTCGGCTCGGGCATCTTCAAGTCCGGCAACCCGGCGCAGCGCGCGGCCGCCATCGTCAAGGCCACCACCTTCTACGACGACGCCGACGTGCTCGCCAAGGTCTCGCGTGGGCTGGGTGAGGCCATGGTCGGCATCAACGTCGAGGAGATCCCGCAGCCGCACCGGCTCGCCGAGCGCGGCTGGTAAGCGCTCTCCGTGTATCGAATTCACCGCCGGATGGTCTTTCGAGATCATCCGGCGGTTCTTTTGGTTTACCACCCTTTTCGCGGTCTCGATGCCGAATGTGACCGCCTTTCGGTGCCTCTGGCCCTAGACAAATCGGCGGGGCTGTGCCGCAGTGTGTTTCACGATGCGCGACCATTTGCTGAGAATGGCGAAATGTCAAGGATGCCATACGCGGCAACGGATTCCGCCGTGCGCCGCGCCGCACCGTTGCTGTCCTGCGGAGTTGGGTTTCAGCTGACCCCGGCAACTTTTCCGCATTGTGCCGGAACAAATTTACTACCTGGTGGTTCGTCGCTAATGTTCGGCTCAGCCGCCGGTGGGACGGTCCCGGCGCAGCCTTCCGGCAAGGAGCCCGCATGCTCGAAATCAATCAGTTCACCTACGGGTGGCTGACTCCGCTTCTCGCGTATGTCATGTCGGTCACCGGGTCGTTGCTGGCCCTGCGCTGCATGGTGCGGGCGCGCGGGTATTCCGGGCACGGCGGCTGGATAGCGACGGGTGCGGTGGCGCTGGGCGGCACCGGGATCTGGGTTATGCATTTCATCGCGATGCTCGGCTTCTCGGTGCACAACGCGACCATTCGTTACGACATCCCGGTGACGATATTGAGCGCGGTGATCGCGATGGGCGTGGTGTGGCTGGGTCTGTCGATCGTGGTGAACCGGCACGGGGGCGAGGGCTTCGCGCTCTGCGTCGGCGGGGCGATCACCGGGCTCGGGGTCGGGGCCATGCACTACTCGGGCATGTACGCCATGAAAACCGATGTGGCCGTGCGATTCGACCCGTGGATCGTGTTCCTGTCGCTGGTGGTCGCGGTGGTGGCGGCGACGGCGGCGCTGTGGTTCGCGCTGCACGTGGACGGCCTCGTGGCCACCATCGGCGCGGCGCTGATCATGGGAATCGCGGTGTGCGGCATGCACTACACCGGGATGTTCGCCATGCGGGCGCATGTCGCCGAGCACGTGAGCGCGCCGTCGGGCGCGCAGGCCGGCCAGCTGCTGACCCCGCTGATCATCGCGGTCAGCATGGTGACCATGCTCCTGCTGCTGCAGGTGGGCATCACCGATATCGACGAACCGGACCTGAGCCGGATCCGCGGTCAGTACGCCAGCCGGTACTGGCCCGTGCCCGAAAGGCCCAGGCGCCGTTTCCGTTCCGAGGACCGCCCGCGCCCGCGCTTTCGCGCCGACGACTTCCCGACCGAGAAGTTCGACCCCCGCCACCGCCGCATGGACGGCTGAGGATCTGCCCGCCGCCAGAAAACCGCCGTGACGTAGGGGTGCCCGCTTTGCCAGGATGGGGCGGTGATGACCGCGCCACCGACCTTCCGCGGCGAGTTCGAGACGCACGTGACCGTGCGCGCCGACTCCCCGGCCACCCTCGATGCCTTCGAACGCTACGCCGCCGCACGGGATCTGAAGTTCACCCACATCCGGCTCGCGCGCGGGCGCGTCTGCGATCAGCCGATGCTGACGGCGGGTTTCACCGGCGAGTACGACGCGGTGCGGGATGCGGTCCAGCGGCTGGTGGCGGATGTCGCGGCGGCCGGTTTTCCGGTGGTGCGCACGAAGATCGAGGCCACGCCCTGGGCCGACGGCGTACCCGGCGATGACGAGCGCGCTCGCGCGATGGGCCCCGACTACTACTTCGAGCACCACGTGAAGCTGCTGCTCCCGCCGGGCGCCGACACCGCCTCACTCGCGTCGACCGCCGCCGCCCACGCGGCCCACCTGTCCGCCAACGCCCGCCGCACCCGGCCCGACGGTCGCGCCGAGCGGTTCGTCACCCAGCGCTGCCGACTGGTTGGGGATGCCTCCGCCGCCGCGCGCGTACACGCGCTGCTGGCGGAGCTGGAGTCGGGCGGCTACGAGATCCTGTCCGTGGAAAGGGAGTTCGTCGTCCACGACAGCGACGAGTCCGTCGACGCGGGCTGGATCGACGAGCTCGGCGCGCGGTCGTGAGGTCGAGGTTCGGCTCGTGGCCGGCGGAGCCACACGTGGCCGACCCCGCGCGGAACTCGGGCTGGTTCGCCGAGGTGGCGGTGCCGGCTCGGTGGGAGCGGGCCGGGATCGCTGCCGGACGGCCGGATCCCCGGCCCGTCGGCGCGGGATTGTCCTGACCGCCCGATTCCACCGGGACCGCCGCGGAAGTGCGGCGTGAAGAACGATATCGAGTCCGCCCGATCAGGTGGACCGCAACGAAGGAGGGGACGTCGTGACTGCGACATCGTGGGACGAGCTCGGGTACGGGCCGTGGAGTGCCGATCTGGTCGTGCCGGGGGAGGCGCCGTCGGAGGAGGTGCGGGCCGGGCGGGGGTTGCCGCACACCCTGCGGCCGGTGCCGGGGTACGGGGTGGTGCAGCGGCCGGTGTTCGACCCGGCGGCAGCGGGGTTCTCGTACGGGATGCGCTTGAGTGAGCCGCATTTCGAGGACGCAAGCCGGGCGGCGGGATGGTTGGCGGCGCGGCGGGCGGCGATCGATCACGTGCTGGCGGCGGTGGCCGGGTCGGAGTGGGCGGGACAGCTCATGGTGCGCGGGAGCGTGCTGCTGGCGGCGTGGTTCGGCGCTGCCGCGCGGGAGCCGGGCGACGTGGATTTCGTTGTGCTGGACCGGGGGTGGGAGGTCGGCTCGGATCGGACCACCTCGATGTTCGGGGACCTGGCGGCGCGGGCGGAGGCGGAGTCGCGGGCCGAGGGCAGCGATGTGCGCATCGACGCGGCCGGGGCGATCGACGGTGAGATCTGGACCTATGATCGGGTGCCGGGGCGCAGGCTGGTGCTGCCGTGGACCTCCACGCGGCCGGGAATCCCTTCCGGCACGGTGCAACTCGACTTC
Organism: Nocardia sp. NPDC055321; assembly: GCF_053645575.1. Lineage (NCBI taxonomy): Bacteria > Bacillati > Actinomycetota > Actinomycetes > Mycobacteriales > Nocardiaceae > Nocardia > Nocardia sp. NPDC055321. The sequence goes on from NZ_JBSHMS010000028.1 coordinate 52,608, forward strand.
GTCTTCAACGAGAGCCTGCCGCAGGATCCCGGGTGGACCGAGATCGAGCGCGTCGGTGCGGGCGGGCCGCCGGCCCGGTTGCTCGCCGCGAGCCCGGAGCTGTCGCTGGCGTGGAAGCTGCTGTGGATCTACACCGACGTCTACCCCGAGGGCAAGGATCTGTACGACGCGGTCCTGCTCGCCGAGAACTCCACGCCGACCGCGGATCTGCTGGAGCGGGTGGTCGGTCAGCTGTCGCTGGCGAACCTGGGATACGCGGTGTTCCAGGTGGATTGGGCGGAGTTCGCCAAGGACCGTCCGGATCTGGCGCCCGAGCAGGACGCGATGATCTGGCGATTGACGGTCGCGCTCGCGCCGGCGTTCGCGCCCGGGCTCGGCGCACCGCTGTACGACGCGATAGCCATGTTCCTCGCGCTGGAAATCGACTCGCAGCGTGCGCGATACGCCGCGCGGGGCCAGGTGGTGATCGACGAGCTGATCGATCGCCCCTATCCGCCGACCGCGCACCTGCTCGTCCTGCTGCGCGAGATCCTGGGTCCCGCCGAGTATTCCCTCGACGACGTCGCCGATCTGGTGGTGGCGCGGGGGCTCGAGACGGGGGCTAGCGTGAGCCGTATGAATCCGCACGAGATCGCGTCGGGGTTGAGGTAGTGAGCGAAACAACATGGGATCGTGCTGTTTACGATCCGGCCGCCGAGCATTCCGGGCTCGACGGCGCCGACGTCGGCGGGTGGCTGGCCGCCCGGCGGGAGGCGATGGACATCGTCGTGGCGGCCATCGCCGAGTCGAGCTGGGTGGACCACCTCGTGCTGCGGGGCAGTGCGCTGTTGAAGGCGTGGTTCGGGGACGCGGCGCGGGAACCGGGGGATCTGGATTTCGTTGTGACGCCGGTCGAATGGCGGATCGACGACGCGGAGGTGGCGCGCATGCTGCCCGATATCGCGGCGCGGGCGGCGGCGCTCTCGCGGATCGCGGGGACCGTGCGTATCGACGCCGAGCCGTTCGTCTCCGATATCGAGCAGCACATCTGGACCTACAACGGGGTGCCGGGCTGCCGGCTCGAGCTGACCTGGGAGTGCCCCGAGCGCGGTCGCGGTGATCTGCACCTGGACTTCGCCTTCGGTGAAGAGTTGCCGGACGCACCGGTGCGCACCGCGATCGCGCGCCTGGGGATTCCGGGGCCGGCGGTCACGCTGCGGACCGCGACCCGGCCGTTGAGTCTGGCGTGGAAACTGCTGTGGCTCGGCGCCGACATGGACGAGGGCGGCGCGAGCGGCAAGGACCTGTACGACGCGGTTCTGCTGGCCGAGCACGGCACCGTTCCCCGCCCGCTCCTGGACGAGGTGCTCGACCTGGGTGACGTGGAATGCTATTGGTCGCCCGAGTCCCGCACCCGCCTGGACGCGCTGCTCGCCGCCGCCGAGAACGTGGAATGGGACGGCTTCGCCGCCGCCTACCCCCACCTCGACCGCGCGCGAGACGATTTCATCTGGCGCCTGGTGGTGGCCGTGGCCCCGGTCTTTCCACCCGGCCTGGAAACCCTCTACGAACGCCTGGCCCTGACCCTGACCGACCGGGTCACCTACCTGCGCAACCGGATAACGGGCCCGCTACCCGACTACATCGAGCAGACCTTCGCCGCCCGCCCACCCTCGACCGTCGAACAGCTGGTGGTGACCCGCGAGTTGATGGGCCGCGAATCGACCTCGCTCCACACCGCGGCCGACGCGGTGGCCGCGATGCAGTCCCGCCGCACGACCCGCCCCTACCCCGGCTTCCAGCGCGGCTTCGGCGATCCCCACCGCATAGCCGCGTCCCTGGAGCCGCACTCGGATCGATCCCTTCGGTGACCGAATCACCTTGGGAGCGGACTATTTACGACGTCGCGGTGGCCGAGGGATTTCTGTATCGGGACATGGCCGAGCAGTGGCTCGATGCGCGCCGCGAGGCCATGGACCATCTCGTCGGGGCGATTGCCCTGTCGAGCTGGGCCGACAACCTCGTGCTGCGGGGGAGCGTGCTGTTGAAGGCGTGGTTCGGCGCGCTGGCCCGCGAACCCGGCGACCTCGACTTCGTTGTCCGGCCCGAGGATCGGCGCATCGACTCCGATTCGGTGGACGACATGTTCGAGGAGATCTCCGACCGGGCCGAGGCGTTGTCGCGATCCGGGGGCACCGTTCGGTTGGCGGCGCATCGGTCGGATTACGAGGTCGAGCGCCGGATCTGGACCTACAGCGGCACCCCGGGCCGAAGGCTCGAACTGTCGTGGGAGTGCCCGTATCGCGGCTACGGCGCGCTCCACCTCGACTTCGCCTTCGGTGAGCCGCTGCTCGACGCTCCCGTTCGCGTCGATATCCCCCGTTTCGGCAGTCCCGGTCCCCCTGTGTCCCTGCAGGCGGCCAGCAGGTCGCTCAGCCTGGCGTGGAAGCTGTTGTGGCTGGGGGAGGAGTACGACGTGACACCCGGCAAGGATCTCTACGACGCGGTCCTGCTCGCCGAGCACTGCGCCCCCGCCGAGCTCCCGAACACCCTGCTCTACCGGCTGTTCGCGACCGCTGACAGCGAACGATACTGGCACGAGGGCCTCGGCGGTCCGAATGACATCCGGTCCCGGGCGGCGGCGGTCGATTGGCAGAGTTTCGTCGCGCACTACCCCCTGTTGGAAGACGCCCACGAGGAGTTCACCGAGCGCCTCACCCGGGCTATGTCCCAGATCTTCCCCGCTGCCCCGTAACCGTCCCCCGAATCCCGGTCAGCAGCAGTCCATGTAGACGCTCGCCGCCGACAGATCGTGGTCGGCGAGCGCCTCGGGCGGGATGAAGGCGTAGATGATGCCGTGGTCGCCCCACATCATGTGGGTGCCGGGGTCGGAGTCGATCTGCATGAGGAGCATCAGGTCGCCCGACCCCTCATCGCCGTAGATGAGGGCATCGGCGGGAGTGCCGGGGAGGACGCCGCGGTCGTTGTCGCTCTGCAGTTCCAGTGCCCAGCCGCCGATTTGGTGGAGGGGCTCGGGGTTGGCGTCGAGTGCGTCGTCGATCGCCTTCGCGCCGCGCGCCAACTCGGCATCCTGCTCGTCGTCGTAGCCGTCGAGTTCGGCCAGTGGCATGTCGCCCGCGCGCGGCAGGCTATGGATCAGCGCGCAGGTCAGGTTCGCGCGGTGATTGATCCTCGTGGACTGGGTGTACTCCGCAGGAAGTGGCGTCTCGTGCAATTCGACGTCACCCGGGAAGTAATACAGCAGCGGGTCGCCGTCGAAGAACAGCGAATAGTGGCCGTCGGCGGGGAGATTGAGGTCTATCGGGGGCAGCTTGCTCAGATCGAGCGTCATGACGTGCTCGTAGCCGCTGTGTTCGTGTGCGGGCCAGTCGAAGCCCGCCGGCAGCAGCGGCAGTCCGCCGAGGTGTCCGACCACGTCGTCGCCCGCGCCCGCGTGCCGCAGCCGAATGGCCTCGCGGACCGCGAGCCGATACAACTCTTGATACCGCTCGGGAATGTGCTCGCCGATCAGTGCGTAGAGATCAATTTCCGCCACGCGCCCATGGTGGCACGGCTATCCGACAGGCGAGCCCGGGAGGAGAGAGCGGAGATAGCGGCGGCGGTAGAGACGTTGAGGCACAAGGAGGATGGGGAACAGGGGGCGCCAGGGGGTGGTGGGGGCGGGGCGCGTCAGGGAGCGGAGGGTCAGGTGGACTGTGTCGTCGGGGGTGCGGTGCACTATGAACGCCTCCTCGCCGGAGACGGGGTGGCCGGGGAGCGTCCCGTAGGCGAAGCCGCGGCGGGTCGGGGTGTCGACTACCGCCACCACCCGGGCGGGTTCGTGGATCTTGATTGGGCCGATGGTGGCCGTTATTCGGTAGTCGGCGTCCAGGGTCGCCCGGAGCTCGGTGGTGGACAGGGGTGTCACGCGAAATCCGCTGCGCTGTTTGACTTCCCAGTGCATCAGGGCCTCGGAGGCGGAGTCCCACAGGGCGTCGCCGCGGCCGAGGGGGACGGTCCGCTCGAATCGGCGGAACCCCGCGCCGGGGTCGGTCCAGCGTTCGGCGGCGGGGGCGGTCGCACCTACGTTCGGGTAGCTCGGCTCGGCCGGAAACCCTTGGCGCGCACCGGTCTCGCGCCGGTTCACCGCGCACTCGCCGTCGTGCCGGGCAGCTCGATGCCCGGGCCTCGGGATGACCTCACGTCACGCGCTCCTCGTTGTCGGTGCCCGTACCCAAGGTTCCACCTGATTCGGTCGGTCTGGCAATACGTCGGTCGCCGTGACTCTCCGGTCGGTCAGACGGCGCCGCGGAGGGGGACCGCGCCGGGGACCGCGGCGACCGCCTCGGCGCCGGCCGCGGTCGCGGCGGCGTAGAAGTCGGCGGTCGTCGCGCCGGCGAAGAAGTCGCCCGCCCAGCCCGCGGTGAGCAGCTCGACCGCGTCGATGTTCGTCGCGTCGGGGGTGCCGCACAGGGCCTCGCCGAGGGCGTCGGAGCTGGTGCCCTCGGCGTCGGTGTGCGTGCCCGCGGGGAGGCGGACGCCGAGGAAGGGGCGGTGCAGCAGGGACTCCAGAGCCGTTGTGCCGGTGCCGAAGTTGTTGCACAGGGACGGGGGTGCGGAGATCGCGAGGATCGGGAGGTCGGTGCCGTCCAGGTCGGTGAGGGCGCGGTCGGTGTTCGAGCCGAGGAACGATTTCACCGGGTCCAGGAGCACCACGCCACGCAGGTGGTCCCAGGTGTCGGGGTGGCGCACGTGCAGGCTGTGCGCGACGTACTCCACGGCCTCACCGCCCGCGGAGTGCCCGACGAAGACGAAGTTCGGGGGGATGGCGGGCGGTGTCACACCCTGGCGGGCGGCAGCGTCGGACAGGCTGCGGGTCAGCGGACCGGCGGGGTCGCCCGCGGTGGCGAAGAGCTCGGCGACCTCGTCGAGGAACGGCGTGTTGTCGCCCAGGTTCTGCAGGGTGCAGCCCGCGAGATCGAAGAACGGCAGGCTCGGGGCGAACACGAGGTAGCCGGCGTCGGACAGCGTCCGCGCGAGCGACGCGACATTGCCGGAGTTGCGCGCGAATCCGTGCTGCACCCAGACCATTCCGCGTGGTTCGCCGTCGGGCAGATACCACTCGGCGCTCTGCCGCAGGTGCGATGCCGCGCAGGGAATCGCGATCTCGCCGCCGAGTACCGGGCCCGCCGTGCCCGCGGGCGCTCCCGGTCCGGCGCAGAACGCGGCGAGCAGGGCGGCGGCGACGGCGGTCAACGCCGGTCCTCGATGGTTCATGGCAACTCCCGCTGCGACCGCACCGACTTCGACAAAGTGGTGTTTCATACTGTTCGTGCTCAGTATGTGCGCGTGAGTCGATCTTGGATGACGGTTCGCCGATGAGCCCCGAATTCACCGAGAGTGGGTAGCCCATGGTGTCCGTCCTGATGCTGGCGATCGCGGCGGTCCAGCTGGCTTGCGTCGCGGCGCTACCGGCCGCGCTGCGCGAACCGCGGGTGTGGTTGCTGCGCCTGGTGGGCGTGGGCGTGGCCTACGACTCGGCGATCATCGGCCTCGGGTCGCTGCTCGGCGAGGGAGACCTGCTGCATGCCCTGAGCATGGGTCGTTTCCTCGGCCACGCGATTCTCACCCCGCTGCTGGTGGTGTGGGCTGCGGACCGCGTGCGCATGCGGTGGTTCCCGGTGTGGGCGGCCTGGCTCGTGACGGTCGCGCTCATGGCGTGGGCCCTGCTGAGCGAGGTGGCCGGACTCGAACTCGAAACCCGGGACTACGCGGACACCCTGCGCTACACCGCGCAACATCCCGCCGGGCCGCCGTATCCGACGCTGGTCGTCATCGCCCTGCTCTGCGTCGCGTGCGTGGTGCTGTGGCGCCGCGAGGGCCTGTACTGGCCGCTGCTCGGCGTCATCGGGGTGACGGTGGCGTCGGGGGCCGCGTTCGCGGTCCCGCCGCTGGGCAACGCGGGCGAGGCGCTGCTGCTCGCGGGCCTGGTGACCGCCGAGCGTTCCCGGTCCGGGCGGCTCGGCGTCGCTCCGCCGGACTGAAGCTCGACGGCGGGCGCTCCCGGATCAGCGCCGATCCGCCGGGCTGAGCCGCACGGCCGGGCGGTCGGGGTGATCCCAGGCGACCAACAGGTCGGGTTCCTGCGGATGCGCCCGCCGATGTTCGACCGACGCGGTGATGGTGAAGTCGTTCTCGGGCGCGGTGTGCCGGCGCAGCGCCGCTTCGGACATGTGCAGGGCGACCGAGAGATCGACGGACAGCCCCCGGCCCAGCAGCATCGGCCCGGCGATCAGCACCACGAATCCGGCCGGGGCCGTGCGGATTCGGGCGCGGGCGGAGCGATCGGTCGACTCGTTCCACAGGGCGGGCAGCCACCGCCCGTGGTCGTGCAGCGCATCGATCACTTCGCGGGTGAGTGCGGGATAGTCGAACCAGCCTGTGCGGTAGGTGAATTCGTCGTCGCGGTCGTATTCCAGCCGCACCGAGGCGGGCCGGACGTAATCGTGCAGCGACACCACCTCGGCCGGGCGTCCGTGCGTGCGCAGGTGATCGGCGACCTGGTGCGCGAAGGACACCGGATCCGCGGCGTCGGCCCCGTCGATCGCGACGATGGCGAATCCAGGCAGTTCGGCCGCACGGTCCGCGACCAGTTCGGTCAGGGCATCGGGGGTGATGGGGGCGAACGCGGGCACCAGCCCATCATGCCGGGCGCGGCGGTCAGGAGTAGTCGCGGAAGGTCATCAGCAGTCCGGCCGCGCCGAGCGCGATCAACCCGATCCAGCAGAGCACCCGCACCCACGTCCACGGCAGATCTCGCACCCACAGCCCGCTGACCAGGACCGTGATCAACATCAGCGCCCCGTAGAAGGGCGTGCGCTCGGGATGACCGCCCATAGTTCCTGGGTACGCCCCTTCCCGCGTCCGCGCCACCCGCCCTGACACGCGGACTCGGGACGGGTACCGTCCGCCCGATCGCCGGTGCCCGGTTGTTAGCCTGAGCCGGACAATCCGGAAGGGGACGTGCATGGCGACGATCGAAGAGGCCCTCGAAATAGAGCGGCTCGAGCGTGACATCTTCCGCGGCGCGTCCACCAAGACGCAGTTGCCGCGCACGTTCGGCGGACAGGTCGCGGGACAGTCGCTGGTCGCGGCGGTGCGCACCGTTGACCCGCACTACCAGGTGCATTCGCTGCACGGGTACTTCCTGCGGCCCGGCAACCCGCTCGAGCCGACCGTCTACCTGGTGGATCGGATTCGCGACGGTCGCTCGTTCTGCACCCGCCGGGTGACCGGGGTCCAGAACGGCGAGGCCATCTTCACCATGTCGGCCTCCTTCCACACCGCCGGCGACGAGGGCCCCGAGCATCAGGACGAGATGCCGCAGGTGCCGCCGCCGGACGAGCTGCCCGACGCCATGACCACCATGAGCCCGGAGCGCCTGTGGGCCATGCGCGAGTGGGAGCACTGGGACATCCGCACCGTGCCGCAGGAGCAAGTGGCCCGTCGCGACGGCCTGGCCGCCCAGCAGCAGGTGTGGTTCCGGTACCGCCATCCGCTGCCCGAGGATCCGCTGTTCCACGTCTGCACCCTGGCGTACATGAGCGATATGACCCTGCTCGGGTCGTCGAAGGTGCCGCACCCGGATTCGCCGACCCAGAACGCCTCGCTCGATCACGCGATGTGGTTCCTGCGCGACTTCCGCGCCGACGACTGGCTGCTGTACGACCAGCAGTCCCCGTCCGCGGGTTTCGGCCGCGCCCTGACCGCGGGCCGGATCTGGAACCAGCGCGGCGAGCTCGTCGCGGTCGTGGTGCAGGAGGGTCTGATCCGCACCTTCCGCGACAAGAACGCCGAGTCCTTCCCGCCCGGGACGAACTGAGACCGAACCCGCCGGCCGCGATCGCGGTGATCCGCCGCCGGCGAGCCAGGGCGATGACCTCCACCCGCCGGGCAGTCGGCCGTTGCACCCGAGATCGGTCGACGCGCCGGTCGGGGTAACGCCACGCGATCCGAACCGGCACGGCGACAACCGCTTTCGGCAAGCACGGGGCCCCGGCGACCGAAGTCGCCGGGGCCGGCGTCCCCCGATCCGGGCCCTGCTGCGGGGCGGGCCGGATCAGGCGGTCGGTATCCGCAGGTGACAGACGACGGTGTCGGGTAGCTTGCGCAGCACCCGTTCCAGTTCGTCGCTGCGGTGGCTGGGCAGCAGGTGATTCCAGCCCGCGGGCGGCTCTACTTCCGCGATCACCACGACCTTGCGGCGGCCGGCGAAGTTGTCGCGCACGTAGCGCGCCACCGGTCCGCCGACGGTGGAGTCGCCGTCCTCGAGCAGCAGCAGCCGCACATCGGGATGCCAGGTCTCCCATTCCTTGGTGAAGACGCGAATGTTCTCCCCGGGCAGGCAGACGTGCACGGCGGTCACGTCGCGTCCCAGCGACATCGCGGCCGAGAGCGCCTCGCGGCTGAGTTCGGAGACCTCGGAGACCGGCACCACGACGGCGACCTCGGTCGCGCGCGGCGAGGCCGGGACACATCCCGTGCCGCGGCATCCGTCGATCCTGGTGTAGGTCTTGCGAATTCGCTCCATGCCGAACACCAGTAGCGGCAGCACGAGCACGATGAGCCACGCGCCCTCGGTGAACTTCATCGTCGTGGTGACGACCGCGGCCACGAAGGTCAGCGTCGCGCCGAAGCCGTTCAGCGCGATGCGCCAGCGCCAGCCCGTGGTCCGCACGGCCAGCCAGTGCCGCACCATGCCGAACTGGGCGATGGTGAAGCCGACGAAGACGCCGATGGCGAACAGCGGCACCAGGGCGTTCATGTTGCCCTCGGAGGCGATCAGCAGCACCGTGGCCGTAACACCCAGTGCCAGTACGCCGTACCGGTACACCGCGCGCGGCGAGCTGACCGCGAACCGGTGCGGCAGGCAGTTGTCGTCGGCGAGGATCTTGGTCAGCGTCGGCAGGCCGCCGTAGGAAGTGTTGGCGGCCAGCGCGAGCAGGATCACGGTGGCGAATTGCACCACGTAGTAGGCGATTCCGTGCCCCAGCGCGGCCTCGGTGAGCTGGGAGAGCACGGTGGTGCCCTCGACGGGATGCACCTCGAACTTCTGGATCAGGGCCGCCAGCCCCAGCAGCATGACGCCGAGCAGTACCCCGAGCGCCACTTCCGCGCGCTGGGCGCGGCGCACCCCGGGCTCGCTGAAGGACGGCACGGCGTTGGCGATCGCCTCGACGCCGGTCAGCGCCGCGCACCCGCTGGAGAACGCCTTGAGCAACAGCAGCACGCCGATGGTGTGTGCGTCGATCGCCACCGCCGATCCGGTCGCCACGCTCGCGGGTTCCGACCGCAACAGGCCGCCGATGATCACCGCGAGGATGCCGAGCACGAAGACCACGGTCGGGGCCATGAACGCCCGCGCGCTCTCGCGAATGCCGTACAGGTTGAGCACGGTGATCCCGGCCAGGATGCCCAGGCACAACCACACGGTGTAGGGCAGCAGCTGCGGGAAGGCCGAGGTCAGCGCCGCGACACCGGCGGCGATGGACACGGCCACGTTCAGCACGTAGTCCACGATCAGCGACGCCGCGGCAACCAGGCTCGTGCGATCACCGAGCCGTTCCCGCGCCACGGCGTACGCGCCGCCGCCGTTGGGGAAGGCGGCGATGACCTGCCGGTACGAGGCGATCAGCACCGCCAGCAGCACCACGATGGCCGCGGTGACGGGCAGGGTGAAGCCCAGTCCGGTCGCGCCCGCGGCGGCCAGCACCAGCACGATCGCCTCGGGGCCGTAGGACACCGAGGCCATGGCGTCGAGGGAGAGTCCGGCCAGGCCGGTCGAAACGGTCAGCCCGCGCCGGGGCGGGGGAGCGGTGATCCCCCCGCGCGGCCCGGGCGAGGTTTGCGGTAGCACATCGGTCACATCGCGCAGTGTTCTCCGAAATCGACCGCGTGACGCCCGTCCTGACGGAACCTCTACACCCCAGGTGAGCAGGGCCACACCACCCCGCGAACGTATGCTCGGGGGCGTGACTGCGACGATTGGTGTGCTGGCTCTGCAAGGCGATGTGCGCGAGCACATGCACGCGCTCGAGGCGTGTGGCGCGCGGCCGGTGCCGGTGCGCCGCGAGGCGGAACTGGCCGCGGTCGACGGGCTCGTGATCCCGGGCGGCGAATCCACGGCGATCAGCAAGCTGCTCGAGGTCTTCGAACTGCTGGAGCCGCTGAAGCAGCGCCTGCGCGAGGGACTTCCCGCCTACGGCTCGTGCGCGGGCATGATCCTGCTGGCCTCCGAGGTGCTCGACACCCGCCCGGACATGAAGCCGCTGCACGGCATCGACATGACCGTGCGCCGCAACGCCTTCGGCCGTCAGGTCGATTCGTTCGAGACCGATCTGGAGTTCGCGGGCCTGGACGACGGTCCGGTGCGCGCGGTGTTCATTCGCGCGCCCTGGGTCGAGCGCGCGGGCGAGGGGGTCGAGGTGCTGGCCCGGGTGCCCTCGGGCCCGGCGGCGGGGACGATCGTCGCGGTGCGCCAGGGCAATGTCATGGCCACCTCCTTCCATCCCGAGGTGACCGGCGACCTGCGCGTGCACCGGCTTTTCGTCGACACCCTGGTGCGCCCGCGCGCCGGAGTGTGACCCGCTCGACCCCGATCATGTGCGCGCGGCCATGATGGGGGCGCGCAGTAGACTGGGGCGCTGTCCGTCCGTGGGCTCTTCGGCGGTACTTCCGGGTAGGTAGTACATGTTGGAAGTACCGAGCCCCCTGAACCGAGGAAGTAGGGAATGAGCGGCCACTCCAAATGGGCCACCACCAAGCACAAGAAGGCCGGGATCGACGCGAAGCGCGGCAAGCTCTTCGCCAAGTTGATCAAGAACATCGAGGTGGCGGCCCGCACCGGTGGAAGTGACCCGGACGGCAACCCCACGCTGTACGACGCCATTCAGAAGGCGAAGAAGTCGTCGGTCCCCAACGACAACATCGAGCGCGCGCGCAAGCGCGGCGGCGGTGAAGAGGCGGGCGGCGCCGACTGGCAGACCATCATGTACGAGGGCTATGGCCCCAATGGTGTTGCGGTGCTGATCGAATGCCTCACCGACAACCGCAACCGCGCGGCCGGTGAGGTGCGCGTGGCCATGACCCGCAACGGCGGCAGCATGGCCGACCCGGGTTCGGTGTCGTACCTGTTCCACCGCAAGGGCATCGTCAACCTGGAGAAGAACGGCCTGTCCGAGGACGACGTCCTGATGGCCGTGCTGGACGCGGGTGCCGAAGAGGTCAACGACCTGGGCGACTCGTTCGAGGTCATCTCCGAGCCGACCGACCTGATCGCGGTGCGAAAGGCGTTGCAGGAGGCCGGTTACGACTACGACTCCGCCGATTCCGGCTTCCAGCCGTCGATGTCGGTCGCGGTCGACGCCGATACCGCCCGCAAGGTGTTCAAGCTCGTCGACGCCCTCGAGGACAGCGACGACGTGCAGAACGTCTACACCAACGTGGACATCTCCGACGAGGTCATGGCGGAGCTGGACGCCGAGTAGGCGAACGGATTCGAATCCACGCGATGGCCGCTCCCGGACGGGGAGCGGCCATCGCGTTCTCGTCTCCGAGTCATCGTGCGCTGCAGGCGTGATCGGACGCCCGCGGCCACGGCCGTATCGCCCGGTCGCGGCGTCGGGGCGGGTTTTCTGTCGGTGCCCTCTGGCATGGTGTCCGCGTGACGATCGCGTATGAGCCGTTCCGAATCCGGGTCGAGGTCAGGGTGTCCGATCTGGACCTGCAGTTGCATGTGACAGGAGCCGCGTACCAGCAGTTCGCCGACCATTCGAGGTTCGAATGTGTACGGGCGGCGGGTGTTTCGGTGGAGAGCATGCTGGCCGACGGGTTCGGGCCGGTGAATCTGGAGACGGTCATCAAGTACCACCGCGAGCTGCGCGCCGGTGACGCGGTGGACGTGACCTGCGCGTGGGTGTGGGGCGGGGGCAAGACCTACCGGGTGGAGCACGAGTTGATCCGCGCGGACGGGGAACTCTCGGCGACGGTCTCCTTCGTGAGCGGGATGCTGGACCTGCGCTCGCGCCGGCTCGTGGCCGACCCGGCGGCGGAATGGGCGGGGCGAGCGAAGGATCCGGGACTGCTGGGTTTGACGCCGGTCTGTCCCTGAGGCGTGGACGTGCCGGACGCCGGATCCGCCCGGCGCGGAGCCACTTCCGGGCGCCGAGCGCGCGCTCGTGTCGATGAGCGATCGGGCCGCGCGGCTGCGCTAGACTCTCGAACAATTGTTCGTCTGCGGTGGAAGGGGATCACGTGCGGGTGATGGGCGTCGACCCCGGGCTCACCCGGTGCGGGCTCAGCATGGTCGAGGGCGGGGTGGGCCGCACGGTGAAGGCCATTCACGTCGACGTGGTGCGCACACCGGCCGATATGAACCTCGCCGAACGCCTGATGGGCGTCGCCGATGCCGCCGAGCAGTGGATGGACAGGTACGAGCCGCAGGCCGTGGCGATCGAGCGGGTGTTCTCCCAGCACAACGTACGTACCGCCATGGCCACCGCGCAGGCCGCGGGGGTGGTCGCGCTGGCGGCCGCGCGCCGGGGCATTCCGGTGCACTTCCACACCCCGAGCGAGGTCAAGGCCGCGGTCACCGGCAGCGGTACCGCGGACAAGGCGCAAGTGACCGCGATGGTGACCCGTATCCTCGGGCTGGCGGTCGCGCCGAAACCCGCCGACGCCGCCGACGCGCTCGCACTGGCCATCTGCCACTGCTGGCGGGCACCGCTGATCGAGCGCATGGCCAAGGCGGAGGCCGCTGCGGCGGCACAGCGGCGCATGTACGAGGAAAGGCTTGCCCAGCAACGAAAGGCGGTATCCGGGTGATCGCGTCGGTACGCGGTGAGGTGCTCGAGATCGGGCTCGACCATGTGGTCCTGGAGGCCGCGGGGGTCGGGTATCGGCTCAACGCCACTCCCGCCACGCTATCCACGCTCACTCGCGGCGAGGACTCGCGGCTCTACACGACGATGATCGTGCGCGAGGATTCCATGACGCTGTTCGGTTTCTCCGACACCGAGTCGCGCGAACTGTTCGGGCTGCTGCTGAGCGTGTCCGGTGTCGGCCCGAAGATCGCGATGGCGGTGCTCGCGGTGCTCGAGCCCGAGGCGCTGCGCAAGGCGCTGGCCGAATCGAACGTGGCGGCGCTGACCCGGGTGCCCGGCATCGGCAAGCGCGGCGCGGAGCGCATGGTGGTCGAGCTGCGCGACAAGGTGGATCTGGTTCCCGTGCAATCGGGTCCGCCCGGATCCGCGGCGGCGGCGCCCGTCACCCCGGTGCGCGAACAGGTGGTGGAGGCGCTGGTCGGCCTGGGTTTCCCGGCCAAGCAGGCCGAGCCGGCCGTGGACGCGATTCTGGTGACCGACCCGGATCTGACCATCTCGCAGACGTTGCGCGCGGCGCTGGGGCTGCTCGGCAAGAATCGGTAGCGGCTCATGATCGACGAACCGGACGCCTACGAACCCGACGAGTTCGAGTCCTACCCACCCGAATTCGCTGTCGGGGCCGCCGAATCGGCGGTCAGCGCCGGCTATCTCGCCTCCGACGGGGAGATCGAGGCCAGTCTGCGCCCGAAGTCGCTCGACGATTTCATCGGCCAGCCCCGGGTGCGCGAACAGCTGGCGCTGGTGCTGCGCGGCGCCAAATTGCGCGGCGGCACACCGGATCACGTGCTGCTGTCGGGGCCGCCCGGGCTGGGCAAGACGAGTATGGCGATGATCATCGCGGGGGAGTTGGGCACCGCGCTGCGGCTGACGTCCGGTCCGGCGCTCGAACGCGCCGGTGATTTGGCGGCCATGCTCAGCAATCTCGTCGAGGGCGATGTGCTGTTCATCGACGAGATCCACCGCATGGCCCGGCCCGCCGAGGAAATGCTGTACCTGGCGATGGAGGATTTCCGCGTCGACGTGGTGGTCGGCAAGGGGCCGGGGGCGACCTCGATTCCCCTGGACATCGCACCGTTCACCCTGGTCGGGGCGACCACCCGGTCGGGGGCGCTGACCGGGCCGCTGCGTGACCGGTTCGGTTTCACCGGGCACATGGACTTCTACGAGCCCGCGGAGCTGAAGCTCATTCTCGAGCGGTCGGCTCGAATCCTCGGTGTGCGACTGGAATCCGATGCCGCCGCCGAGATCGCCGGCCGGTCCCGCGGCACGCCGCGCATCGCGAACCGGCTGCTGCGCCGGGTGCGCGACTACGCCGAGGTCAAGGCCGACGGCCTGGTCACCAAGGACATCGCGCACGCCGCGCTGGCGGTGTACGACGTGGATGTGCTCGGGCTGGATCGCCTCGACCGGTCGGTGCTCTCGGCGCTGATCCGCAGCTTCAACGGCGGGCCGGTGGGTGTGTCGACCCTCGCGGTCGCCGTGGGCGAGGAAGCCGCGACCGTCGAGGAGGTCTGCGAGCCGTTCCTGGTCCGGGCGGGCCTGGTGGCGCGCACGCCGCGCGGCCGGGTCGCCACCGCCGCCGCGTGGGAGCACCTGGGCCTGGTGCCGCCCGCGGATCTGGTGTTCGGATCCATCGAAGTCCGTGCCCGGGAACAGCATCCGGGGTTGTTCGACTCGCTCTGAGCGTGACGCCTACGGATTGCCCTCGGCGGGAACGGTATTCGCTTCGGCGGCCCCGGTGATGTTGCGGACCATGCCGCCGAAGACCACACCGTGAAAGGGCGCGATGGCCTTCCAGTAGGCGTGCCCGGACAGCCCGTGCGGCTCGAAGATCGCGCGCTGGCGGTAGATCGTGCCGCCCTCGGGGTCGGGTTCGGCCGAGAGTTCGAGCCAGGCATCGCCGGGCACGCGCATCTCCGCGCGCAGGCGCAGCAGGGTGGGCCGGTCGATGTACTCCACGCGCCACCAGTCCAGGGCTTCGCCGGTGCGCAGGCGGTGCGGGTCGCGGCGGCCGCGGCGCAGGCCCACGCCGCCGGCGAGTTTGTCGATCCAGCCGCGGACCGACCAGGCCAGGGGGAACGAGTACCACCCGTGTTCGCCGCCGATGGATTCGATGACCCGCCAGACCGCGTCGGGCGTGGCGTCGGTGTGGCGTTCGCGGTAGTCCAGGTAGACCGAGCCGCCGGACCATTCCGGGTCCGTGGGCAGCGGATCCGAGGGTGCGCCCGGGTATTCGGCGTCGGACCAGCGGGTGGTGACGTCGAAGGTGCGGATGCGGTTGAGGGCCAGTTCCACCGCGCGTTCGAAACCGGTGAGGCCCTCGGGCGGGTCGGGGATGTGGTCGGCGATGTCGTGCTCGTGGCAGACGACCTCGTGGATCAGCGATTCGACCAGCGGCACCGCGATGGCGCGGGGCACCGGGGTGACCAGGTTGACCCATTGGGCGGAGAGCCACGGGGTCAGGATCGGCACCGGCACGATGCGGCGGCGGGGGAGTTGGGCGATCTCGGCGTAGCGGTACAGCATGTCGAGGTAGGTCAGGACGTCGGGGCCGCCGATGTCGAACGAGCGGTTCACCTCGGCGGGCAGGTCGGCGGCGTGGGTGAGGTAGTACAGCACGTCGCGAATGGCGATGGGCTGGATGCGATTGCGGACCCAGCGCGGGGTGATCATGGCGGGCAGGCGTTCGGACAGGTAGCGCAGCATTTCGAAACTGGCGGAACCGGATCCGATGATGACCGCGGCCCGGAACTCGACCGTGGGCACGCCCGAGGCGAGCAGGATCTCCCCGACCTCCACGCGCGAGGACAGGTGCGGGGACAGGTGTTCGGCGTCGGGTTTGATGCCGCCGAGGTAGACGATGCGGGTCACGCCCGTCGCGGCGGCGGCCTCGGCGACGGTGGTCGCGGCCTGGCGGTCGATGTCGACGAAATCCCGGCGGACCAGCGAGTGCACCAGGTAGTAGACGACATCGGCGTCGGTCAGGGCCCGGGTGACCGATTCGGCGTCGGTGACATCGCCGGTGACGACCTCCACGCGGTCACGCCACGGGGCTTCGGCGAGTTTGCCGGGATTGCGGGCCAGGACCCGGACCGAATGGCCCCGGTCCAGGAGTTCGGGGACCAGCCGGCCGCCGATGTATCCGGTCGCACCGAGCACCACACACCGCACCACATGCCTCCTGGCCGCGTCATACCTCGTCGATTCGGTTTCGAACTGCGACTTCCCGAGAGTGCTTCCACCAAACTACGCCCCGGCGGTTAGTGTCGGACGGAGCGTGCAATCCCCGAGAGTCACGAAAACTCACAGTGGAGGATGTTGTGCGATACCGAACCCCCCGTGCATTCACCGGTGCGTCGCTGGCGGCGCTGGCGCTGACCGCGCTGCTGGCCACCGGGTGCGACAAGGCCGAGGAAGCCGTCAACAAGGGCGGTGACACCCCGTGTAGCGAGTTCCGGACCCAGGACAACGACAAGCGCGAGGTGACCGTGCGCAAGTACCTGGAGAACGACACCCAGCTCACCACGGGGACGCCGGACACCGGCATGGTGAACGCGGCGATCACCGCGATCGATCTCATGTGCCGGGCGCAGGCTAATCCCGACACTCCGATTCGCAACGCGGATTTGAGCGGGATCGTCGTTCCGAAGAACTAGGGCGGGCGTCGGGTCGCGGGTACCCTGTCGGTGCTTGCGACCCGAGACGCCTTCTCGCGGTGGCGGGTTGGCGGTTCGACGCGGACCGCTGGGTTTGCTATCGGATCGCCACCTGGGGTGACCGGGAGTGATCTCGATCTCCAAAATATTTGCGGTTTAATCCGTTTGATGTTCCTCGTCTCGGCTATTGCGTGGTCAGGCACCCGGATCGACAGGGTGCGGAGACGAAGGAAGTGGTTATGGTCATTCTGGGATTGATCCTGCTCCTCGCCGGCATTCTGCTCGGCATCCCGATTCTGACGACGATCGGCATCGTGCTGGTTGTGGTCGGCGCGGTCCTGGTCCTGCTGGGTTCGACGGGCCGTCGCGTGGGTGGTCGCAGCCACTATTTCTAGTATCCGACAGCTGAGAACCGGGGCCGCGCAGCGTTTGCTGTGCGGCCCCGGTTCGTGTCCGGGCGCGGGTTGCCGGGTCGTTCGCCGTCGCTCGAGTACGCTCACTTCGGCCGCTTCCCCACCGGGAGTGGACGACTCGCGGTGATGGCGAACGATAGGGGCGGGCATGGCTTCGGCCGGGAAGACTCTGCGGCGGCGCGTGCTGGTGGTGGGCGGCGTGGTGGTGGCGGCCTGCGCGCTCCTGGGGATCTACGTCAAGGTGGTCGACGCGGTCGAACGCGCCCGCCCGGCGGCCGCGGCCCCACCCGATCTGTGCGCGGCGGTGGGTACGTCCCTGTTCGAAAGGATTGTGCCCGATGGTGTTCCGCTCGCGGACGCCAACTATTCGTCCGGCTCGGGTGCGGCGTGCGACTACGTGACCGCCGACCGCGCCGCCAGCGGTTCGGAGATGTACGGCTCCCTGCACGTCCGCCTGCTCCGCCACGGTCAGGTGAACTGGGACACCGGCGACGAACGCGCGTCCCACTACCTCGCCCAGCTGTGTGCCGCGAGCCCCATGGCCGGAAAGTTCGCCCCGACAGACGCTTTCGGGGACGAGGCGTGCGCCGTGGCGACGGCCGACGGCGGCGGCACCGCCTACGGCTCGGCCGTGGTGCGCCGTGGCGCCGACCTGTTCGAGGTGGGTTACTACCTGCATCCGGGCAGTGCGTCCCAGGCGCAGGGCGCGCTAGAGGAGGCGGTGACGGCCGCCCTGGCAGGGGTGTCCTAGCTCCGGGGTGTCGAGCCGTCTGGTCGACGCCGAGTGTGGGGCTATAGGTGTTGAACTGCGAGTATATTTGTAAATGAACGGTCATTTATAAACGTGGTAGGGTCGGTGCCGAAGGAGGGCGGATGCCTCGACCACGATCTGTCAGTGACGGTGAGATTCTTGCGGCTGCCGGGCGGGCCATCGGCGCGTACGGGCCGGGGAAGTTGACCCTGGCGCACGTCGGGGCCGAGGCGGGGGTCTCGCCGGCGACGCTGGTGCAGCGGTTCGGGTCCAAGCGGGGGCTGCTGCTGGCATTCGCGGCGGACGCCGCGGCGGAGGCGGCTACGCCGTATCTGCGGGCCCGGGAAGCGGGGGAGTCGGCGTTGGACGTCGTGTACGCGGTGGCCGAGCAGGGGGCTCGGATGATGGCCGGTCCCGACGTGCTGGCCAATCATCTGGGGATGCTGCAGCTCGATCTGTCCGATCCGGAGTTTCGCGTCCACGCGATCGCGCACACGCGGACGGTCGACGCGGCGCTGCGGGAGCTGCTCGCCGAAGCCGTTGCGCAGGGTGAGCTTTCGGCCGATGTCGACGTCGCGAGTCTCGCCCGGGCCGTCAAGATCACGACCGACGGATCGCTGTTGCGGTGGGCGCTGACGGGGGACGGGGACCCGGCCGAGCTCCTTCGTGACGATCTCGACCATTTGTTCAGGAGGAACGTATGACTTTCGGTGCGACGGTGTTCATCGGGACCAGCCTCGACGGGTTCATCGCTCGTCGTGACGACGACATCGAGTGGCTGACCTCGCGGGGTGAGCGGGCCGGGGACCTGGGCTACACGGAGTTCTTCGAGTCGGTCGACGCGGTGCTCATGGGGCGCAGGACCTACGAGACGATGCTCGGGTTCGGTTCGGAGAACTGGCATTTCGGGGATCGGCACGTCGGAGTGGTGAGCACGACCCTGGCGGCGGACGCGGACCCGCGGGTGACCGTGTACCGCGAGTTGAACGCTGCCGTGGCGGATCTCGACGCACGCGGGGTCAAGCACGTCTATCCCGATGGCGGCCGGCTCATTCAGAGCCTGCTGCGCGCCGGGCGCGTGGATCGCCTGATCATCAGCATCGCGCCGGTGCTGATCGGCGGTGGTTTCTCGCTGTTCGGCGAACTGCCCGAAGATGTTTCGCTGCGGTTGGAGTCGACCGAGGATCTCGGGCACGGGTTCGCACAGCTGCGGTACGCCGTGGAGAAGTAGCTCGCGGGCCGAACACACCCTGACGATGCGGATTACGCGATCGGACGCTGCTGTCTTGCCTCCGGGGCAGCGTCTGTCGCGACCGCCGGGCATGTCCCGGAATTCGCTTGTCCGGTGGGCGCTGTCGGCATACCGTGCCCGGGAACTGCGAGGAGGGTGTGTGCGACTGGAGGGGTTGCGCTGGCGGGCGCTGATCAGCACGGTGCGGCTGGGCCGGGACGAGTACCGGGTGGTGCGGCCCGCGCGGCCGATCGAGCACGCGCCGCTGCATGAGGGATACCTCGGTGTGCAGATGACCGTGGACAAGACCTCCGCACTGCAACTCGGCGCCGCGTGGTCGCTGGCCGCCCGTTCCCCGCACACGATCGTCCATCTTCCGTTGCGCCACAACGACAGAAGCTGCAGTCCCTACGGCACCGGCGACGAGCCCATCCTGGATCTGGTGCTGCTCCACCACAGCCTGCGTTTCCCCGTCTCGCGCTGGAAACAGGTCCGCGCCGCCCTGGGCCCCGGCCGCCCCCACACGATCACGTCCACGGGCCTCCCCGTTCCCTCCGACGCCGACTACGAGACATCCCGCCACCGCGACTTCAAAGACGTTCTGCGCCACAGTGTCGCCGCCGGCACCCTGTTCTTGACCGGCAGTCGCAAAGCCTTCGACCTGGAGGGCCGCCGCCTCCACGACCTGATCGAGGAGTGCCCCCGCCACATGCACGCCACCCCCGACGCCCACTGCTGCGCCGAGCTGGACGTGAGCACCCTCCACAGCTATCTCCACGTCGAGTACTGCCCGGTACACCGCGTCGCGGCCCCGTCGTCTTTCTGACGTTGCAACGTCGGGCGGAAGTAGCCGAATCGGCTACTCGCAGTCGCTGAGGTCCTCGACCCGGACGGGTTCGGTTCCGTCGAAGGTGACGCCGACGCCGTAGGGGTCGCAGATCGGGAACGTGCCCTCGGCGAAGCGCAGGAGCCACTCGTCGCCGGCGTAGAAGTTCAGTTGGGGGTGGTCGACGGGGAACGCGGCCGGGTCGAAGCGGTGGTAGCGGGTCGTCTCCGGCTCGCTCAGGCCGAAGGCGGAGGGGTCCGACAGGAGCGCGCGGTGCAGGAATCGTAGTGCGGCCGAGAGGTATTCGTCGATGTGGGCGAGGACCTCGGTGATCAGGGTGGCGTTCGCGACCTCCCCGGGGGAGAGCAGGACGTTCACCTCGATCGGCGCCCGGAACAGGGTGCTGGTCACCGGGCCGGGTGGCGACCACATGGCCTGGCCGTCCGGGGCGGGGACGGATACGAACGCGCCGATGCCGGGAATGAACACATCAGAATGCTAGGCCACGGCGCGAGGGTTCGGATCGTGCATTCGATCGGTAGACGTCGCACGGATATGGGGCGATGTGGTCGGTACGGCAGGGTGTTCGGAACAGCGGGCGGCCCATCGGAACGGTGATCGCGTGGGCGTCGGTTTTCAGTCAGACTGCACGAGTTGGACGACTATCCCGCCGAAGCGAGCCTCGCGCATCGTCGCGGGACGGCCGTCGATGTAGCACCGGCCGGTCCGGGTCGTCTCGACGCACTCCTCGTAGTCGGCATCCTTCTCACCGTGGAGGGTGTCGGAGTAGTAGGCGATCATGCCGCCGCTCAGGCTGGTGTTGTAGCCGGTTATTCGGCGGCCCGTGCTGTCGGTGATCCGCTGATAGCAGTGGTCGCAGAGGGCTCGGGGATAGCGCTCGGAGTAGGGCGTGGGGGCCGTGCAGTGGGGGCAGGGGTGCGTGTATCGGCGGTTGGGCTCCGGGGGATTGAGGAGAGAGTCGTTGCGGGCGAGGATATTTCGGGCGGTCAGGTCGGAACCGCCGCCGCGGCGCAGGGCGATCAGCACGTACGCGGCGTAGTCGGCGGTGGCGGGATCGAGGGGCTCGTGGGCGGGGGGCTGGTCGACGCGGTCGAATCCACCGTCGTACGCGGCGATGGCCGCCCGTTGGGCCGGGCCTAGCTCGTTGTCGGGGATGTATCGGTTCATGTGCGTGGCGCGGCGCAGGTGCTCGTCGATGACCGATTCGATGGTGCGGTTCGCGGCCGACAGCAGGCCGCTGGCCCGGGCGGTGGTGGCGATCAGGACGTAGCCGTCCAACTCGCCTCGGTCGCTTCTGATCGTGTGCAGAAACGCGAATCCGGTTCCGTGCGTGGCGTTTTCCAGGCCCGGATGGGGATAGTGGACGAGTGTGCCGGGGTCCTGCACCATGCCGCGCGCCCGTTCGAGAGCTTCGGCGTAGGTCGGCCGAGCGTTCGGATCCGGGTGGTTCATGCGCCCAGCCTAGTTCGGCCTGCGTCGGGGTTTCGGTCACCGCGGGCGGCCGCGATCGAGGCGAACGCCACTCCGCCCATCGTCAGCAGCACCAGCCCGGTGATGGTGAGACTTCGGCCCGCGCCCCACCATTCTCGGGTGCCGGCCTCTTCTTTCTCGCGTTCGTCCTCGTAGGAGGTGTCCCACTTGGCTCCGGTGCGGGTGCTGTGCCACTCGCAGACGTCGCCCGGCCGCATCGTGTTGCCGTCGCACTCCGGTGCTTCGGGGGACATGTTGAAGAGTAGGGCGAGGGCGCCGAGCGCGAAGAGGATGGCGCCGACGATCGACGTGGTTCTGGCGAAGCCGCGCGCGAAGGTCATCCGCTGCGGCGCCGGCTGCGGGGCGGGAGCCTGTGGCGTTTCGGCTCCGGCGTCCTTGCCAGCGTTGGCGGTCGGGTACTCGACGACCGATTCGATCGAGCCGGGCAGACGGTTCTCGGTCGGGGGAGTGAGCCCGCTCGTGCGCAGGGTCTGTTCCCGCTCCGATCCCGGGGCTCGCACGCTCACGTGGACGGACCCCATATAGATATCGCAGGTGACCTCGATCGACACTTCTCCGGGCGATCCGGGCGGCACGTCAGTGAAACGCAGCTCACCGAGCAGGTTGTTGGCCACCGCGACCGGTTGCTCACCCTCGAACACCCGGATCAGGGCCGACTTCTGGTCTCGCACCACGGTTGTGAACGTCGTGGTTCGTTTGATAGGGATCGTGGTATCGCGTTCGACCAGGGTTACCAGGCCGCCGCCGGCCACCTCGATTCCGATGCTGTGGCGTACGGTATCGAGCAGCAACAAGTCACGGATTTCGCCCCGTAGCACAGCGGCCAGAACCGCCGCGCCCTCCACCGCGGCGTGTTCGGCGAGTATCCGGCGATTGGGTTCACACCCGGTTTCCTCGCGAATCATGGCTTCGATGCTCGGCATTCGAGAACCACTGCCTACCAGCATGGTCTCGTGCACGGGGAGGTCGTCGAACACCAACCCGTGTGTCGCCGCTCGGAGCAAGGCGCGGCAGCGCTCCACCAGATCGGCTGTGTACCGTTCGTACTCGGACCGGGTGAGCGTGTCGGTCAGCGTGATGAGCTGCCCCGCAGCGTCGGTGGCGAGATAGGGCACCGTGATGTCGGCGTGCTGCGCACTCGACAGCGTGATCCGGGCGGCTTCCGCGGCCTCGAGCAGACGCGCCGTCATGCCCTCATCCGCGCTCGGATCGATCCCGTGTCGGTGTCGGGCTCCCTGCGCCAGCCGGTCGGCGATCCGCCGATCCCACGCGCGCCCGCCCAGTTCCGGGTCCGTACGGACGGAACGCATCTCGACGACGCCGCCCCCGATCTCGACCACCGCGACCTCGCAGCCGTCGCGCCCGAGATCGAGGATCAGCACGGTCCGTTCGTGCGGCGGCCCGGTGATGCCCGCCTGTAGTGCGGCGGCGGCCGTCGGGGAAACCACCCGCGCGGACGTGAACCCCGCCGACTCGGCCGCCAGTTCCAGCCGCCGCCGTCCGGCGTCGGTGCCGGCCGCCCGGCTCGACACCACGGCCTGGGTAACCGGTTGCCCGAGATGCTGTTCCGCGTCGCGCCGCAAGGCCGAGAGCACATCGGCCTCGGCGGCCCGGCCCGCTCGCAGCAGCGACGCAGCACCACCGGACGGCGGAAGAACCGTCGCCCGCCCGCCCTCCACCACGGCCACCAGTGCCTTCGACCCACCCAGATCGATGCCGATACTCCGACTCATACCCACCCCCTGATCGAGATCGGGACCGAATCTACTGCAGGCCGCCGACGTTCCGCTGGTCGCAGTGCTCGCGCGGGGTCCGCCGCCGCGAACCTCGGGACCGGACATAGGCGACCACAGGATTGCCGACGGCGACGATCGAGACTCACGACTCGTCCCGCTAGCGCGGCAGTTCCGGGACTGCGAGACCCAGCGCCGCCGCGAGGTCCATCGTCCTGCGCGGGGTGGTGCACTGCTTGTCCAGACTCGCGACATCGAGTCTCCCGGAGCGGGTCTGGAACAGGTACAGCGCGGCGGGATGGCCGCGCAAGGCGGTGGTGTCGAGTCCGGCGGCGGTGGAGTACGCGGCGTCGACCAGCGCCGGGAACATCGACCGCAGCTCGCCCGCCCACCGTTCCACGGCCCCGAGCCACGCGACCGCGGCCGGGTCCGGTGTCCTGGACATCCGGGTAACCGCCTCGTCGAGCTCCCGCCACGAATAGTCGTGCCACGGTTTGGTCCTCAGGACCGGAAGCTGCCAGTCGCGTTTCGCTTGCGTCCAGTGATCCGCGTGTGCCCGCACGGAGTGAAAAGTGAAGTCCGGCAGACTGATCGCCGTCAGATACCCTCCGTGGCAGGCCCCGGTGTCCAGACCGACGACGCGCCCGTCGCGGACCAGCGGCTCGTCGCCGGTGACGTGATGCCCGAACACGACCGGTTTGGCATCGGTGTAGTGCTGGTGCCAGTAACCCTCCGGGAACAGCTCACGGAGCTCCCGCTCACCCTTCGTGGATCCACACAGAATCTCCGCCTGCTGGTCCGCCAGCGCCACGCCCGGCACCATCGCCGCGTGCACGACGCGCACGTGTTCGTTCTCGAAGTAGTACGGCAGCCCCGCCATCCACTCGACCATCTCCCCGTACCCCGCCCCGGCCTGCAACCGCGTGATCTCCTGCGCGTACGAGAAGATCCCCCGCACGTGCTTGCGCTCGTGATTCCCCATCACCACAACCGAGTTCGGCCGCCCCCGGAAGAACTCCACGACTTCCCGAGGCCGCGGCCCCCGGTCGACCAGGTCCCCGACACTGACGAGCGAGTCGTCCGCCCTTACCCCGGCCTTCTCGACCAACTCCATCAGTTCGTCGAAACACCCATGAATATCGCCGATGATGACCGTCCGCATCGGCCAGACGGTAGAGCCGCCCGCCGCGCCGGGCAATCGAGTTTCCGGTCCGGTGCCGCCTCGTTATCGGCTCGTGCGATACCGCTCGGTTCCCTTAGGGTCGACATCGTTCGGGGGAGAACATTGTCGAGGGGGATCCAGATGAACCAGCCGTTGCCATCGCAGATGCCGCCAACCTGGCTACCGCCACGGCAGGATCCGGAACGGATCGCGCGTTTTCTGGGTGCTTTGTCGGCGCTGGGAACGCTCAACGCCGTGCAGAATCTGGTTGACGGGTACGACGAACTCGTGAAGGGGACCCATATCGCGTCGCGGGGCATCGACTGGGAATCGGTCGGGGCGAAGGTTGCGATTGGGTTGTCGCTCATGGTGATCGCGCTGCTGTGCGCGGCCATGGTCGCGCTGTGCAGACATCGCAGCGGGGTGCGGGTGCTGGTGCCGGTCGCGGCGGTTTTCGCGGTCGCGGCGAACGTCTGCGAAGAGCTGTTTGAGTGGTTGCACTTCAACCAGATGATCGACCCAGCGGTGGAAAGCCGGGTCATCGCCGCGGTGATGGGTTCCATCCTGCCGTTCGCGGCCGTCGTGCTGGTCACCAGACCGGCGCTGCGTCAATGGTTTGTCCCTGTCGGTGCGACGTGGCGGCCTCTTCCGCGCCCGATCCCCACCGGTCCCGCACCGCACTTGGATCCGGTCGCACCCTCGATCCTGGCGGGCGTGGCCGCCGCTCTGGGTGTGCTCTTCGCGGTTCCGAGTCTGGCCGGAGCCATTGACTCCCATTCCGATTCGTACCCGGTCGCTCTGACGGAATCGATTCTGGGGGTCCTGCAGCTGGCTCTGCTCGGCGGGGGTGTGCTCGCTGTGTTCATCCACCACCGCCTGGCCCGCCCGCTCATCGCCGCAGGAGCCGCTGCGGCGATGAGCTGTGCGCTGACCGGGGAGATCGCGCAGTGGGGTCGTTCGAGCGACTACCAAACCTTGCCAAAACAGTTCGCGGACTTCTGCTTCGATGTGGGGTTCCAGGCGGGCCCGGCGGTTGCCGCCGCCGTGCTGATTCTGACCCCGCAGGCCGCGGCCTGGTTCTCCCCTCGCGAATCCAGGACCGGACGACCCCTCACCCCTTGAGGGCCGGCGAGGCAGGGAACCCTTCGGTACCTCTTGTGGACGACGGGATCGTGCACTAGTCCTCCATGTCGAGCCCGCGGTGGATGCCGTCCTCGTCGGACTCCTCCGAGAACTCCCACCAGTCCATGTTTCCGAGGTTGATGTTGTTCTCCACGCTCCAGAGCGCGCGGGGGACCACCCGGAACGGAGCGGTGTCACCTTCCGCTTCGTCTTCGTCCTCCGCGCCCACATAGACCGCGAGGACGGGGTGTTCAGGGTGGGTGAGGGTGGTCTTGTCGGCGAGGAAGGAGACCGACGGGCCGTCGGGTTGCAGGGCCGTCAGCGTCTCGGCGCTCAGGTCCTGATACTCCCTGTCGTCGACGATCACGACGTCCGCGAGGAAGTCCTCCGCACTCGGCGTCCGGACTTCCTCGACCAGGGTTTCCCAGGCTCGGTCGTCGCCGAACCAGGTGCGGACCAGAACCGACGCGCTCGGTAGGGCTTTCATGGCCGAACCGTATCCGGGCCGACCGACAATCCCGCCCGCCGAGCGGCGCGGCTCGGGTCCGATCGACCAGGTCACCACCTGTTCCGGGATCACCCGATGACGTCCGCGAGGCGGTCGAGCTGGTGTGGGTCGTCGGCGTAGCAGTAGAAGACGATCTCGTCCGCGCCCAGGGCGTCGAATTGGGCTATGGCGGTGCGGATCTCGGCGGGAGTGGTGAGCGTTCCATTGACCATGTAGTCGGCACGGCTGCCGCTGAAGGCGTAGTAGGCGCGCATCGCGGCGCGGGCCTCGTCCACGACCGTCGAATCGCCCAGGGCCGTGTTGATTTGGGCGACCAGGCGGGGAGAACCGCTGCGGCCGTGAGCCTTCCAGGACGCGCGCGCCCTGTCGAAGAGACCGTCGGCCCAGGAGGGTGGGGCGGCGGCGAGCAGGCCGCCGCCCCAGCGGCCTACGCGCTCGATCGCGGCGGGCTGGAACGCGCCGAACAGCAGATCGGGGCCTTCGGGGCGGAGGGGGGACGGGCCGATCGGGCCGCAGTCGTCGCCGTACGGCCTACCGGACCAGAGGCGGCGCATGATCCCGAGCTGCTCGTCCAGGCGCCTGCCGCGGGTGCGCAGGTCGGTGCCGGAGGCGACGTGGTCGTCGGCCCGGCCGCCGACGCCGAGGCCCAGGGTCAGGCGGCCGCCGGACATGACGTCCAGCGTGGCAACCTGTTTGGCCAACAGCACCGGGTCGCGCAGCGGTGCGAGGAGCACCTCGGTCTGGACGCGGACGCGATCGGTCGCGCCCGCGAGCACCGCGAGTGCGGTGAGCGGCTCGGGGTTGTCGTAGACGAGCCGGTCGAGCAGGGCGAGGGTGGCGAAGGGGCCCGCCTCGGCGCGGCGCGCCCAGTCGAGCAGGGTGTGCGGCGCGGAAATGGGCAGACCGATACCGAATTGCATGGGAGAACCTCCAGGAGGGGTCGGCGAATACACTGCCGCCCGCCTCATCACCCGGCACAGCGCCGCGATGCGTTGCTCCCATCTGCGACGTACTTCCGGGGAGCTCCGAACTGAAGTACCGCGACTGAACCACAGCGGGCCGAGCCCGCGCAAGTCGATTCCGGCGTCCCGGCCCGGAAACCGGGGATTCACCCGGCATTCGGCGGGTATCCGGTCCCCGAGAAAGGAGGCTCGAATGCCTTTCACGTTCCGCAAGAGCTTCAAGATCTTCCCCGGGGTCCGCCTGAACATCAACCGCGGTTCCCTCTCCCTCACCACCGGCAGCCGCGGCGGCCTGCGCCACACCACGAGCACCACCGGCCGTGACACGACATCGATGGATCTCCCCGGCCCCTTCGGCTGGCGCCGTACCCGGAGTCGCCGCCGCAGGCGCTGACGCCCGGCCGGATCCCCGCGCGGCAGCTTCCCGACCGGAATCGACGTGCCCCTCGGGGAGGGACAGCGCGGCCCGCGATCACGCCGTGGCGCAATTGCGCCGTCGAGCGTGAATGCGGCAGCGGCAGAACGGTTCTCGGCTTCGAGACGGTGCACTCGCGCGCGCCGGGTTTGCTCGCCGCAAGCCCGTTGTGGGTACGTTCGGCGGACAGGTTGCGCCGAGTGCTCGAAGAGGATCATGCCGAGAACGTCCAGAATCGCCGGGTTGTTCGTCGCGGTCGCGGTCGCGCTGGTGCTGCCGGGGGTGGCGCCGCAGCCCGGCTACGCGAGCCCCGCCGAGACGCCGTACGCACCCACCATGATCGTGCTCGACGCGTCGGGTTCGATGCAGCGCCCGGACGGCGCCGGAACCATGATGGATTCGGCCAAACGGGCCGTGCGTGGCTTCGTGGACTCGGCGCCGGCCGACGCCTCGGTGGGACTCGCGGTGTACGGCACGGGAACCGGAAACGGTGCGGACGAGAAGGCCGCCGGCTGCCGCGACGTGCGGGTGCTGCAGCCGCCCGGCCCGCTGGATCGCGGTGCCCTGAGCGGTGCGGTGAACGACGTGCAGGCGCGCGGCTGGACCCCGATGGGCGTCTCGCTGCGCGAAGCGGCCGCGGCGCTGCCGGATTCGGGACCGCGCTCGATCGTGCTCGTATCCGACGGCGACGACACCTGCGCACCGCCCGAACCCTGTGACGTGGCAAGGGAATTGAAGCAGCGCGGCGTGGACCTGATCGTGCACTCGATCGGCTTCGCGGTGGAGGAGAAGGCGCGGGCGCAGCTGAGCTGCATGGCCCAGGTGACCGGCGGGACGTACGCCGACGCCGCGGACGGCGCTGCGCTGGAACGCATCCTGCCCCGCGTCACGGCCGCCGCGCTGCGCAACTACGCGGCCTCGGGCACCCCGATCACCGGCACCGATAGCCACCGCACCGCCCCCGTCGCGACCGCGGGTCACTACCTGGACACCCTCGGACAGCACGAAAAGCGCTACTACGGCGTGGACGCGCCCGAGGGCGGCACGCTCTACTTCACCGGCCTGATGTCGTTTCCGCGCCTGCCGGACATCAACGTGCTCGACGACTTCAACACCGTGCAGATCCGGATCTTCGACGCGAACGGCAAGGACTGCAACGTCTTCGAGACCGATCAGGCCTCACGCTCGAGCGACGGCGTCACCCTGTCGGTGAGCACCACCTTCCGCGGCGCGGACGGATCCGGCAGCTGCCGGGGCGCGGGTCGCTACTACTTCGAAGTGACCTGGGACAGAACCTCCAACGGCCTGCCGCAGCGGCTGCCGCTCGAATTGCTCATCGGCGTCGAACAACCCGTGCGCGACAGAGGCCCGGCCCCGAGCTCGGAGGCCACCGCGCTCGTCGATTCCGGCGCGGCGGATCAGCCGGTGACCGGCGGCGCGTCGCTGGCCGCGGCCGCGACCCTGGACGGCGGCGGCCACTACACCGACACCCTGCGCCCGGGCGAGTTCGTCTTCTACCGGGTGCGCGCCGACTGGGGTCAGGGCCTGGCGTACCGGGTCGACTTCACCGGCAACGGCGGATCCGGAACCCGGGCCATCTCCAATATCGCGACCGCGCTGTATTCACCG
The DNA here is from genome assembly GCF_053645575.1 of Nocardia sp. NPDC055321. Classification (NCBI taxonomy): domain Bacteria; kingdom Bacillati; phylum Actinomycetota; class Actinomycetes; order Mycobacteriales; family Nocardiaceae; genus Nocardia; species Nocardia sp. NPDC055321. Next base: position 81,448 of record NZ_JBSHMS010000028.1, read on the forward strand.
GTCGGCGCGGAGATCGACTACGACACCCATGTCTTCACGGGAAAGGATGTGTCGCTGCCGACGTCGGGCAAGACGATGGGCACGGTGCCGATCCGGTACGCCAACCGCGATGCCTCGACCGCCGCGTTGCGGCAGCAGGCACTGGCGGGCTGGTACTACATCGCCGTCAAGGTGGGTTCGCCCGCCGAAGCGGGGGATGAGCGACCCGTTCCGGTCCGGCTGAATCTGACCCTGGCCGGAAACCCCGAACCGGGCCCGGAATACGAAGCGGGCGGGTCGAACGCGATGCCGGCCGACAAGCCCGCCGCCGCACCGGCGACCGCCGCCCCGAACGCCGCCGAGCCGGCGAGTTCGCGCACGCCGATACTGCTCGCGGCGGGCGCCGGGGTCCTGGTGCTGCTCGCCGCCGGTGCGGTGGTCCTGCTGATCAGGCGGCGCGGCTGACCAATCCGTCGTCGCGCACGACGAAATCGCAGTGCCCGTCCAGTTCCCGCAGGAACGGCACCGGCCGTTCGCCGGTGTCCGGGTCCGCGTCTCCGGCCGTCACTCCGATGCGGAAGGCGTCGCCGTCGGCGCCGTAGTGCAGCCGAGCAGCCAGGAGCGCCGCGGAGATCACGTTCAGATTGCCCGCGGCCGCGGCGTCGTCCGGCGCCAATTCGAGTACGACGCCGTCGAACCCGAACGTGTCGGTCAGCTCGATGATCCGCTCGAACAGCGCTTCCTCCTGCCCGTCCCGCAACTCGACGCGCGCGTGCGGGCCGCCGATCGCCAGCAGGACCGTGCGGCCGTCCGCGTGCAGGGCATCGACCTGGGCGCGAAACTCCTCGCCGGTGAACCGCGCCGGTCGGAAGTCCGGCATCGCGTCGCGCCCGCGCTCACCGGCCACGACCACGATGTTGTACCGCTCGGGAAGCCCGGTCAGCGGCACCGCGTCACCCGTGCCGGGGTCGGCGGCCTCGCTCCAGCGCCCGATCAGCAACGTCTCGGTCTCGAACCGCGTGTTCGTGTCGGTCTCACTCACAGTCACTCACCACTTTCCATACCGATTTTCGGCCCCGGAGCCCGATTCGAGCGGGCCCGGAGTCGATCGATCTGCCGCGCAACATGTTCGGCGCTGCGATACCCCGCGCCTGCGCCGGGCAAACGTGCCGACCACCCCGTCGGCTCTCGCGCGGCGGCTCGGCGACCGCAGCGGGCCGCTACCGGAGCGCAGGCGCTGCGCCGCCCCGCAAGTCCTGCTGGTGCCGCATCCGCGCGCTCGAGATGGCCCACCGCCCGCCCTCGCGCTGAGTCGGCAGGGCTCGGTGGCCGCCTCCGCTGCGCCGCCCGCCCCACGACGCGACAGGCGCTCGGGTACTTCACGATTCGCGTGCCCTTCGCTACCGTCCCTGGGATGCGACACGTAGTGGCCGTTCTGTCCGGCGTGCTCCTCGCCCTCACCGCACCGCACGCGGCCCGGGCACAGGAACCGGTGGCAACCGACCCGCCGCGATCGGCGACCCCGGTCGAGACGGTGCCCGCGACCGGAGCCCTGTTCTACCCCAGCGCTTTCGGCGTCGTGCCGCGCCTCGGCGGCCCGCACTTCTGCTCGGCGGCGGTGGTCTCCTCGTTTTCGCGCGATCTGGTGGTGACCGCCGCGCACTGCGTGTTCGGGCCCGGCGCGCTCATCGAGTTCGCGCCGCTGCTGCACGACGCCGAACTCCCGGCGGGCGTGTGGACGGTGACCGACATGTACGTCGACCCCGCCTGGCAGCGCACCTTCGATCCGGCCCACGATGTCGCGGTCCTGCGGGTCGCGCCGCGCGGCGGTACGACGATCGAGGACGTGGTGCTGGGCCTGGCACCGGCCGCGCCGCGGGCCGGTGAACCCGTCACCGTCAGCGGCTATCCGCTGGGCAGTGGCGGCCGGCCGATCACCTGCACCGGGCCGCCGGCCGTGGGCGCGGACGGAATCGCGCTGGACTGCGCCGGTTTCGGTGCCGGAACCAGTGGCGGGCCCTGGGTACAGGACGGGCGGCTGGTCGGCATCACCGGCGGGCACGAGCAGGGCGGCTGCGCGGAGGTCGAGTACGGCACACCGTACGGCCCGGCGGTTCAGGCTCTGCTGGACCGAGCCGCCGCGGGCGATCGCGGCGACGTGCTGCCGATCGGTTTCACCGCGAACGGCTGCTGACCCGGGGCGCGCACGCACCCGGGCCGTCGAACACGCCGGTCAGGTATCGCTCGTGGTGGCACCCCACACCAGGCAGAACGGATGCCCCGCCGGATCGCGGAACACCCGGAAACGGTTCTCGCCCACCGCGTCCTCGACGCGGGTCGCGCCGAGTCGCAGCACGTCGGGCTGGGCGATGTCGATGTCGCCGACCTCGATGTCGAGGTGGAACTGCTGGGACCCCCGGGGGTCGGGAAACAGCGGGGGCTCATGGTCGGGCGCGAGCTGGAAGGCGAACCGCCTGCCCTGCGGGTCGGTCAGCACCGACCAGGTTTCGTCGGCATCCTCCACCGTGCCGCCGAGCAGTTTGCGATAGAACCGCGCGAGTTCCGCCGGATGTTTGCAGTCCAGGACAATCGAACGAAGCGTTCCGATCATGATCTACGGGTTGCCGATCCGTGGTCGGCTAAACCAGCGCTCGCCGTCCCAGCAGCTCCCGGGCGAACGCCGCGATGGCCTCCGGCCGCTCCTCCGCCATGAAATGCCCGGCGTCGATCGGCTGGTAGGTGGCCCCGGGCGCCCACTGCCGCCACAGGCCGAGGGCGTCGAAACCGAGCTGGGCACCCCAATCCTGGGAGATCACCGCCACCGGCATGTCCAGGGTGCGCCCGGCGGCGCGGTCCGCGCGGTCCATGTCGAGGTCGATGCCCGCGGTCGCGCGGAAATCCGCGACGATGGAAGGCACGGTGCGGGTGGAGCTTTCGATGTAGTGGGCGCGGACCTCGGGCGGGAAGGTGTTCCCGCCGGGATCCCACGCGTCGAGGAACGAACCGAAGAAGTCGGCGGCCACGGCCGCGATCATGCGCTCGGGCAGGTCCGCCGGCTGTGCCATCAGGTACAGGTGCCAGGCGACCTTCGCGTCGACGCCGTGCAGTACGGCCCAGGTGTCCATGGTCGGCAGCACATCGAGGATGCCCAGGTGGGTGATGCGTTCGGGATGATCCAGCGCGGCGCGGACCCCGACCAGCGCGCCGCGATCGTGTCCGATGAGCCCGAAGCGCTCGTGGCCGAGCGCACCATGGCCTCGACGATGTCCGCGGCCATGGTGCGTTTGGCGTAGATCTCGGGGCCGGTCTCCGGTGGCGCGTCACTGGCGCCGTAGCCGCGCAGATCCGGCACGACGACCGTGTGATCGGCGGCCAGCAGGCGCGCGACGTGCCGCCACATGAGGTGGGTCTGCGGAAAACCGTGCAGCAGGACGACGGGCTCGCCGCTGCCGCCGACCGCCGCGTTCACCTCGATGCCGCCCGCGCCGGGCAGGCGACGGTACTCGAAGCCGTCGATCACTGGATTCGTCATGGATGCACAACCTTTCACCGGGGGACCGGGGTTCAGGAGAAGAGGGCGCGCGGCACGGGGCCGGTGTGTTCCGCGCTCGCGCGCAGGGCGGGGATGAGGATGGTGTCGATGAGAACGGCCAGGTAGTCGGGGCCGGAGGGCAGGCCGTTGAGCCTGCGCAGCAGCAGCACCGACCCGGCGACCTCCTCGTACGGGAAGGGCTGCGCCCCCGCGGGCAACTCGCCCCGGTCGATGGCCGCCGCGAGCACGTTCGCCGGGAGTTTCGCGCCGGTGGGGCCGGTCGCGTCCTCGAGGTGGCGGCACAGATCGGGATCTTCCAGGCCCGCCTGCAGCAGCATCAGGCTCATCGCGCCGTCGGCGGCGCGCAGGGTGCCGTCGAGCCGCTCGCACAGGACGAGCAGATCACCCCGGAGCGAGCCGGTGTCCACCGTCATCGCCTCGCCGCCCGCCGCCGGACCGGCCTTGACGGCCGCGACCACCATGTCGCGCTTGGTGTTCCAGCGCCGGTACAGCGTGGCCTTGGAGGCCCCGGCGCGGCGTGCGACCGCCTCGAAGGAGACGGCGTCGTAGCCGGACTCGCCGAGGAGTTCGAGGACGCAGGTCAGGATCGTCGCCTCCCGCGCGGCGTCGCGGGGGCGGCCGGTGCCGGTCTCCCCGGCTTCCTTGTTTCGAAACGACACGGTCCGTATCGTAACACCGGGTGGAGAAAGGGCAGCGTGAGTTGGGCCACCGTGCCGCGGGCCCGGCCGGATGTGACCGGCGCCGCACCCCGGCGAAAGCGGCGAGAACTTCACGCGTGCAACACAAGTCGGAGTGGGTATGGCGCAGTAGTGTCGAGTGTTCACCCGCGGGGACGGGTGACGGATGATGGAGCTGATTGCAGATGAACGACGAGCAGCGGATTCTCACTCCGGGCCGGACGTGCTGGCAGGTCGCGAAGGCCGATCGGCTGTCGGTCATCGTCGACGCGGCGGACTACTTCAAGCACGCCAAGTCGGCGATGCTGCAGGCGCGCAAGCGGATCGTGCTGATCGGCTGGGATTTCGATACCCGCATCAAGTTCGAGCCGCAGGTCCAGACCCTCGAGGGCCCGAACCGGCTCGGCAAGTTCCTGTCCTGGCTGCCCAAGCAGCGCCCGGACCTCGAGATCTATCTGCTGAAGTGGAACATCGGCGCGTTCGCGGCGATCACCCGCGGTATGACGCCGATCTTCGTCATGAACTGGATGACCGATCGGCGCCTGCACTTCGAGATCGACGGTGCGCATCCGCTGGGGTCCGCGCATCACCAGAAGATCGTGGTCATCGACGACGCCCTCGCGTTCTGCGGCGGCATCGACATGACGGTGGACCGCTGGGACACCAGTGATCACCGGGACGACAACCACTTTCGCACCGAGCCCAACGGCAACCGCTACGGTCCCTGGCACGACGCCACCACGGCCGTGGACGGTGACGCCGCGCGGGCGATCGGTGAGCTGGCGCGGCTGCGCTGGCAGGCGGCGACCGGGGAGCGCCTGGAACCGGTCGGGGAGATCGAGGGCGATACGCCCTGGCCGGAGGGGCTCGAGCCCACCATGGAGTCGGTGGATCTCGGCGTCGCGCGCACCTTCCCCGAGCTGGCCGATCGCGCCGAGGTCCGGGAGATCGAACAGCTCTACCTGGCCGCGATCGCCGGTGCGCGCGAATCCCTGTACATCGAGAGTCAGTATCTGGCCTCGCGCACCCTGGCCGAGGCGATCGCCGAGCGCCTGCGCGAGCCCGACGGCCCCGAGATCGTGATCGTGCTGCCGCGCAACGCCGACGGCTGGCTCGAACAGCTCGCGATGGACGGCGCGCGCCGCCGCCTGCTGCACCTGCTGTGGCGGGCCGACACCGGCGGGCGCCTGGGCGTGTACTACCCGGTGACCGCCGCCGACGACCCGATCTACGTGCACGCCAAGGTGCTGGTCATGGACGATCGGCTGCTGCGGGTGGGCTCGTCGAACCTCAACAACCGGTCGATGGGCTTCGACACCGAATGCGATCTGGCCGTGGAGGTCACGCCCGAGACCCCGGACGGCGATCGGCTGCGCGAGACGATCCTCGGCATCCGGCGCAGGCTGCTGTGCGAGCACCTCGCGGTGGACCCCGCGAAGTTCGATGCCACCCTGGCCGAAACCGGTTCCCTGCTGCGCACGGTCGAGTCCCTGCGCGCGCCCGGCCGCACGCTGGTGCGCTTCGAACCCGACACGGTCGCCGACGAGGACAGCGCCCTGGCCGAGAACGAGCTGATGGATCCCGAGCGCACCCCGCCGAGCCTGTGGGACCGCCCGCTCCTCAATCGCGGCCTGCGCCTGATGAAGGCGACGGGCTGATCTGTTCGCCGGCGAGCTCCCCGTGTCGGATGGCAGTGCCCGGTCGGTTCGTCCTGTCAGTGGCCGATTCGGTCGAGCCAGGACAGGAGGGACGGGATCGCCAGGTAGGCGACGGTCGCGTGGGTCGCGCCGGGGATCTGTTCGTAGGTGACGGTGATGCCCTGGGCGCGTTCGCGGGCCACGAAGGCGTCGGTGTCGGCGGGGACCACCAACTCGTCGTCGCGGCCCTGCGCGATGTAGAGGGGAGCGGTGAAGGGGCGGGAGCCCGCGGAGTTCTGGGACAGGAGATCGCTCCACGGCGGGGTGCGGGTCGGGTCGGCGGTGGTGAAATCGCCGACCAGGGGTTGGCCGATGCGGTGCAGCTCGGACATGTTCTTTATCAGGCAGAGCTGGTTCATGCGGGGGACGATCGCCTGGGCCTGTGGGGTGAGGATGTCGTCGAGGCGGGCGCCGGCGGTATCGGAGTAGACCGTGGCGTAGGCGGTGAAGGCGTACGAGCCGATGGTGACGCCGGAGATGTCGTCGAGGTGGGTGCGCATCAGGGCGGTGAGGTCGGCGGCGGGGGCGGCGGCCGCGACGGCGACGATGTCGAGCTCGGGGGCGTAGTCGGGGGCGTTCTCCGCGGAGAACAGCACGGCCTGGCCACCCTGCGAATGGCCCCACAGGATGACCGACGTGCCGGCGTGCGCGGCCTCGAGCTCGCGGGCGGCGCGCACCGAATCGAGCACGGCGTGCGCGGCGGTGACGCCGACCAGGTACGAGTCGGGGCCGGGGGTGCCCATGCCGACGTAGTCGGTGGCGACCACGGTGTAGCCGCGATCGAGCAGGAAACGCAGGCCCTCGATGTCGAGGAACGGATCGAATCCGCGTGAGGGCGCGCAGTTCTCGGCCGCGCCGGTGGTCGGATGCCCCCAGGCCAGTACGGTCCGGCCGCGCTCGGGCGCGGGGTCGGCCGGGGTGATCACCACGCCGGTGGCGACGGCGGGCGAACCGTGGACGTCGGTGGTCCGGTACATGATTCGCCAGGCGTTCGCGGCGGCCGGTGTGCCGATCAGGGATTCGCTCTTGACGATCGAACCGGGCTTGCCGTCGAGCGCGTCGGCGGGTTGCTCGTAGAAGGCGGCGAGGCCGGTGCGCTCACGGTCGTCGCCGCGAATCCGGGGGAACTCCATGACAATCACCGCGATGAGCAGAGACATCACCGCAACCGCGATGATCGAGAACCAGCCGAGTCGGCGCATGACGCCCTACTTCTGAGATTGCCGGAAGTTGTCTACTTCGGCGATTCTGCCAAATATGCCGCCCGCCTATCAATGAAACCCGGTCATTTCTCGCGAATGGGGCGACACCGGCTTTCATCCGATTCAGGTGATACATCCCGGACCGGAAGCGGCCTAGCCTCGAGCCAGCATCGCAGTCCGTCGAGAAAGGGCACCGCCGTGGTCAGTACTTCCGTTCAACCGTCCGCCGCCGCGAACCCCGAGCCGGTGACAGCACCCGCCGCCGGGATCGACATGTTCTCCGAATACGCCGCGATGCTGGCGCAGTTCGCCTACGTGTGGGGCTGGCCGCTGGTGAACCTGCGCAATCGGTACGAGACCATCACCCGGGTGCCCGAGCCCGGGCTGCTCAACGGCGCGGTGCCGGCGGCGCCGCGTGGACGGCTGGCGATGCTGTCGAACTACGTGGTGCCGGAGGAGAAGATCGTCGCCTGCCCGAATCAGGACGTGGTCTACGGCGCGGCCTTCATGGACCTGGACGCCGAACCGGTCATCGTGCAGGTACCCGACTTCGGCGATCGTTTCTGGGTGTACGCGCTCTACGACGCGCGTCTCGACCAGTTCGGCGAGCTGGGCAAGGCGTACGGCACCCCGCCCGGGTTCTACCTGCTGGCCGGGCCGAACTGGCAGGGTGCGGTCCCCGAGGGCGTCATGGGCGTCATCCGCTCGACCACCGCGCTGGCCAACGCCCTGCCGCGCATCTTCATGGACGCCACCCCCGAGGACCACGCGGCGATCCAGCCGGTGATCAATCGGATCGGGATCTACCCCCTGACCGAGTTCGACGGCGAGGTCAAGGTGACCGAATGGGCCGCGCTGCCCGTCGTGCCCGCGCCCGTCCCGACCGGCGGCGAGCCGAAATACGTTGTGCCCGAGCAGTTCTTCGACCAGTTCGGCGCGATTCTGGACAGCGTGCCGCCGCTGCCGGGTGAGGAGGGGCTCTACGCGCAGTTCCGCAGTCTGCTCGAGGCGGCCGGTGACGATCCGGTGTTGAAGAAGGTGCTCGCCGATACCGCCGTCGCCACCGAGAACGGCGTGATCACACCGTTCTTCGAGTGGAAGCACAACGGAATTCGCGCCGGGAACGGCTGGAACCGCTCGGCCAACAACGCCCAGTTCGGGGTCGACTACTTCAGCCGGACCGGCACGGCCAAATCGAACATCTTCGAGAACCGGCCCACCGAGACCCAGTACTTCTACACCGACACCGACGTCAACGGTGCGCAGTTACATGGCGACAACACGTACGGCATCACGTTCGCCGCGGGTCAGGAACCGCCGGTCAAGGGGTTCTGGTCGCTGACCGTGTACAACGGGCACCACTTCTTCCATCCCAACTCGCTGAACCGCTATTCGCTCGGCACCAAGAACAAGGACCTGGTCCGGAACCCGGACGGCTCGCTGACGCTGTACGTCGGCGCGAACTCGCCGGGACCCGAACGGGAGAACAATTGGATCCCGGCGCCTTCGGACAGTTTCTCGGTGTACCTCCGCGCCTACTGGCCGGAACGGGAGATCATCGACGCGACGTGGCAGCCGCCTGCCGTCGTGCGCGCCTGATCCTGAAAATCCGCTAGCAGCAGGTTATTTCACCCCTGCTCCGGATCCGTCGGCGGCCGCTGCCGGGCGATCTGTTTCGCCCGCAGCCGCTGCAGGTGCCGCAGCATCGGGCAGTCGTCGCGTTCGCAGTCCTCGCCGTGCTCGGCGAGGCGGCGTTCGATGTCGCGCTCGGAGAACCGCGTAAAGGGCGCGGGCTCACCGTGATAGACCGCCGGGCGGTCGGTGCGCGGAATGTAGGCGAACGGGTTCGTCATGCCCGCCCCCGATGCTGTCCCCGGTAGAACCGTCCCGCTCGCCGGCCCGCGAGCGGGACGGTGAGGAATCCGCCGTGCGCGAGCGGGATACGGCGGGAGCGGGCATCACGCGCCTCCCGGTGGAAACCCCAAGCCGCCCAGCCGATCACGGCTAAGCACAACGCGGTTATGGAGAGCAGCGCCCATGTGTCCCAAAGCATTTCGAACTCCTTCCCAGTAGGGACTGGCTTCCGCTCCAGTAAACGCTGAAATTCTGCGATCCGAGCCGCAAATTGGCTAGTCGACGAATAATGATGGGAAGCCCAATTTAGGCATGCCCAAAATGAGCGTAACGGAATAGTGAGGCTAACGAATTGAGTCGTACCACGATATCCCGTAGAGCATTTGGCAAGTTCCTTCGAGAAATCCGCGGGCGTGCGGGCAGGACCGCACTCGCCGCAGGTGTGCACATCGAGGTATCCAGGCAGACCCTTCTCCGCCTGGAGGAAGGCTTCTCGACCAAGATCGCAACAGCTCAGCTGGAACAACTACTGGACTTCTACGATGCGGATCCCGAAGTCCGGGTCGAGGCGCGAGCGATGTGGAACGACGTCAAGGAGCAGGCGAAAGTCGCTAGCCTGCAAGGGAGTTCGAAGGGAATATGGCAGCCCTACGTCGACCAGCTGTTCTCTCACTTCCCGCACTACCTTCGCTTGGAGTCGGCCTGTCGGCAGGTTACGACCCATCAGGCTGTCCTGGTGCCGGGGTTGTTGCAGACCAGCGAATATCGGCGAGCGATCGCCAAGATCGAAGATCCTGACCTGTCGGCTGTCAATATCGAACGGCGACTCGAGCTTGCGGTGCGTCGGCGGGAGCGGTTGGAAGATCCCGGGTTCAGGTTCGACGCCATCCTGTCGGAGGCGGTTATCCGGTATCAGCTCGGCGGGCCCATTGTCATGGCGGGTCAGCTGCGTTGGCTCAATGAGGTTTCCGAGCGCGAAAACGTCAACGTGCGAGTCATTCCGTTCGACAAAGGTTCCCATCGAGGTCTGCTCATCCAGTCGTTCAGCCTCCTGGACTTCCCTCGCCTCGGCGGGGGCTTCACGGAGCCGCCCGTTGTGTATGTCGAGGGTGTGATCGGTGCCCTCTATCACGAGCAGTCGGACGTGATCGCCCGCTATCGAGCGGCGATACGAGACCTGAAAGCGGTAGCGTTGAACGAGGACGAGACCCGCACGCTGGTGTCTCGAGTTGCGAAGGAGTACGAGTCATGAACGGTCGGTCGCCCATCCGAACGTGGTTCAAATCTTCGGCTTCCGAGTCGTCGAAGGCATGTGTCGAAGTCTTCATCGACGAATCGGTTGTTGGCGTTCGGGATTCCAAGAATCCCGGCGGCCCCGAGCTGTGGTTCACGGGCGAGCAGTGGGACAGCTTCCTCGGCTCCCGCGTCTGGGAGCGCTGAGCCCGGAGCGACCGAATCGCCCCCGCCGACCACTCGGCGGGGGCGATTCGCGTTTCACAGCACCAGGGTCGGATCGCGGTGGGACGCGGCTATCAGGCTGTCGAGCAGGCCGGGGAAACGGGCGTCGAGGTCCTCGCGGCGCAGGGACTGCAGGGTCTCGCGGCCGTTGGGGCGCTGCCAGATCAGGCCGGCCTCGCGGAGCACCCGGTAGTGGTGGGTGAGATTCGACTTGGGCACGCCGGGGGCGATCGTGCCGCAGGGCTGTTCGCCCTCGCCCGCGAGTTTGCGCACGATGCACAGGCGTAGCGGGTTGCCCACGGCGGCAAGCACGTTCGCCAACTGGATCTGATCCCGCTCGGGGTGCGCCGTCATCACCCGCACAGGATAGCGCGACTGTTGACAGACAGTCGAACTGTACGTAAGTCTATGAACAATTAAACTACCTCGAGAGGTCATGACATGGGTTCCGGCGCTTCACGATTCGACGGCAAGATCGCACTCGTCACCGGCGGCAGTAGTGGAATGGGCCTGGCGACCGCACGCCGCATGCTCGACGAGGGCGCGCGCGTCGTGATCACCGGGCGGGACAAGGCGCGGCTCGATGCCGCCGTCGCGGCGTTGAACGCGGGGGACCGGGTGCTCGCCGTGGCCGGTGACGCCGCGAATCTCGCCGACCTCGACGCGTTGACCGGGGCGATAGCCGAGCGTTTCGGCCGGCTCGACGTGGTGTTCGCCAACGCCGGCATCGGGGCGTTCCAGCCGATCGGGGCCGTCACCGAGGAGGAGTTCTACCGGGTGGTGGATCTCAACTTCAAGTCGGTGTTCTTCACCGTGCAGCGAACCGCCCCGCTGCTGGCGGACAACGGCGCGATCGTCATCAACGCGTCGTTCGCCGTGCATCGCGGGTCGCCGGGGGCGGCACTGTATTCCGCGACGAAGGCGGCGATTCACAACCTCGCGCGGACTGTCGCAGCCGAGTTGGCTCCGCGCGGCATCCGGGTGAACTCGGTGAGCCCGGGCTATACGGCGACGCCCGCGTTCGACGCGGAGGCGTCACCCGAAATGCGCAGCGGCGCGGCGGCTTCGGTGCCGGCGGGGCGGATCGGGACTTCCGAGGAGGTGGCGGGGGCGGTCGCGTTCCTGGCGTCGGTGGAGGCGTCGTACATCAACGGGCAGGATCTCAAGGTGGACGGGGGACTTATCGATGTCACCGCGGGGGCGATGATCTGACGCGGAAAGGGCCGCGAATTTTCGTGCACGATCCACCCCCGTTCGGCGGTTTCCCGCCGATACATGGGCGAC
>NZ_JBSHMS010000029.1:0-91308 GCF_053645575.1 Nocardia sp. NPDC055321
GGGTTGAGTCAGGACTCGATCGTCATTCGCGGTGCGGCGTTGCAGTGCCGTATCACGACCGAGGATCCGGCCAACGGGTTCCGGCCCGACACCGGCCGTATCACCGGGTACCGCTCGCCGGGCGGCGCGGGCGTACGCCTGGACGGCGGCGCGAACGTCGGCGCCGAGGTCGGTGCCTACTTCGACTCCATGCTGGTCAAGCTCACCTGCCGCGGGCGCGATTTCAACACCGCGGTCGCCCGCGCCCGCCGGGCCGTGACCGAGTTCCGCATTCGCGGTCTGGCCACCAATATCGGCTTCCTGCAGGCTGTTCTGGACGACCCGGACTTCCAGGCCGGCCGGGTCACCACCTCGTTCATCGACGAGCGGCCCGAACTGCGCACCAAGCGCACATCGGCCGATCGCGCCTCGAAGATTCTGGACTACCTGGCCGACGTCACCGTCAACAAGCCGCACGGTCCGCGCCCGACCACGGTGTATCCGCACGACAAGCTGCCCGCCCTCGACATGACGGTGCCGCCGCCCGCCGGATCGCGGGATCGGCTCCTCGAACTGGGTCCGGAGGGGTTCGCCCGCGCGCTGCGCGAGCAGAAGGCCCTCGCTGTCACCGACACCACCTTCCGCGACGCGCACCAGTCGCTGCTCGCGACGCGGGTCCGGACCAGCGGGCTCCTCGCGGTCGCGGGGCACGTGGCGCGCATGACGCCGGAGCTGCTGTCCATCGAATGCTGGGGCGGCGCAACCTATGACGTGGCCTTGCGGTTCCTGTACGAGGACCCGTGGGAGCGCCTCGCCGCGCTGCGCGAAGCGGTGCCGAACATCAACCTGCAGATGCTGCTGCGGGGACGGAACACCGTCGGCTACACGCCATACCCCGAAAAGGTCACGCGCACATTCGTTTCCGAGGCCGCGGCAACCGGTATCGACATCTTCCGCATCTTCGACGCCCTCAACAACGTGGACCAGATGCGCCCGGCGATCGACGCGGTGCGCGAAACCGGCACCACGCTGGCCGAAGTCGCGCTCTCGTACACCGGGGACCTGTCGAACCCGAACGAGGATCTGTACACCCTCGACTACTACCTGAAACTGGCCGAGCAGATCGTGGAAGCCGGTGCGCACGTCATCGGCATCAAGGACATGGCGGGCCTGCTGCGCGCGCCCGCGGCGACGACGCTGGTGACGGCGTTGCGTCGTGAGTTCGATCTGCCGGTGCATGTGCACACCCATGACACCCCGGGTGGTCAGCTCGCGACCTACCTCGCCGCCTGGCAGGCAGGCGCGGACGCCGTCGATGGTGCGTCGGCGCCGATGGCCGGGACCACGAGTCAGCCCGCGCTGTCGGCGATCGTGGCCGCGACCGCGAATTCCCCGCACGACACCGGCCTGAACCTGCAGAACGTGTGCGACCTCGAGCCGTACTGGGAGGCGCTGCGAAAGGTCTACGCGCCCTTCGAGTCCGGACTTCCGGGCCCGACGGGTCGCGTGTACACCCACGAGATTCCCGGTGGTCAGCTCTCGAACCTGCGCCAGCAGGCCATCGCGCTGGGCCTGGGAGATCAGTTCGAGGAGGTGGAGGCGAAATACGCTGCGGCGGACCGGCTCCTGGGCCGCCTGGTCAAGGTGACCCCGTCCTCCAAGGTCGTCGGTGACCTCGCCCTCGCCCTCGTCGGCAAGAACGTCGAGATCGACGACTTCGCCGCGGACCCCGCGCGTTTCGACGTCCCCGATTCGGTGATCGGTTTCCTGCGTGGAGAACTCGGCACCCCGGCCGGCGGGTGGCCCGAGCCGTTCCGCAGCCGCGCCCTGGCCGGACGCGGCGCGGCCAAGCCGGAAACCCCGCTCACCCCCGAGGACGAAGCGGGCCTGAACGGCACGTCCCCCGAACGCCGCGCCACCCTCAACCGCCTGCTGTTCCCCGGACCGACCGCCGAGTTCCTCGCGCACCGCGAGAAGTACGGCGACATCTCCGCCCTGTCCGCCAACCAGTTCTTCTACGGCCTGCGCCACGACGAGGAGCACCGCGTCCAGCTCGACAAGGGCGTCACCCTCCTGATCAACCTCGAAGCCGTCTCCGAGCCCGACGACCGCGGCCTGCGCACCGTCGTCTGCCTCCTCAACGGCCAGCTCCGCCAGGTCCAGGTGCGTGACCGCTCCCTCGCTCAGCAGGTCCCCATGGCCGAGAAGGCCGACCCCACCGACCCCGCCCAGCTGGCCGCGCCCTTCTCCGGCGTGGTGACCGTCGCGGTGTCCCAGGGTGACCGCGTCGACGCCGGCGACACCGTGGCCACCATCGAGGCCATGAAGATGGAGGCCGCGATCACCGCACCGCACGCGGGCGTGGTCGATCGCGTGGCGATCGGCAGGGTCCAGCAGGTCGACGGCGGCGATCTGTTGCTGGTGCTTTCGGGGAGCTGACCGGGCAGCTGTCAAGGCACGTGTCCACCAACTGAAACAGGTTCTAGAAATACCGCTCCCGGTCGCCTAGGGTGCAGGTGAATCGGCGTGAGAGTCGCTTCGCCGACCTTGGGAAGGGAAGTGTCCCGGTGGACATCACAGCCGCGGTTGCGCGCGGGGCGCAGGCCCCGCTCGGGCTCGAAGCCGTCACCCTCGAGGAGCCGCGCGCCGACGAGGTGCTCGTGCGGATCGTCGCGAGCGGGGTATGCCATACGGACCTGGTGACCAAGAGCGTGTTTCCGGCGGAGCTGCCGATCGTGCTCGGGCACGAGGGGTCCGGCATCGTCGAGCAGGTCGGGTCGGACGTCGACGACGTCAAGGTCGGCGATCACGTGCTGCTGACCTACAGCAGCTGCGGGGACTGCGGGCAGTGCGCCGCGGGCGTGCCGTCCTACTGCGAGAACTTCGTGGTGCGCAACACCTCGGGCGGGCGCTCCGACTTCACCTCACCGCTGAGCCAGGACGGGGAGCGGGTGATGGGGGTGTTCTTCGGGCAGTCCAGCTTCGCGACTCACGCGCTGGTCTCGCGGCGCAGCGTGGTCGTGGTGGGCGACGACGTCGATCTCGTCGCCAGCTCCCCGTTCGGCTGCGGTGTGCAGACCGGTGCGGGCGCGGTCGCCAACGTCATGCGGCCGGCCGCGCACGAGTCCATCGTGATCTTCGGGGTCGGCGGGGTCGGCATGTCCGCGCTGCTGGCCGCGCGGGCGCTCGGGGTCGAGAACGTGGTCGCGGTCGACCTGTCGGCCGAAAGGCTCACCCTGGCAAAGGAACTCGGGGCGGCGGCGACCATCGACGGCGCGGCCGAGGACGTCGTGGCCCAGATCCAGGCGGCCACCGGCGGCGGCGCGAACTTCGCCCTGGACACCACCGCGGCCAATCCGGTCATCGCCAAGGCGCTGCTGGCGCTGGCCCCGCGCGGCACCCTCGTGCTGGTCGGCCTGGGCGAGGCGACCATGGACTTCGAGATCGGCCACCTGATCGGCAACGGCAAGGCCGTGCGCGGCTGCATCGAGGGCAGCTGCGACCCACAGGAATTCATTCCGCAGCTGATCGAATGGCATCGGGCGGGCAAGTTCCCGATCGAGAAGATCTCGCGGCGCTACGCGTTCGACGAGATCAACACCGCGCTGCACGACGCCCACGAGGGCACGACCATCAAGCCGATCCTGGTGCTGTGAACCGCGCGCCCGGCGTGATCGCCGGGCACTAGGCCGATCGAGGGCCGCACCGGTTACCGGTGCGGCCCTCGATCTTTCACCGATGTCGCTTCGCGGCTACCCACCGGTCCCGCCGCCCCCATCACAGCCGCACGATGGATGGGCGCCCACTCACTGCGGGCGAAGGACCACGAGCCCCGGGGTGGTGCCGACGTACTCGGCGAACGGTGTATCCACCACCTGGTACGCGGCCAGGGAGCTGGCGTTGCGGAAGACCGGGCCGTTCGGGGTCCGCACGAAAATGCCCACGTGCGTGACATCGAGGCCCGGCAGATCCGCGTAGGCCGCGACGTAGTCACCGGTGCGCAGCTGCGAGACGACCGCGTCGTTCACCGCACCCGCCGGGATGTAGGTGATCGCACGGTCGACGGCGGGCAGACCGGGCAGATAGGAACCGCCGTCGCCCTTGACGTTCAGCCGCTTCGGCACGCTGACCGCGACGGGGGACAGGGTCCCGGTGATGTCGGTGGCCGCGATCCGGGGCGTGTTCGCCCAGTCGGTGAAGAAGTGCTTGCGCTTGGCGAACGCGACTTCGCCACCGGCGTACCGGGTGTCGACGAGATTGGCGACGAACTCCGCGCGGGTCGTCGACCGTGTGAGCGCCTCGACGTAATCGAGGAAGGTGAAGCAGTCCACCCGGCGCAGGTCGACGATCAGCTCCTCGGGCCGGTCCGCCGATCCGACGAGCATATTCGCGCCGTACGGCGTGCCCAGGAAGCGCGCGGACAGCAGCTCGATCAACTCGCCCTTGCCGATGCCGGCGGGCGCGTCGCGACGCACGGCCAGCAACTGGTCGATCTCGCTCGCGCTGACTTCGTCGATGGCCGGATTCACCGGCGCGGCGACCGCCGCCGGACCCACCAGACCGGCGCCACCGGCCAGCATCAGCACCACGAGCAGTATGCGAGCGATGACGCGCAAATCGCCTCCACGGAACGATCGATCGGTGAGCAGACGCCCTCCACCGTAACCCGGACCGGCGCGCCGCAGGGGAGTAAGACTCCACCGGAGCAGAACCAACCGCGCTGTCAGGATTTGGAAACCTGCCGTTTATCAACGGGTGACAGACTTCGCACACCCATACCCGCCGAATCTGTCGTAGGGTGCGGGCGTCGTTCCAGCTAATCAGAAGTTGAACGCCGCTGCGAGCACGCGGCAGCGGTGCGGAAGAAGTAGGCCCAGCAGGTGTTTTCTCGCTCGTCCATGCGCGCCGCGGCGGCGCTGATTGCCGCAGGCATTCTCACCGTTCTCCTGCCGTCGGCCCTGTGTACCGCCGCCCCGGAACCGAGCGAGCCGGACGCACCACCCGCCGCCGCCACCGCACCACCCGGCGCCGTCGTCGCGCCCAACGGGTCGTACGTCGTGCGGTCGCGGACCGAGCAGGACCGGCACCTGGTGTTCACCGTGTACTCGGTCGCCATGGACACCGAACTCACCGTCGAGGTGCAGCGCCCGGCCGACACCACCGTGCCGCGCCCGATCCTGTACCTGCTCAACGGCGGCAGCGGCGGCATCGGCATCGGCACCTGGGATCACCAGACGCGCGCGGAGGAGTTCCTGGCGGACAAGAGCATCAACGTGGTGCAGCCGATCGGCGGCGCCGGGTCGTACTACACCGACTGGCGCTCACCCGATCCGCGCCTGGGCGTGGTCAAGTGGAAGACCTACCTGACCGAGGAACTGCCGCCGCTCATGAACGCGGCCCTGGGCTCGAACGGCGTGAACGCCATCGCGGGCGTGTCGATGTCCGGCACCTCGGTGCTGCAACTGCCGATCGCCAAGCCCGGCCTCTACAGCGCGGTGGCCGCCTACAGCGGCTGCGCCCGGATCTCCGATCCCATCGGACAGGCGTTCGTGCGGCTCACCGTCGGCTACAGCGGCAGCGACGCGGCGAACATGTACGGCGGTTCGGAGGATCCGCACTGGATCGCCAATGATCCGTACCTGAACGCGGAGGGGCTGCGCGGAATCGAGCTCTACCTGTCCAGCGGCAACGGCCTGCCCGGACCCTACGACCGGGTCGGCGACCGCCGCATGGTCGGCACGGGCGTCGGCGCGCTGGCGAATCAGCTGCTGGTGGGCGGCATCATCGAGGCCGCCACCGACCAGTGCACCCGGAGCATGGGCGAGCGGCTGGACGAACTCGGTATCGCGGCCACGGTCGTGCTGCGGCCCTACGGCACCCATTCCTGGGGTTACTGGGACGACGAATTGGTCGCGTCCTGGCCGGTGCTCGCGCGCGGGCTCGGCGTCTAGCCGGACACGGCCCCGGAGCGTATCGCCGCCGGGGCCGGTCTCGGCGCTCAGGCCGGGTCGGTGGTGAACAGGTTGAGCTTGTAGGTCGTGACCGCCGGCGCCCAGCCGAAGAGCTTGGCCACGGCACGGTATTTGAACGGCCAGTCGCGGGCTACGGCCGGCTGCGGCTGGGCGAAAGTGCGCGAATCCTGCAGGCGCAGACCGTGCTGTTGCAGGGTGGCCGGATCGTCGCAGACCCACTGCATGCGCGCGGTGACCGCCTGGAAGACCGGATTTCGGTCCTGGCTCTTCATCATGAGCTGCCCGCCGGTATCGAAAGCCAGTGGGGTGGAAGGGAATCGGGTGGCGAGCTGGCGTAGCACCGCGTGCACGCGCTCGGCCGGGAAGTAGAGCAGCACGGCCTCGCTCAGCAGGAACAGCGGTCCGCCGCGCTCGGTGACCCGCTCGAACCAGTCGGTGTCGAACAGCGACCCGGCGATCATGGTATAGCGGTCGCCGTCCTGGAAGAACCTGCGCCGCAAGGCCATCGTGTCCTCGACGTCGAGGTCGAACCAGCGCAACCTGCCGTTGTCCAGCCGGTCGAATCGGGTCGAGAGACCGCAGCCGAGATCGACGACGGTGCCCTCGGGGTGCTCGCGCAGGAACCCGCGCACGTATTCGTCGAAGATGGAGGCGCGCAACACCGAACCGGACAGCGAGGGGCCGCGGAAACCGGTGAAGTCGTAGTCGATGGCTTCGACGAGCTCGATCGCGCGCCGGTCGTTCAGGACGCTCGGCCGCCGCCGCGCGTCCTGCGCGCGGCCGTACAGCGGAATCAACAGTGTTTCTTGGATCGCACCCAGCGACACCTGTTCACCCATGATCGAAGCCTAACTTAGGGTGACCTTACAAGGCCAGGTGTTTATGGCCGGGGGATTCGATCCCGAATCGGGGGGTAGTGCCGGAACAGGGATGAATCGGAGCGTGCCGCATCGGCGCGCGAGGAGGTGTCATGACGCAGAGTTGGCAGCAGCGCATCGCGCGGACCCCGCGCAAACACGCCGGCGAGGGCATCGAGGACGGTGTCAACATCGTCGGGATCGTGCTGATCGGCCTGGGCATACTCGGCCTCGGCCTCACCCTGGTCGCCGGCGGTTACGGATTCGGGGGCTGGGCCGTGATCGCGGGCGTGGCCAGCGTCCTGCTCTTCCTGGCGGGCGGGGTCGTCCTCGCGCTGGAGTGGCGTCGTCAGCGCGCGCACCGCAGTGCGAACGAGCCTGTGCGCCAGGGACATTGACGTACGCGCAGCCGGTGCGGTCAGCGCACCGGGGCGGACCCGCGGGACGGAATTCGACCCCGCGGGTGAGGCTCGGCGGAGAGGGAAGCACGTGGCGGGGACTCGGCGCACGCAGGCCGAGCGGCGGGCCGAAACCAGCCGATTGCTCATCGACGCGACCATTCTGACGATCGTCGAGGCCGGATACACGGGGGTCACCGTCAAGGAGGTCTGCTGGCGCGCGGGGGTGTCGCACGGCGGTCTCTTCGGCCGTTTCGACACCCTCGCCGATCTGGTCGCCGCCACGGCCGAGGAGGTCGGCAGGCGGCGGATGGAGCAGCTCGCGACTGGGATGGAGGAGTTGCCCGACTACGGCGACATCGGCGAGGTGCTCGCGCGGTGGCGCGCGGTCGCACACGATCCGCTCAACGCCGTCTGGCTGGAACTGACCGTCGCCGCCCGGACGGATTCCGCACTGCGCGAACGACTTCGAGCGGTCCGGGCGGCCTATTCGCCGCTACCCCGGACCGACGGCGCGACCATCCCGGCGCTGCGCGGGCTCACCCCCGAGCAGCTGTCCGCCCTGGATTCATTGGTGAGCACGTTCTTCGACGGCGATGCCATCCACACCGCCCTGCGCCCGCTGTCCGACGCGGACGCGCCCCGGGTCGAACTGCTCGCCGCCGTGCTGCGGCACTACCTGGACGACCGGCGCGATCCCGCGTGATCGGGGCGCACCCCGTTCGCGTCGCCACCGGGCGGCCGCACCCGGCCGCCGTCAGCGCACGCCCAGCGCGGGCATGACCACTGCGTCGATATAGCGCTCGATGAAACGGGCGTCGGGCGCCCGGTTCTCGATCACGGTGTAGGCCATGCTCGCGCCCATCATCAGGTGAACGATGTAGTCGCGGGCGGGGGAGTTCGGCGCGAGTTCGCCGCGGGCCTCGGCGCGATCGAGTGCGCTGGTGAACGCGCGCATGGTGGGATCGAAGATGAGTTCACGTAAAGTGTTGTGCAGCATGGGATCGCGCCGCGCCGCCTCGTTCATGGCCGGGATGATTGCGGCCGCTCGGTCATCGTCAGGTTGCCGTGCGGCCAGCGCGAGCAGGTCGCCGCGCAGGCTCCCGGTGTCGAAATCGGCCTCCGGGGCCGGTCCGATGTGGCGCAGGGCGCTCGCCACCAGATCGGGTTTGCCGCTCCACTGCCGGTACAGCGTGGTCTTGCTGGTGCGCGCCCGCGCGGCGACCGCGTCGATGGTCAGCGCGTCGTAGCCGACCTCCGCGAGCAGGCTCAGGACGGCGTCGTAGAGCTCGCCTATGCGCTCGGGCGTCATTCGGCTGCGCGGCAGCGAGGACTTCGGCGCGGACATTCGCGGCTCCCATTCATACGAGACGGTTTCGTATCAATCTAACCATTCGGGCCCGTGTCGACCGGCCGTTTTGCCTGTTCATGCAGGTGGGACGGCGTTGACCCGGCCTTAAGTGTACGATACCGTATCGTACATTCATCCGATGTGGCGATCCTGCGATCACCACCCAGGCCCGTCGAGGAGCAGCGATGCGTGTGCCCTACAAGTGGCTCGTGGCCACGGCGTTCGTGTTCGGGTTGTTCATGGAACTGCTCGACATGACGGTTCTCAACACCGCGCTGCCCGCGCTGGGCCGCGAATTCGGCGCCGACGCGAGCCGGCTGCAATGGCCGGTCACCGGTTACCTGATCAGCCTGGCCGTCTTCATCCCCGCCTCGGGTTGGGTCGCGGATCGGTTCGGGGCCCGCCGCACCTTCGGCTTCGCGGTGGTGATCTTCACCGCGGCCTCGCTCGTCGCGGGGCTGGCCACCTCCCTGGAGATGCTCACCGCGGCGCGATTCCTGCAGGGCGTGGGCGGCGGCATGCTCACCCCGGTCGGCACCGCCATGCTGTTCCGGGCCTTCCCGCCCGGCGAACGCGCGAAAGCCTCCGCGGTCCTGGCGGTTCCGGCCGCACTCGCGCCGACGCTGGGGCCGGTGCTCGGCGGATGGCTCGTCGACGCCGCCTCCTGGCGCTGGATCTTCTACCTCAATCTGCCCATCGGCATCGCCGCGCTGGCGTTCGTGGTCTTCGCGCTGCGCGACGACGACGAGGTGAGCGTGCCGGGCCGCTTCGACGCGGCGGGTTTCGTGCTGGCCGGGGCCGCGCTCGCCGGAATGCTCTTCGGACTCGAACGCGGGCCGAGCGCGGGCTGGACCGATCCGATCGTACTGCTCACCGCCGGTGGTGGTTTCGTGCTCGGCGTGGCGCTGGTGGTGCTGGAATTGCGGAAACGCGCGCCACTGCTGGACCTGCGGCTGTTCGGTGATCGGCTGTTCCGGCTCGGCAACATCGTCACCGGCGTCGCGACCGGCGCCATGATGGGCGTGCTCTTCCTGGCGCCGTTGCTGCTGCAGCAGCAACTCGGCCTGAGCGCCACGCAATCCGGGCTGATCACCGCGTTCCAGGCCCTGGGCATGGTGGCGGTGATGCCCCTGGCGAGCTCGCTCTACACCCGGCTCGGACCGCGGCCGATGCTCATCGCGGGCCTCGGAGGGACGGCGCTGGGCAATCTGGGCTTCCTGTTCGTCGATGCGGACAGCTCCCTGTGGCTGCTGCGCGGCATTCTGTTCGTGCTCGGAATGGCCATGGGGCTGACCATGATTCCGCTGCAGGCGGCGACCTTCGCGACCATCACCGGTGAGGCCACCGCCCGCGCGTCGGCGGTCTTCAGCACGGCGAAACAGGTCGCGGCGGCGGTCGGCGTCGCGGTGGTGGCAACGCTGCTGAGCGTGCGGTCCGGTGTGCACCTGGACGCGGCGGGTGATGCCGTCGACGCGGTAGCCCGGCAGGGCGCTATCTTCACCGCCTACCACGAAACCTTCACCGTGACAGCGCTCATCGCGCTGGCGGGCATCGTGTTCGCCGCCCGGATCCGGCGCTCGGACCTCAGCGGGCCGGACGCCGCAGATACGGCCGAGCCGGGTGATCGCACACCGGACCCGGTGCTACCGGTCACCGCGGGTTGAGCGCCGCGACCATTCGGGCGCACCACGATTCACCCTTCCGACCCGGCGAGTCCGTCGCCACAGGAGATCTCATGCCCACCCTCACCCTCGTGGATCGCAGACGCGAGTACGACCTGACCCATCTCTACCGATTCCGGCCGGCCCGTCCGATCCGATTCGCCGCGGGCCAGTACGGCCACCTCATGCTGCCGGGCCCGGTGCTCGGCCTCAGCACCAATATCCGGGAGCTCTCGATCGCCTCGAGCCCGCTCGACGAGACGATCGACTTTCTGGTCGACGGTTCCTCCAACAGCAGGTATCAGTACACGCTGCGCACCCTCGAGCCCGGTGCGCAGGTCAGGTTCTTCGGGGTGCACGGGACGCTCGTGCTCCCCGAATTCACCACCACGCCGGTGGTTCTCATCGGCGGCGGCGTCGGCATGGCGCCGTTCCGGTCCATGGTGCGCTTCACCGCGCAGCGCCGCCCCACCCAGCCGGTCACCGTGGTCCAGGTCGCGAGTCGCGGCACGCTGTGCGCCGAGGAGTACGAGGCATCGGACTTTCCTTGGCATCGCTGCGACCGCGGCACGCTGGGGGAGGTGTTGCTCGGGGTCGCCGCCGCCAACCCGAACGCGCGCTACTACGTCGCCGGACCGCCGGCGATGCTGAAGACGACCAGGGAGCTGCTCATCCGGCACGGTATCGACCGCCGTGCGATCGGCGCGGACAGCTTCACCGGGCTGACCAGGTGGTGACCGGGGCCGATGGGCGCCGCCCATGAGGCGCACCGTGCCGGGCCCGGACGAACTACCGTGGGGGATATGACCGAAGTCCGACGCCGGACACCCAGGCAGCGCCGGTCCCGCGAGACGGTGGAGATCGTGCTGGAAGCGGCCGCGCAGATGTTCTCGCGCGAGGGTTTGGCGGCGACGACCAACCGGATCGCGGAACGGGCCGGTGTCTCGATCGGCACGCTCTACCAATACTTTCCGGACAAGCACGCGTTGCTGCGCGCGCTCGCCGAGCGCCATCTGAGTGACGGCGCGGTCCGGCTGGGGGTGGTGTTCGCCGAATTACGCCGAACGGAACCGCCTTTCGAGCAGACCCTGCGGACGATCCTGGACACCGTCGTCGAGCTGCACCGTGATCGGCCGGTCCTGCACGCGCTCATGCACCGCGTCGCCCCGCGCGACATGGTGGAACTGGCCGCGCTGCGCGCGTTCGAGGAACACCTCGCCGACGAGGTCGCCCACCACCTGACGCGCTGCGGCCGGGGCGATCCCGACCCGGCGCTGACCGCCCGGACCGTGGTGCACGGCATCGACACCCACCTGCACCGCGTCCTGATTTACCGTTCCGTGGACACCGACCAGCTGATGGACCTGGTGTACCGGCTACTCGGTGACCCGCCCCGGCGCCCCGGATCCGCCGAAACGAGCGCTCGGTGAACTGATTTCGATCGGACGGCTCGCAGTCCGAGAACTCGGTGCCCGACGCTCCACGTGAGCGGTCCGGCGAGGCAGGTGAGCCGTCATCGACCGGCAGTTCCGGTCAGTCTATGGCCCGTGTAGAGCCCGAGGCGGTCGAGCGCACCGCCGCGAGGACCCCGCGCAGGGCATCGGCCAGCTGATCGATGCCGGGCTCCTCGACGGGGAAGTGACCGCAGCCGTCGAGGAGTACGAGTTCGGTAGGCACGGTGAGCTTTTCGAGGACGCTCACGCTCAGCTCAGGCGGCGTCCAGCGATCCTCAGCGGGATGTACCAGGGTGACAGGGGTTTTCGTGAACAGCTCCGGTGCGGTGTGGCTGTATCGGAGGAAGCTCGACAGGAACCCCAGTGGCACCCGGACTCCGCCGCCGCGGGGATCGTGCGCGCACAGCCGTGTCAGGTCGGGGTTCAGGCTCATGTTGCGCATGTCAACCAGCCAGCGGATCGGGACCCGCACCCCGCCCAGCACCGGTTCCACCGCGCCCAGCAGGGCGGGCGCGAACGGGCCGGTGAACGACCAGCGCGCGGCGGCCCGCCGGGCGGCCGGGTCCGCGGGATCGAGCAGGCAGGTCGCCACGACGTGCGCCACCACGCCGGTCCGGGCCGCCACCTCGTAGGCCAGCATGCCGCCCATGCTCGCCCCGAACACCACCAGCGGCCGCGGATCCGATGCCGCCTGCTCTCTGGCGAATTCGCACAGCAGCTCCACCCAGTCGCCGTACCGCACCGAGCATGGGTGCGGCTCGACCGTGTCCCCGTACAGCGGCAGGTCGATGGCGAGCACCTCCGCGCCCGCCGGTCCCGCCTGCGCGGCCAGCGGCCAGAGCAGGCCCGCGTGCCCGCCCCCGCCGTGGATCGCCAGGACCCGCACGGGCGCTTGCGGGTCGACGGTCCGCGCCACGTGGACGCGGCGGTCCCGCCACTCCCACCAGGTGGATACCGGTTCGAGGAACGGGTCCGACACGAACCGCGCCGGAACGAATTTCAGGTATTCGCGATACTCCATGCCCTCAGCGTCGGGCCGATTCGGTCGGGTGACAACTCGCGTCCGCGGTCCGGCCACCGATGCTCGAAAGCCGCGCTGAGCTGCGTCGATGGCAGCTCCACGCGCGGCCCGAGCCGGTTGCTCATGTTTGCGCGGCCGAGTGGGTGCGCCGGTGTGGTCAGCGGCGCCCGGCTCCACCCCGGACCGTGTTCATCGCCCACCCGGTTTGCCCCGCCCGCACCCGCCCTGCTCGGTCCCCGCCGCGAGTCGCGTGTACTTCACACCGAGCCAACCGGTTTCGAGCGACCGCGTCGCCGTCCGCGCTCAGCTGCCGGTGCTGATACCGCCGCTCTCGACTGCCAGCAGGTGGAACGCGGTCTTGCCCGCCACCCCGAAGTTGTTGTCCGACACCAGGATCAGGGAGCGGGCGCCACCGCGCAGGGCGGGGCCCCAGGTCATGCCCTCGGCGCACTGCGGGTCGATGCCGTTGGCGGTGAAATCGAACAGCAGCTTCTTGCTCATCGCGCGGGCAGTGGCGGGCGCGACCGCCAGGCCGGTCACCGGATCCGCACCGGCAACCGAGGTTTCGTAGATGCGGGCGGTGAAGCCGGTACGCGGGTCGTAGCCGCGCTCCAGGGTCAGGAACCGCCCGGCATCGAGCGGGAGGATCTCCGCGACACCGGCGGCGGACGGTATCGCCCCGGGTGCGACCCGGTCGGTGGGATAGATGTACTCGGCGAGATCGGCGCCGGTGGCGACCTGGATCTGCACCAGCCGCGCCCGGCTCTCCACCTCCGTGCCGGCGGCCGGGCCGTCCTGCACGAGCGCGTTCTCGCTGACCGCGACCAGTGCGGTGTTGTCGAACGACGGTGCCATGGCCTCGAATCCGAGATTGTCGCGGATACCCGCGACCGGGACGCCCGCATCGTCCAGTTCCGGGGTGAAAGCGGCCGGGACGGGCAGGTCGCGCACGAAGGACCCGTCCATCGCCGCCTGCCGCAGGAAACCCGGGCGGCCGGTCTTGGCCTCGCCCTCACTCGTGTAATAGAAGCCCTGTTGCGTCGGCAGCCAGCGAATCGACTCGGTGTCCGCCGCGCGCGGCGCGTACGGCCGACCATCGTTGTCGCGCAACTGAATCAGGGTGTCGAAGCGTGGCTGACCCAGCGTGCCGTCCGCGCCGATCGGCAGCTCGAGGGTGTAGGCCCGCACCGGCCCCTGCTCGCCGCGGTTGTCGCTGACGGCCAGATAGCTTCGCGCGGCCGGGCTGTAGTCGATGCCGGACAGTCCGCCCACCGGGAACCCGCCGAAGCTCAGATCGTCCGGCAGCGTCACCGAGTTGACGTAGCGCACGCCGAGGCCGCCGAGGTCGGCCGAGGCGGGCGCGGGCTCGGCGACGGGAGCGATCGCGAGCCCTACGCCCGAGACGGCGGCGAGCAGAACGGTACCGGTGCGGGGGAACTTCATCGTTCGAGAGCCTTTGCGGAGAGGGGACTGTGCGCCGTCAGCGTGACCACAGCGGGCCCCGCCTGCCAGATCCCGTCCCGCTCAACGACTTCGCGCCGGGAAACGCCGGGGCGGCCCGTCGCGGCCGTGGCATGATGCCGCACCGCCCGGATCCGGCCGTCGCGGTTGCGCCCGAACGCGCGAGGGTTGCTCGATAGTTACTGCGGCGCTGGGGAACTGTCTGGCAACCTTCCGAAACGCAAAATCCCGGCGTCGCCGGGGTGGGCGATTTGCCGGGATCTTGAAGTGCGCGAGGCGGGACTTGAACCCGCACGTCCGTGGACACCAGAACCTAAATCTGGCGCGTATGCCAATTTCGCCACTCGCGCTAACGGTACGACCGTCCAAACTCTACCGGGCCTCGCGAGGAACCAGAAGCACCGGGCGGGCGTGGCGTACTGGTCGGTAACCCTACCTGGGCTTATAACGATTTGGTAACCGCCAATGTGAGGAGCCCTCATATTTCCTTCACCGATGTAACCGGCCTCACCAGCGCCTTCAAACATGAGGGAGGGTCATGTTTCTGAATGTTCTGGTACGTCCGTACCGAAATACCCGGGAGTACGCCGGAGGCCCGCGACCAAACATGAGGAGATCCTCATGATTTTGTGGAATCCTCGCCATCTACCAGGGCCAGTAGGCCGGAGGAACACCTGCGCACCGTGAGCGCGGCCCAGTCCTGTGGGGGCGGGCCGCCAGGAGAAGGAAGTCGAACGTCTTGACGATCAACGAGAGCACCGGAACCGGATCCAAGGCCAGGCTTGCGGGGAAGAGTCGGGAAAGCGGAGTCAGGTCGTCACTGCTCGATCGGTTGCTGGCGGGCGCCCCGTACGCGTTGGCCTTCGGTGGCCAGGGCGCCGCGTGGCTCACCGAACTGGAGGAGATCGGGCGCGATTCCGCGCTCGAGCCCGAGCTGACCGCGCTCGTCAACGAGGCGGCGCAGGCGCTCGAACCCGTTGCGGCGCAGCTGCTCGTGGTGCGCCCGGTCGGTTTCGACCCGATTGCCTGGATGCTCGAGGAAGAGCTCGCCGACCCGGACCAGGGGGAGGTGTCGGCGGCGCCCACAGCGCAGGTGCTGCGCTCGGCCGCGGTCTCCATGCCCGGTGTCTTCCTCACCCAGATCGCCGCTCTGCGCGCGCTGCGCCTGCAGGGCCTGGACATCGTCGCCCAGCCGCCGGCCGCGGTCATCGGCCACTCCCAGGGCCGCATCGCCGCCACCGCCGCCGAGGCGCACGGCCGTCGCGATGCCGAACTGCTCGCCATCGCCCAGCTGATCGGCGCCGCCGCGGGCCTGGTCGCCCGCCGCCGCGGCCTCATGCCCATCGGTGAGCGCTCCCCGATGGTCGCGGTCTCCAACGTCGATCCCGAACAGCTGCAGGCCGTCGTCGACGAGCTCGCGCTCGGCGTGGACGAGTCCAAGGCCGCCGTGCTGTCCATCCGCAACGGCCGCCGCCGCGCGGTGCTCAGTGGCCCGGTCGCCCAACTCGACCGAGTCCGTCAGCGCTGCACCGAAATTCACGACGAGCAGGCCGCCGAGCGCGAGGGCAAGAAGCGCGGCGGCGCGGTCTTCGCCCCCGTCTTCGAGGACATCCCGGTCGAGGCCGCGTTCCATCACCCCGCCCTCGGCGAGACCGTCGACGTCGTGCGCGGCTGGGCCGAGCAGTGCGGCCTCGACGCCGAACTGGCCGCCGCCCTCACCCAGGAAGTCCTGGTCGACCCGATCGACTGGGTCACCATCGTCGACACCACCGTCGCCGACGGCGCGCAGTGGATCCTGGACCTGGGCCCCGGCGACCTGCTGACCCGCCTCACCGCGGGCTCGCTCAAGGGCACCGGCGTCGGCGTGGTCGCCGCCTCCACCCGCCCCGGCCAGCGCAGCCTGTTCACCCCCGGTGCTGCCCCCGAGGTCGCCCCCGCCTGGTCCGAGTTCGCGCCCAAGCCGGTGCGCCTGCCCAACGGCCGCGTCGTGGTCGAGACCGCCTTCACCCGCCTCACCGGCCGCTCGCCCATCCTGCTCGCGGGCATGACCCCGACCACGGTGGACGCCAAAATCGTTGCCGCCGCGGCCAACGCGGGCCACTGGGCCGAGCTCGCCGGCGGCGGCCAGGTCACCGAGCAGATCTTCGCCGACCGCGTCACCGAACTGAAGCAGCTGCTGCATCCGGGCCGCTCGGTGCAGTTCAACTCGCTGTTCCTGGACCCGTACCTGTGGAAGCTGCAGCTCGGCGGCAAGCGCCTGGTGCAGAAGTCCCGGGCCGCGGGCGCGCCGTTCGACGGCGTCATCGTCACCGCCGGCATTCCGGAGCTGGACGAGGCCGTCGCGCTGATCGAGGAGCTCAGCGAGGTCGGCATCACCCATGTCGCCTTCAAGCCCGGCACCGTCGCCCAGATCCGCGCCGTGCTCCGAATCGCCGACGCCGCACCGGATTACGCGGTCATCATGCACATCGAGGGTGGTAAGGCCGGTGGCCACCACTCCTGGGAAGACCTCGACGACCTGCTCATCGACACCTACACCGAACTGCGCAGCCGCGCCAACGTGATCGTCTGCGTCGGCGGCGGCATCGGCACCCCCGAGCGCGCCACCGAGTACCTCACCGGCGCCTGGTCCAAGAGCTACGGCTACCCGGTCATGCCGCTGGACGGCGTGCTGATCGGCACCGCCGCCATGGCGACCCTCGAGGCCACCACCGCCCCCGAGGTCAAGCAGCTGCTCGTCGACACCCCCGGCACCCCGGACTGGGTCGGCGCGGGCACCGCCGCGGGCGGAATGGCCTCGGGCCGCAGCCAATTGGGCGCGGACATCCACGAGATCGACAACTCCGCCTCGCGCACCGGCCGCCTGCTCGACGAGGTCGCCGGCGACGCCGAGGCCGTGGCCGCCCGCCGCGAGGAGATCATCACCGCGCTCAACGGCACCGCCAAGCCGTACTTCGGCGACGTCGGCACCATGACCTACACCGAATGGCTCGAGCGCTACGTCGAGCTCGCGGTCGGCCTGGACCGGCGCAAGGACTTCGACTGCGGCGGCGACTTCGGCGACGCCATCAGCGACGCCACCGCCTCGGTCTGGCTCGACATCACCTGGCGCGCCCGCTTCGCGGACATGATGCGCCGCACCGAATCCCGGCTCAACCCGGCCGATCGCGGCGAGATCGAGACCCTCTTCGCCGACGACTCCGACTTCGAGGAGCCGGTGCGCGCGCTGTGCACCCTCAAGGAGGCGTACCCGGCCGTCGCGACCACCGTGCTGCACCCGGCGGACGTCCCGTTCTTCGTCTCGCTCTGCAAGACCCCCGGCAAGCCGGTCAACTTCGTCCCCGTCGTGGACGGCGACGTGCGCCGCTGGTGGCGCTCGGATTCGCTGTGGCAGGCCCATGATCCGCGCTACTCCGCCGATCAGGTGTGCGTCATCCCCGGCACCGTCGCCGTCGCCGGCATCACCCGCGTGGACGAGCCGGTCGGCGAACTGCTCGACCGTTTCGAACAGGACACCGCGTACTCCCTGGTTCGTGCGGGCGTCGTCCCGGCCGCGGTCGACGGCCGCCGCCGCGCCGATGTCACCGCGGGCGCGATCGACATCGTGCTGGCCGCCCCGGACGTGCAGTGGTCCGGCCGCACGACCGTCAACCCGATCCACCGCCTCGGCGACCTGAACGACTGGGTCACCACCGAACAGGGCGCGCACCACGCGTCCACCGGCGCCACCCTGACCCCGGTCACCGGACCCGAATCCGACCACTCCTACGTCGAATTGGCGGTGCCGCTGCTGGGCCGCGACGCCGTCCGGATCCGCATCACCGTGCCGGTCACCGTCTACAACGGCGGCGCGCCGGTCATCACCGAGGCCGACGCCGACGTGGCCATGTCGGCGCTGCTGGCCGTGGCCGCCGGGCAGTCGTTGCCCGAGGTCAAGACCGTCGACGGCGCGAAGGTCGCGCACCTGAACGTGGCCTGGAGCCCGGACCTGATCGCCGATCACGCCGGCGTCACCGGCTCCGGCCTGCCCGACGGGCTGAGCACCCTCGGCCGCACCGTGCCCGACGTGCTGGTCGGCGCGTGCTGGCCCGCCGTCTTCGCGGTGCTCGGCGCCACCCGGACCGCCGACGACCGCAGCGTCATCGAGGGCATGCTCGAC
The DNA here is from genome assembly GCF_053645575.1 of Nocardia sp. NPDC055321. Lineage (NCBI taxonomy): Bacteria > Bacillati > Actinomycetota > Actinomycetes > Mycobacteriales > Nocardiaceae > Nocardia > Nocardia sp. NPDC055321. The sequence goes on from NZ_JBSHMS010000029.1 coordinate 18,314, forward strand.
CTGGTGCACCTGGATCACCGGATCCAGCTCAACGGCGAACTGCCCTCCGCGGCAAGCGTTCTCGCCGTCAAGGCCGAGGCCGCCGAAACCATCGACACCGACATGGGCCGGGTCGTGGAGGTGCGCGTGCGCATCTCCGGCATGCTCGACAAGCCCGAGACCGGCATGTCGATGCCGATCGTCGCCACCCTCACCGAGCGCTTCGCCATCCGCGGCCGCACCGGCGCCGGCGAACTCGCCGATCCGCCGCGCGCCGCCGGCGTGCTCTCGGAGCAGGCGAAGGACACCCCGCGCCGCCGCCGGCGCGACGTCACCCTGGTCGCCCCGCGCGCCATGGCCGCCTTCGCGCAGGTCTCCGGTGACTTCAACCCCATCCACACCAGCGACTCCGCCGCCAAGCTGGCCGGTCTGGGCAGCCCGATCGTGCACGGCATGTGGCTCTCGGCCGCCGCCCAGCACGCGGTCTCGGCCGTCGACCTCGCGGACAAGGTGCCCCCGCGCACGCTGACCGCGTGGACCACTCGCTTCCTGGGCATGGTCCGGCTCGGCGCGCAGATCGACGTGCGCGTGGAACGCGTCGCCGTGGATCAGGGCGCGGAGGTCATCGAGGTCTCCTGCCGCATCGAGGGCGATCTGGTCATGACCGCCACCGGTCGCGTCGCCCCGCCCAAGACCGTCTACGCCTTCCCGGGCCAGGGCATTCAGACCAAGGGGATGGGTCTGGACGCGCGCACCCGCTGCAAGGCCGCCAAGGCGGTCTGGGACGACGCCGACAAGCACACCCGCGAGGCCCTCGGCTTCTCGATTCTCGCCGTCGTGCGCGACAACCCGACCTACCTCAAGGCGCGGGGCGTGGAGTACCGGCACCCGCAGGGCGTGCTGCACCTGACCCAGTTCACCCAGGTCGCCATGGCGACCCTCGGTGTCGCGCAGGTCGCCGAACTCCGCGAGGCGGGCGTCTTCATCGAGGGCGCCATGCTGGCCGGTCACTCGGTCGGCGAGTACAACGCGCTCTCGGCCGTCGCCGGGGTGCTGCCGCTGCACGCGGTGCTCGAGGTGGTGTTCCAGCGCGGTTCGGCCATGCACGAGCTGGTCCCGCGTAATGCCCAGGGCCTGAGCGACTATCGGATGGCCGCCATCCGGCCCTCGCAGATCGGCGTCGCCGATCACGAGGTCGTCGACTTCATCAACGGCATCGGCGAAGCCTCCGGCGAGTTCCTCGAGGTGGTGAACCTCAACCTGCGCGGCGCCCAGTACGCCATCGCGGGCACGGTCGCCGGCCTCGACGCCCTCGAGGCCGAGATCGAACGCCTGCGCGCCATCACCGGTGGCAAGCGCGCCTACATCCTGATCCCGGGCATCGACGTGCCCTTCCACTCCACCGTGCTGCGCGCGGGCGTCCCGGACTTCCGCACCAAGCTGCAGGGCCTGCTGCCCGCGGACCTGCACCCGGAGGTACTGGTCGGCCGCTACATCCCGAACCTGGTGCCGCGCCCGTTCAGCCTCGAGCGCGAATTCATCCAGGAGATCGCGGATCTGGTGCCCTCCGAGCCGCTCGCCGAGGTGCTCGCCGCGTGGGACGACTGGGCCGCCAAGCCCGTCGAACTGTGCCGCGTGGTGCTCGTGGAGCTGCTGGCCTGGCAGTTCGCCAGCCCCGTGCGCTGGATCGAGACCCAGGATCTGCTCTTCACCGACGTCGAGCACGGCGGTCTGGGCGTCGAGCGGTTCGTCGAGGTCGGCCTGGCCGCCACCCCGACCACCGCCAACCTGGCCTCCAACACCCTGAAGCTGCCCGGCTTCTCGAACACCGTGGTCGAGGTGCTCAACATCGAGCGCGAGTCCGGCATCGTCTACGCCACCGACACCGATCCCGCGCCGGTCGACGAGCCGGAGGAGACTCCCGCCGAGACCGCTTCCGCCGCAAGCGCTCCCGTCGCCGCCGCGCCTGCCGCCGCCCCGGTGTCCTCCGGTGGCCCGCGTCCGGACGACATCGCCTTCGGCGCCGCCGACGCCACCCGCGTGCTCATCGCGCTGTGGACCAAGCTGCGCATGGACCAGATCGGTCCGGTGGACACCATCGAGGGCCTGTGCGACGGCGTCTCCTCGCGGCGCAACCAGCTGCTGGTCGACCTCGGCGCGGAACTCTCGCTCGGCGCCATCGACGGTGCGGCCGACGCCGACATGGGCGCGCTGTCCGCCACCGTCGAGCGCCTGGCCCGCACCTACAAGCCGTTCGGCTCGGTGCTGACCGACGCCGTCGGCGATCACCTGCGCAAGGTCTTCGGACCCTCCGGCAAGCGGCCCGCCGCCATCGGCGAGCGCGTCAAGAAGGTCTGGGATCTGGGTGACGGCTGGGTCAGCCACGTCACCGCCGAGGTCTCGCTCGGCACCCGCGAGGGCGCCAGCGTGCGCGGCGGGGACATGGGCGGGCTCGTCACCGGCGGGCTCAACGACGGCGCGTCCGTCGACGCGGCCATCGACGCCGCCGTGCAGGCCGTCGCCGCGCGCCGCGGGATCGCGGTGTCCATGCCGTCCGCCGGTGGCGGCGGGGGCGCGACGGTCGACGCCGCCGCCCTGGGTGAGTTCACCGAGCAGATCACCGGCAACACCGGTGTGCTCGCCACCACCGCCCGGGTCATCCTGGAGCAGCTCGGCCTGACCGAGCAGATCTCCGCGCCCGAAGCCTCCGACGACACCCTCGTCGATCTGGTCTCGGCCGAATTGGGCACGGACTGGCCGCGTCTGGTGGCCCCCGCGTTCGACGCCAAGAAGGCGCTGCTCATCGACGATCGCTGGGCCAGCGCCCGCGAGGATCTGGCCCGGCTGTGGCTGGGCGTGGACGCCGACGCCGCCGATCTCGACGTCGAGGGCTACCTCGGCGCCGGATCCGCCGTTGCCGCACAGGCGAACTGGTGGCGCGAGCGCGCCAAGAGCGAGGCCCGCTCGGTGCTGGCCGGGGTCTACGGCCGGATCGCCGAGGCCGCCGTCACCGTCGAAGAGCCGGGCGTGTGGTCCTCCGACATCGCCGTGATCACCGGCGCCAGCAAGGGTTCCATCGCCGCGGCCGCGGCCGGGCGCCTGCTGGCCGGCGGCGCGACGGTCATCGCCACCACCTCCTCGCTCAACGACGATCGGATCGGCTTCTACAAGAAGCTGTACCGCGAGCACGCCCGCAACGGCGCGACCCTGTGGGTCGTGCCCGCGAACATGGCCTCCTACAGCGATGTCGACGCGCTCGTCGAGTGGATCGGCAACGAGCAGGTCGACAACGCCGGTGGCGCCAAGGTGCTGGTCAAGGAAGCGATGATCCCGTCGCTGCTGCTGCCCTTCGCCGCGCCCCGCGTCGCGGGAGACCTGGCCGACGCCGGCGCCCGCGCCGAAATGGAGATGCGGGTCCTGCTCTGGTCGGTCGAGCGCCTCATCGGCGGGCTGTCCAAGGTCGGCGCGGACCACAACGTGGACGCGAAACTGCATGTGGTGCTTCCGGGTTCGCCGAACCGCGGCATGTTCGGCGGTGACGGCGCGTACGGCGAGTCCAAGGCCGCGCTCGACGCCGTGGTCGCCAAGTGGCGCGCGGAGAAGTCCTGGGCCGAGCGCGTCACCCTGGTGCACGCGCTGATCGGCTGGGTGCGCGGCACCGGCCTCATGGGCGGCAACGACCCGCTGGTCGAGGCCGTGGAGAAGGCCGGCGTGCACACCTGGTCCACCGCCGAGATGGCCGACGAGCTGCTCAAGTGGTGCACCTCGCGGGCCCGCATCGTCACCGCGACCGGACCGCAGCAGATCGACCTCACCGGTGGTCTGGCGCGCGCCAAGCTGGACCTGCCCGCCCTGGCCAAGGAAGCCCGCGAGCAGGCCGAAGCCGTCGACGCGGACGCCGAAGAGGCTGCCGCCGCGACCATTTCGGCCCTGCCCGCCCCGCCGACCCTGAGCTCGAAGCTGCCCGTCCCCGAGTGGGGCACGGTCACCGCCGACCTCGACGACATGGTCGTCATCGTCGGCGCGGGCGAGCTCGGACCCTACGGTTCGGCGCGCACCCGCTTCGAAATGGAGGTCTCGGACCAGCTCTCGGCCGCGGGCGTGCTCGAACTGGCCTGGACCACCGGTCTGGTCACCTGGGAGAACGATCCCAAGCCGGGCTGGTACGACGCCGAATCCGGTGACTACGTCGCCGAATCCGAGCTGGCCGAGAAGTACCACGACACCGTGGTCGAGCGCTGCGGCGTGCGCCGCTACGGCGACGACGGCGCCATGATCGACAACACGGTGCCGCTGCTCACCTCGATCTTCCTCGACAAGGACCTGACCTTCGTCGTGAACAGCGAGGCCGAGGCGCGGGCGTTCCACGCCTCCAGCCCCGAGCAGACCGTCATCACCCCCGTCGAGGGTTCGGGCGACTGGCAGGTGACCCGCAAGGCGGGCACCGAGATTCGCGTCCCGCGCAAGACCAAGCTCTCGCGCTTCGTCGGCGGCCAGATCCCCACCGGCTGGGATCCGACCCGCTTCGGCATCTCCGCCGACATGGCGGCCTCGGTCGACCGGGTCGCGCTGTGGAACATCGTCTGCACCGTGGACGCGTTCCTCGGCTCCGGCTTCAGCCCGGCCGAGCTCATGAGCTGGGTGCACCCGGCCATGGTCGCCAACACCCAGGGCACCGGCATGGGCGGCATGTCCTCGATGCGCTCGCTGTACATCGACAACCTGCTCGGTGAGCCGCGCGCCAACGACATCCTGCAGGAGGCGCTGCCGAACGTCGCTCTCGCACACGTGGTGCAGAGCTACGTCGGGTCCTACGGCGGCATGATCCACCCGGTCGCGGCCTGCGCCACGGCGGCGGTCTCGGTCGAGGAGGGCGCGGACAAGATCCGGCTCGGCAAGGCCGATCTGGTGGTGGCCGGCGGCTACGACGACCTCGGCATCGAGGGCATCGTGGGCTTCGGCGACATGTCCGCCACCGCGGACTCGGCCGTCATGTCCGCCAAGGGCATCAGCGACCGCTACTTCTCCCGGGCCAACGATCGCCGTCGCGGCGGCTTCGTCGAATCCCAGGGCGGCGGAACGGTATTGCTCGCCCGCGGCAGCGTCGCGCTGGAGATGGGCCTGCCGGTGCTCGGCGTCGTGGCCTACGCCCAGTCCTTCGCGGACGGCGTGCACACCTCCATCCCGGCGCCCGGCCTGGGCGCGCTGGGCGCGGGCCGCGGCGGCCCGGAGTCCAAGCTGGCCAAGGAACTCGGCAAGCTGGGCGTGTCGCCGGACGAGATCGCGGTGATCTCCAAGCACGACACCTCCACCGCCGCCAACGATCCCAACGAGTCCGAGCTGCACGAGCGGCTCGCGACGGCCATCGGCCGCTCGGAAGGCGCTCCGCTGTTCGTGATTTCGCAGAAGACCCTCACCGGTCACGCGAAGGGCGGCGCGGCAACGTTCCAGATGATCGGCCTGTGCCAGGTGCTGGAACAGGGCGTCATCCCGCCCAACCGCAGCCTGGACTGCGTGGACGAGAAGATGCGCGCCTACCCGCACCTGGTGTGGGTGCGCGAGGCCCTGGACCTGGGAGATCGCTTCCCGCTCAAGGCCGGTCTGGTCACCTCGCTCGGCTTCGGGCACGTCTCGGGCCTGGTGGCGATCGTGCACCCGCAGGCGTTCGTGGCCGCCATCGACCCGGACAAGCGCGAGGAGTACCGGCGCCGGGCCCAGGAGCGTCAGCTCGCCGGCCGCCAGCGGATCACCGAGGCCATGTGCGGCGGCGCCCCGCTGTACGAGCGCCCCGCCGACCGCCGCCTCGGCGGCGACGGGACCCCGGCCAAGCAGTCGCGCCAGCTCGAGGCCGATCTGCTGCTCTCGCCCCAGGCCCGTTTGGGCAGCGACGCAACCTATGTCGCCGTCCCGCCCGGCCCGGCCTGCCGGTAACCCCCGGCCCGCCCCGCCGGTAGCGGCGGGGCCGAGTGGGACGCGGCACAACTGAACCCACGACCAGCGGAGCCTACGGAACCGTAGGCTCCGCTGGTATGTTGCGCCCATTGGATCGCACAAGAAGGAATCGAGGAGTCCCCACAAGTGACAATCCTTGGTATCGGGCTGGATTTGGTCTGCATCTCCGAATTCGCCGAACAACTGGAACGCACCGGAACCACCATGATCCGGGAGAGTTTCACCGCTGGAGAACGGCGCTACTGCCAAAGCAAGGGCACCGATCCCGCACGCAGCTACGCCGCCCGCTGGGCCGCCAAGGAAGCGGTGATCAAGGCTTGGGCCTCATCGCGTTTCGCGCGCAGCCCGCAGATCGGTGACAACCCGTACCCGCTCATCGAGGTCGTCAACGACGCCTGGGGGCGGCCGAGTATCAAGCTGCACGGGCTCGCGGCGGAATTCCTGCCGCGGGTGCGGGTGCATCTGTCGCTGACCCACGACGGGGACACCGCTGCCGCCATGGTGGTGCTGGAGGATCCGGGCGAGCTAGCGGACCTGCTGCAGAACTGAGAGTCATCGTGCGCCGGCCGGGGCCGCTCGGCTTCAGTTGGCCTCGGGTTCGAGCGAGTTGCGCTGCCCGCCCGGGCGCGATTCCTTCTCCGCGATAAGCAGATACGCGACCATGAGTCGCTTGAGTTCGGCCACGGCGTCCTCGTGCGCCAGGCCGTCCTGCACCGAGAAATTCAGCATCGAATAGACGACGTGCACCAGCACCTGCGCCATCATCGAGCGGCGCCCCCGCGGCGTGCGCGGCATGAGCTGGCGCAGCATCAGCGCGACGGCCTCGGCGAACTCCCGCTCGTGAATCGCGCCGGTGGCGCGCGTGGAGGGCGTGGACTGCATCGCGAGCCAGACCTCACGGCGCGACGGATCCGTCATCCACAGGTCGGCCAGGTGATCGACCAGCGCGTTCATGTGCCGCAGCCAGTCCATGGACGGAATCTCGCCGTGGAAGTCGGCCAGCTCCTGTGAAACAGCCACCAGGTCTTGGCGATTGAGTTCGCAGACGATGACGTATTTGTTGGCGAAGAACTGGTAGAGGGTGCCGATCGGCACCTCCGCGCGGGCGGCGACCTCCTCGCAGGTGAACGATTCGAAGCCGACCTCGACCAGCAATTCGCGCGAGGACTGCAGCAGCGCGTCGAACTTTCGTTTACTTCGTTCCTGCGTCGGGCGGCGACGCGGCATGAGTTCCTGCGGGTCGTCCTGCAACTCCAACGCAGGGTCCGGTCGCCGTGTCGACCTGGTTCCCGTGCGCGCATCCACGTTCACAGCCTAGAGGTAGCGACACTCCGATGACACGCTGCGGTAGTTCGTGTGTCCCCATCTCGCCCCGTTTTTTACCCATCCGGACCCGGGAATGGCGACGAACCTCCATCGCAGCTGCTTCCCGGCTGTCTCGACATAGAGGTAAATGACCAGAACAATAGCGACCTTGGAAGGCTGATCTGTGGTTCCCACCTCAGTAGTTCGTTCCGCGGTGACCATCGGTGTCGCCACCGAGCGCGGTACCGTGCGTGCCGTGGCCCTCGCCGACACCGGCGACAAGTTGCCCGAGCGCGTGGTGCTGGAGCGGGTGGAGAAGATCACCGGCGATACCAAGGCCGATCTGGCCGCCGCCGTCGAGTTGGTCCTCGAGGAACTCGCGGGCAAGTTGAGCCCCGATCGCGACATCGTCGGTGCGGCCGTGGCCTACCACGATGCCGCCGAACGCCGCGCGATCGTCACCAAGCTGGCCGCCGGCCCGTGGCACGAGGCGTCCATGGTGTCGGCCAAGGCCGCGCATCTCGCGGTGGCCCGCGCCATGACCTGGGTGGACGAGTTCGAGGATCTCGCCATCTGCGAGGTCGTGCCCGGCGCGCAGACCTTCTCCCTGATCGACCCCGAGCGCACCCGCGTGCTCGCCTCGGTCACGCTGAACGGCGGCGGCACCACCGAGGAGGCCATGCGCGCCGCGGTCACCGCGGCCTGGGATCAGTTCGACGCGGCCGGGGTCAAACCGGATGCCGTGGTGCTGATCGGTTCCGCCGCAAGCGGTCCCGCGGTCGTCGGCGCCCTGGAGGCCGGCTTCGGCGCGCCCGTCATCCCGTGCGCGGTGGCCACCGCGGCGCCCGCCATCGGCGCCGCGCTGTCGGCGCTGCCCGAGGTCGAGTACGCCGGTGAGGCGGCCGAGCGTATCCGCCGGGCCAGAGGCACCGCCGCCCTGTTCGCGGCGGCGAGCGTGCTCGCGGGCGGTTTGGTCGCGGGTGGCATGTACTCCGCGAGCAGCGGGTCCAAGACGGTGCCCGAGCCCATGCTGGCCGACTCCCGCGTCACCACCGAGGCGCAGCCGGTCGACCTCCACACCACGGCCCCGGTCGAAGCCGCGCCGGTCGAAACCGCCCCGGTGGACACCGGTTCGGCGGGACCTTTCGTGGACGTGCTGCCCGAGGACGCCGCCGTGCCCACCGAGGTGCTGGCGCCGATGCTGGAAGAGCCCGCGCCGGAACCGGATCCGGAGATCGTCGTCATCGACCCGGCCACCCTGAACTGGGGCGGGGCGCTCGATTCGCACGCCGAGGCGCGCCCCTCCAAGCCGCTGGTGAAGTCGCAGCCCGAGCCCCAGACCGGCGGCAATTTCGACTCCATCATCCCCGCGCCGACGCATCCGGTCGGGTCGCCCGCCGAGGGCGGGCTGTTCCCGGGCGAGATCGCGCCGCCCGCTTTAGGCACCCCCGAGTTCGCGAGCTGGTGGGACGGGCACTGGCGCATGATGCTGCAGTGGGCCGCCCAGACCATGCCCCGCGTCTGAGGCGCTGACAGCGCGCGTCCGGCGCGGAATGCCCTGTGCGGGAATCTGATTCTCGGCGCGTGCGGGGGCTGCACCGAGATTCGAGAAGTCCCGGCCCGGTGGGGGTCGGGACTTCTCTGTGTCGTGGGCCGGATCAGCCAGCCCCGGGTATCAGACCGACAGTTCCCGGCGCAGCTTGGCCACGTGGCCGGTGGCGCGCACGTTGTACTGCGCGACCTCGATCTTGCCGTCCGCGTCGATCAGGAACGTGGACCGGATGACCCCGGTGACGGTCTTGCCGTACATGGTCTTCTCGCCGAAGGCGCCGTAGGCCTGCAGCACCTCTTTGTCCGGGTCCGACAGCAGCGGGAAGGTCAACTCCTCGGCGTCGCGGAACTTGGCCAGCTTGGCGGGCTTGTCGGGCGAGATCCCGATGACCTCCAGCCCGGCGCCGTTCAACTCGGCGAGGCTGTCCCGGAAATCGCAGGCCTGCTTGGTGCAGCCGGGCGTGCTGGCGGCCGGGTAGAAGTAGACGATCACCTTGCGGCCGCGGTAGTCGGCCAGGGACACCTCCTTGCCGTCGGCATCGGGAAGTGTGAAGGCGGGCGCGGTGTCGCCGGGACTGAGTCGGTGGTTCTCGGTCATGCCGCCACCGTAGTAGACGGGCGCGACGCGGTGTGAGCGATACACTCCACAGCACCGCTCGTAAGCGGGCGCGCGAGCCGCAGTCCGGCCGCGCGCGGGGCCTCGAGACGACAGTGCCGCTGAACGCGGCTTTCAGACAGGAGTGTGACGTGGCGAGAGATACCGAGGCGATCGAGCGGGAGATCGAGGCCGCGCGAAGCCGGCTCGCGAACACCCTCGACGAACTCGCGGTGCGGGCCGATCCGCAGCGGTTGGCCGACAACACCAAGCACGCGCTGATCGCGAAGGTGAACGAGCCGAAGATCAAGTACAGCCTCATCGGCGCGGGTGCGCTGGTCGTGACGCTGGTGCTGGTCAAGATTTTCCGCTGAACCCGGCGTAGCGATACGGGACCACGAGAAACCCCCGGTGCCATCGGCACCGGGGGTTTCGCGTAGTCCGGGGTGAATCAGACCGTCGGGCAGGCGAATCCGTCGCCGTCCGGGTCCAGGTGCGGGCCGTAACCGGGCTCGCCGCGGAAGAGCGGGGCGCGGCCGGCGTGCCGGGCCTCGTCGCAATTCTTGTACGAGCCACCGGCGGAGCCGGTCTGGGCCAGGTTGGCCGAGCCCGTGGCGCCCGAGCCGGTATCGATGGTGGACGACCCGGTGCCGGAGGATCCCGTGGGCACGTTGGCGAGGGCAACCCCGTGGGCTGCGAAGGTCGTCAGTCCCGCGACGCTGGCGGTGACGAGAAGCCGGCGAACGTTCATGTATTCCTCAATGTCGGCGCAATAGGTTGGTATAGGCCCGGTTCGGCGCGGATTGCCACCGCTGCCGCGGGGTTGCGGCACGGCGGCCGGTACGGGTCCGGCGTCTACTGTTTCTGCGGACCGTTGCATTGTCAACCGGATGAGCTATTCATCCAGGTAAAAGGCTACGGACCGACGCCCCCGCGAAGGTGTTCCGCGGGAAGGGGTCCCGTCCGTTCGCTCCGGAAATCGCTACTGCGGGTAACGATCTCCGGCCGTGCGTCGTGGACGAATTGCCCGTACTTTACGACACGTTCGCCGCCGCGGCCGCGTGCGCGCCGATACACCGGGTTAGTGTCCATGTCAACTAAAGCGGGATATCATGGACCGCATGGTTCGTTGGCTGAGCGACGAAGAACAGGCGACCTGGCAATCCTATATCCGGCTGCGGCAGCGCATGGATGCCGCGATCGCCGCCGGACTGACCCGTGACGGACTGTCCACCTCGGACTACGAGGTGCTGGTCGCGCTGTCCGCGGCGAACGGGCAGTTGCGCGCGAAGGATCTGGGCGCGGAGATCTGCTGGGACAAGAGCAGGCTGTCCAAGCACCTGTCCCGCATGGCCGCACGCGGACTCATCGATCGCTGCCAGGCCGCCGACGACGCGCGCGGGCGCGAGGTGCGCCTGACCGAGGCCGGGCGGCGGGCGCTCGAAGCCGCCGCGCCCAATCACGTGGAACTGGTGCGGCGGCTGTTCATCGACGAGATGGACGCGGGCGAGGCCGCGGCGCTGCGCTCGCTCGCGGACCGGGTGGTCACCGAGGCCGAGCGCACCGATCTCGGCTAGCTCTCGGTGTCCGGCCGATCGAACTGCGCGCGCTTCCAGTCGCCGAACGGCTCGTCGCGCTCGCGCACGGCCTCGCGGAAACCGGCGGTGGCCGAGCGCATCTGGAAGGCGTAACCCTCGCGGGTGTGCCGGGAGATGCCGTCGAACACGGTGCTGATCATGCCGGAGTTCAGCACGCCCTGGCCGAGCAGCGCGCTGTTGAGCGCCAGTTTGGCCATGACGAGCTGATTGATCGGCACCTGCGAAATACGGTGCAGCAGATCCTCGGTGCGCTCGTCGAGTTCGGCCGCGGCGGGCGCCTCGATGGCCAGGCCCCATTCGGCCGCCTGGGCGCCGCTGAGGCTGTCGCCGGTGAACAGCAGGCGTTTGGCCCGCTGATCGCCGACGCGGTGGGCCCACATGCCCGCCGCGGGAATGCCCCAGGTCCGGGTGGGCGGATAGCCGAAGCGGGCGTCGGCGGCGCAGATGATCTGATCGGCGTACAGCGCGATGTCGGTGCCGCCGGCGATGGCGAACCCGTGCACCTTGGCCACGGTCGGCTTGTTCGCGTGCAGCAGGCTGGCGAAACCGCGGTTGAAGCGCGACATCATGGCGTAGTCGACCATGGGATCCCAGGTGCCCCACGGATTGTGGTTGCGGGCCTGCACCACCGGATCGAGCACGGTGCCCTCGGTGGGCTGCGCGCCCGGCGCGGGTTCCATGCCGTTCTCGGCGAAGATCGACAGGTCGTAGCCGCCGCAGAAGCCCTTGCCGCGCCCGCTCACCACGATGACGTGCACGCGGGGATCGAGATCGGCGCGCTCCACCGCGGTGGCCAGCTCGATCGGGGTGTCCGCGGTGATGGCGTTGCCGCGTTCGGGCCGGTTGAAGGTGATGCGGGCGATGCGGCCGGTCACCTCGTAAGTCAGTGTGCGTCCGGTGAATTCGCCGTCGGGGGCGGGGCGGTCGGCGAAGAGCGAATCGTCGCCGCCGGTCAGCTCATCGCGCCAGGCGGCGGGCCGGGTTCCTGCGTGGTTCTCGAAGTCGGGTGACACTCAAGCAGTGAACCCCCGTTCATTTCTTGCTGTCAAGGGTCGGGTCAGCTGAGCCAGGGCGTGACCGGGGGTTTCACCCAGAGAATCTTCTCGTCGGCCCGCTCCCGCCGCGCGGCCGGATGGCCCGGATTGCGCGCGGCCCACGAGTCCTTCTCCGCCAGCAGCCGCGCCACGACCTGCCAGGTCTCGTCGGTGCTCGGCGGATTCGCCTCGGCGGCGCGGGCCAGCTTGCGTCGCTCGGCCATGGGCATGGCGAGCAGTTCGGCCCCGGAGATGTCGCGCTGCCAGGTGTAGGCGGCCAGTCGCCGCGCCTTGTCCATGCGGCTGCTGGAGGCGGAATCGGAATGGGCGAAGTCGTTCATGGGCTGCTCACAGGGTTGGGGAACGTCGCTCAGCCTAGTCCAGGGCGGTGACATCGATCCCCGGCGACCGCGCCGCCCCGATCCGCGGCAACCGGACCCCGCGGGGGTGGCGGGCCACTACCGTGGTGGGATGCCGGATGCCAGGGGAGCCGCTGACGTGTTCACCATCGAGACGGCCACCGCCGCGGACTGGTCCCTCGTCCGCGAGTGGGCCGCGGCCGAGGGCTGGAATCCGGGGGAGCGCGACATCGCCGCCTTCTTCGCCCAGGATCCCGAGGGCTTTCTGCTCGGCCGCCTGAACGGGCAACCGGTCTCGGCGATCTCGGTGGTCAACTACGGGACCGAGTACGCGTTCCTGGGGTTCTATCTCGTGCGGCCCGACCGGCGGGGCACCGGACTGGGCCTGGCGACCTGGAAGGCCGGGATCGCGCACGCCGGCTCCCGGACCATCGGCCTGGACGGAGTCCCCGATCGGCAGGACGACTATCGGCGCAGCGGCTTCGAACTTGCCTATCGCAGTGCGCGATTCGTCGGCGTTCCCGCCGTGCCCGCCCCCGGCGCCGCCGTGCGCGCGGCCACCGCCGCCGACGCGCCCGCCCTGCATCGCTACGACTCCGGCTGCCTGCCCGCCGATCGGCCCCGGTTCCTGGACGCCTGGCTCGCCGAGCCCGGGCACCACACCGTGGTGCGCGAGGTCGACGGCGTCGTGTCCGGCTTCGGAACCGTCCGTCCCGCACGGGATTCGCTGCGGGTGGGCCCGCTGTTCGCCGACAGCGCGGCCGATGCCGGGGAACTGGTCGCGGCGCTGGCCGCGCACGCCGGCGGCCGGGCGCTGGCGATCGACGTGCCGCTGACCAACGCGCCCGCGGTCGAACTGTTCGAGAAGGCCGGGCTGACACCGACCTTCGACACCGCGCGCATGTACACCGGGCCGCTGCGGGCGCACCGGCAGGATCGGGTCTTCGGGGTGACGAGCCTCGAACTCGGCTGAGGGCTCGCCGAAGTCAGAGCGGCCGAATGGATTCGGCCAGCCGGGCGGCCGCGTCGAGGTCGATGGGGGCGTCGGTGTCGCTGAGCCAGGTGATCCACCAGCGCTGCTCGCCCGAGCGCACGACCGCGGCGTAGACCTCGGCGGTCGTGGCGCCGGTGTCGTCGAAATCGACACGGTAGAAGCAGGATTTGCCGGTGGTGTCCCGGCCCGTGAGGTCGTGACTCGTCTCGTCGATCCGCTGTCCGGAGTCGGGGAAGAAGAACTCGCCCATCCCGCCGCCGAGCTCGCAGGCGGCCCGCGCGTCGTCGGATTCGGCGGCGGCGAACAGGGATTGGTCCAGGCGGCCCAGCAGGATCATGCCGTCGGCGCCGTCGATCCGGGTCAGCGCGGCCTGGCCGAAGACCAGGCCGCCGCCGTCCTGCTGGGGCATCTCCTCCCACCCGGTGGGGGCGGCGAAGCTCATGCCCGCCGCGGAGCTGGTGATCCGGTCGCCCGCGTCGGTGTCCCTGGTGTCGCGCCACTGCCCGAGCGCCAGCACGCCCAGGGCGGCCAGCGCGGCGATCAGCGCGATCACGCACCCGAGCACGATCAGGCGCGCGGTGCGCGGCGCGATCGCGGAGTCCGCCTCGGGCACGGCGGTTTCCGGTGACCACTGCGGGTTGGGGTCCACTCGGCGACGCTAACAATCACGCCGAACCGGACAGGGCGGCTCGCCGCGCCGGGAGATCACGATCGGGCCACCCGCACTGCGGGAAAAGGCCCCCGGCAGCTACCGGGGTGTCCGGCAGCGGTCGAGTGAGTGATTTGGGGGAATGGTGAATGTGGTTCTGCTCACGTTCGGTGTGGGGAGCGGGACCGTGGGTATTCGGGCGACCCGCCGAAGGGATCGGGGCCGGCATCGATTCGGCAACAAAAGAAGAAGGCCCCCGGCGAATCGCCGGGGGCCTTCTGAAGTGCGCCATCAGGGACTTGAACCCCGAACCCGCTGATTAAGAGTCAGCTGCTCTGCCAATTGAGCTAATGGCGCATGCTCCGTGCTTCGCGGCCTCTCCCTCTCGGTGTCGGCCTCTCTGCGGTGCGGTAGAAACATTAACAGGCTCTGCCGCGAAATATGAAATCGCCTGGTTGTCGGTGGTTTTTGCGTGGTTCGAAGATCTCCTCGAACGGTGTTAACGAAGTGCGGCCCGCGGGTGATGAACCGGATGAACCCCGAGGGGTCCGGACGCGTTGTCGTTTGTCAGGTCGGTGGTGCCTGGCAGAATGACTGCAGGCGTGATCTCGACCTGATCCCCGCGGGCGTGGTGGGTCGAACACGTGTGGTCGGGGCCGAATCCTCGGTGTCCAGCTGCGCACCGAGACGTGAATTGGGGTTGCAATGAGTATTGGTCAGGGTCGGCTCCGGTCGAGCCGGCGCCGTTCGACGTGGCTGGGGTCGACGGCGGTGCTGTCCGTCCTCGCCCTCGCCCTGGTGGGCTGTTCGTCGAGCACACCCGATTCCTCTTCGGTCGCAATCGATTCCAACCCCATCAGCGAGCTCGTCAAGCCGAAGCTGATCGCACCGGTCAAGGACGGCCAGAAGGGCTTCTCGCCCGCCGATCCGCTGGTGCTGAAGGTCGAGGACGGCAAGCTCAGCTCGGTTACGCTGACCAACCCCGAGGGCCGCGCGGTCGCGGGGGAGATGGCCGCGGACGGCCGCTCCTGGAAGCTGACCGAACAGCTCGGCTTCGCGCGCACCTACACCCTCAAGGTCGAAGCCATCGGCCTGGGCGGCGCGAGCAGCACCTCGCTGAGCTTCGCCACCATCTCCCCGAACAACCGCACCCACCCCTACCTGCTGCCCGGTGAGAACGAGGTCGTGGGCATCGGTCAGCCGGTGGCCATCCAGTTCGACGAGAACATCCCGGACCGCAAGGCCGCGCAGAACGCCATCAAGATCACGACAACCCCCGCGGTCGAGGGCGCGTTCTACTGGGTGAACAACCGCGAAGTCCGTTGGCGGCCCGAGCATTTCTGGGCGCCGGGCACCAAGGTCGACGTGGCCGTGCAGGTCTACGGCCGCGATCTGGGCAACGGTCTGGTCGGCGACACCGACATCACGTCGAGCTTCACCATCGGCGACGCGACGATCTTCACCGCCGACGACGACACCAAGCAGGTGACGGTCGAGAAGAACGGTCAGGTCGTGCGCACCATGCCGACCTCGATGGGCAAGAACAGCACGCCCACCGACAACGGGATCTACATCGTCGCCGACCGGCACGACAAGATCATCATGGATTCTTCCACCTACGGCGTCGCGGTGAACTCGCCCGACGGCTACAAGACGCCGGTGGACTGGGCGACCCGAATCTCGTACTCGGGCATCTTCTTCCACTCCGCGCCGTGGTCGGTCGGGGCGCAGGGTTCGTCGAACACCAGCCACGGCTGCCTGAATCTGAGCCCGGAGAACGCGCGCTGGGTGTACGACAACGCCAAGCGCGGTGACATCACCATCGTCAAGAACACCGTGGGCGGGACGCTCTCGGGCGTCGACGGCCTCGGTGACTGGAACATCCCGTGGGAGCAGTGGAAGGCCGGCAACGCCGACGACAACCGCTGAGTCAGGACAGCGAAAGGGGCGCCGACCGTGTAGTCGGCGCCCCTTTCGCATGCTCGAAGTGCGCGCTGGAACCCGTCGGGGGTTCGGCGTCAGAAGCCGTCGCCGGGCTTCTTCTCCAGGTTGCCGCAGCCGAAGCTGGTCTCGCCCAGGATCGTCCAGGCGCTACCGGTGACCGCGCAGAGCGAGTCGAATTCGCCGAAGAGCAGCTTGTCGAGGTTGGGCAGGCCGAACGAGCCGGTGCCGGTGGAACCGGTGGTGGCCAGGCCGCCCGAGGTGCCGGTGTTGATGTCGTCGGATGATCCGCCGGAACCGGGAGCGATCGTCTGCATCGGGTCGTCGTTCTTCTTCTTTTCGGCGACCGAGTTCGGAACTTCGGACAGGACGATGTCCGCGCTGGCTGCGGGAGCGGCGACCATGATGGCCGCGGTGGCTAGCAAGGTGGTGACGGCGGAACGGTTCACGTGGATCTCTCTGGTCGAGCATTGGAAAACGGGGGCCCCGACGCCGCCCGGGTGTCGCCCAGCAGTTTACGAAGATCGAGTGTTGCGCGCCACAAATTCCGATACAGTGCCACATCCGTCACAGCGAAGCGTTATGTCCGAGCCCTCGGCATCCTCGATCGGCGTCGAATGCGTGATATCACTCTGTGGCAACGCTATCATTGATAGCAACCCCGAGGAGCTGATATCAGATGAAGAGCGTTGTGGTGCGGAACCTATCCGAGGAAGTTCATCGCGCGATAAAGCAGCGTGCGGCCGCTCACGGGCGCAGTGCCGAAGCCGAGCTGCGGCAGATCATCACCGATGCCGTGCAGCCGCCCGGCCGGATCAAGCTCGGATCGCTCCTGGCCGGCATCGGGCGTGACGTCGGGCTGACCGATGACGAGCACGCCGTTTTCGACAACCGGGATCGCACGCCGGCCGAGCCTCTGGAGTTCGACTAGTGATCATTCTCGACACCAATGTCATCAGTGAACCGCTGCGCAAGGCTCCAGATGCGGGAGTGATCGCCTGGATCGACGCTCAGAACCTCGAGACCCTGTACCTGACCGCCGTGACCGTCGGTGAATTGCGTTACGGCGCTGCGCTACTGCCCGACGGTCGCCGCCGCGACATTCTGCTCGAACAGCTCGAGCATCACCTGCTGCCGCTGTTCGCAGGGCGCGTGCTGCCCTACGACCTGGACGCGGCCGAAAGCTATGGACGCTTGATGGCTGCCGCGCGAGCCGCGGGATCTGCCGTCGCGACAGCCGACGGCATGATCGCCGCCATCGCGGACGTGTCGAAATTCAGTGTGGCCACACGGGATGTCACCCCGTTCGTGGCGGCGGGGATACCCGTGATCGACCCGTGGCGCTAGCACGGTGAAGCGTTATGCCCGAGCCCTCGCCGCGGGCAGGATCCGGGCCACCGCGCGCACCGGGGCGCCGTCCGCGCCGGGGATATGCAGCGGAAACAGGGACGCTTCGACCGTGTCCCCGGCCTCCTGGGCGGCCAGTACCGCCGCCAGTCCGGTGAGGTTCTCGGCGATCACCGCGTGTGCCCGGCACAGCACCAGGTGCGCCGGAATGTCGTGCGCGGGGGTCGGGTCCACGCTGAGCGCGTCGATGCCGACGGTCCGAACTCCGGCGTCGACGAGGTAGCGGGCCGCCCGCACGCTCAGGAACGGGTGGCCGAGGTAGTCGTCCGTCCCCCAGAAATCCGACCAACCTGTGCAGATCAACACGATCTGTCCGGGTGCGACCCGCCCCTCGAACGCCGCGGCCCCGATGGCCGTGCGCGGCGCGAGTCCCCGCGCGTCGATGACCACCGCCGGCCCCGTGAATCGTTCCAGTGGCACCGCGTCCAGGGCGGGCAGCGCGTCGTCGATATGCCGGGGTGCGTCGACGTGGGTTCCGCTCTGTGACCCCATGTGCACCCGCAGCACGTTGACCCCGGCCCCCGTCACCGTCAACGCCGGCTCGATCGCCACCTCCGGGTCGCCGGGATAGACGGGCATGCCGCTGCGCAGTGGAACCGACAGATCGATGAGTCGCACCCCGTCAGCCTCGCGAATCGGCCCGGTCCGCCGCAACCGGCGCGCCGCGCGAGTGCGGGCCGGAGCTATCCGGTGGTCCGATTCCGGGCGACGGCCTGTTCGATCTCGGTCAGGGCGGTCAGCTGGGCCGGGGTCAGCAGATCGGTGAAGTGGCGGGCGATCGATGCCCGGTGTGCGGGTGTGGAGTCTTGCAGCGCCGTGCGGCCGGCCTCGGTCAGCAGGACGTCGTCGCCGCGCCCGTCGCGTTCGCAGGCTTCCCGGGCGATGAGACCGCGCTTCTCCATGCGGCCGAGTTGGCGGGACAGGCGACTGTGCGGCCAGTGCAGGTGGGCGGCCAGGCCGCGGACCCGGACGCAGGATTCCGGGGTCCAGAGGTCGTCGATTCCGGTGAGTACCTCGTAGTCGGGCATGGACAGGCCGGTGTCCTGCTCCAGTTCGCGGGCGATCTCGGCGTCGGCGAACAGGTGCAGGCGGCGATAGGCGTGCCAGGCGTCGAGGTCGCGGGCGGTGGGGCGGGACATGGGGTCAGTTTAGCCGATTCTGTTTACATGTAACGAAGTTGCCGCTAGGGTTTGCGTTACATGTAACGGAGATGGAGGCAGGGTCATGAGTGGTATCGAGCGGAACGTCGAGAACGCGGGAATCGTGTTGCACACCCAGGCTTTCGGCGACGCCGGCAATCCGGCGATCGTGCTGCTGCACGGCGCGGGGGATTCCATGCTGGCGTGGGACGAGGAGTTCATCGAGCGGCTGGTGGCCGGCGGACGCTACGTAATCCGCTATGACGCACGGGATTCCGGTAAGTCGTCCAGCTCGGAGGTCGGCGCGCCGCCGCACGGCCTGCGCGACGTGGTGGGTGACGCGCTCGCGGTCCTGGATGCCTACGGTCTGTCCGCCGCCACGCTCTACGGCATGTCGGGCGGATCGGCCGTGGTGCAGCTGCTCGCCATCGAGCACCCCGAACGCGTTGCCGCCGTGGTGCTCTCGTCGTCGACCCCGGGTGGCCCGGGCCACGGGGCCGACGATCTCCCGCCCATGACCCCCGAGCTCGAGGCTTTCTTCGGCGGCGCGGCGCCCGAACCGGACTGGTCCGACCCGGCCGCGGTGGCGGAGTACCTGGTCGCCGCCGAACGCCCGTTCGCCGCCACGTCCCGCCCCTTCGACGAGCCCGCCCGCCGCGCCCAGGCGACCCGGGTCGTGGCCCACGCCTCGAACATCGCCGCCCAACTGACCAACCCGTTCCTCCTGGACCCCGGCCCCTCCTGGCGCGACCGCCTCGCCGAGGTCGCCGCCCCCACCCTGGTCCTGCACGGCGACGAGGACCCCCTGTTCCCCCTCGCCCACGGCAAGGCCCTGGCCGCCGCGATCCCCGGCGCCCGCCTGCACGTTCTGGCCCACACCGGCCACGAGATGCCGCCGCGCGCGGAATGGGACGCGATCGTCGCGGCCGTCCTGTCCTTGACTGAACCGCCCGCCTGATCGCAAGCACATCCGACTCGGCTCGCCCGCAACGGTATCGATGGCCGGAGCGGGAGCCGACGGCCGTACGCGGTGTGATCGGAGCTTGCGGGCGGCGAGCCCCCTCCCGGCCGAGTGGAATCCTCAGCGCGCCGCGGGGGCGGCGCGCAGGTGCGCGAAGCGTTCCAGACGGCGCAGGAATTCGGTCAGCGCAATCGGGGTCAGGCTGAGGTCGGCGAAGGTCCCGTGGTCGAGGTCGATGGCGACTATGCGGTGACCGCTGGCATTCTGGTCGAAATGACCGGAGCCCGAATCGAATCGGATTCGCAGGATGTGCGTCGGGTCGAGCTGGGTCCAGATGCCGTCGGTGAGATTCCAGGCAAAGTCGTAGTCCTTGCTCAGGCCGTAGATGTTGCCCGTGGTGACGGTGCGATCGACGAAGCGGGCTAGCTGGTTCGAGGCAGCATCCTCCGGTGTGAGAACCGGAGCGGCGCGGTCGATCTGCTCGAAGGGCTGCAGGAGTTCGTAGTCGTGGAACACCTCTCGCCATCGGCCCAGGGAGTTCGGAAGGTGGAGTGGGTGCGCGACGCCGATCAAGGTGTCCGGGGGCAGGTCGAACAGGGTGTCGGTGGCGTCGGCGCGTGTGCGGTCCTCCTCGATCCGGAAGGATCCGGTGGGCGCACCGTCCGGGCCGAAGGTCGCCCACACGACGCGGCGCGCCAGCGGGCGCAGCACCGGATGGTCGAGGAAGAGCTCCCGGTGGGTCCGCGGGGTCCAGCGGCGGCCGGTGACCATAGCCCGCTCCAGGCGCTGAATCTGTTCTTTCGTATAGGTTTTCAGGTCGGCCTTGAAGGTGCGGAAGGCTTGATGCGCCGCCGGTCCCGCGACCGGATCGTCGGAGGCGGCGGGCGCGGGAGCGGTGGCCCGCGGGGTGCCGTTCAGGGTGACCGTGGGCTGTAGGGCCGCGTCGATACCGATCACGAATTGCCTTGGCCCGTAATCCAGGACGCGGGTGCCGTCCGCGTCCAAGCCCAGGTCGGGGAGCAGGTATTCGGCGAAGGCGTCGGGATCGACGCCCCGGGCCGCGCTGACGGCAGCAAGCACCTGGGTGGCCTCGCTCCGGAGCCATTCGGATGTCGGCTTCCGGGTCATACGTTCCACCAGCCGCAGTGTGGTTCTCGTGCCGAACGCGGTGAGGACCGCCAGTCCGGAAGTCGCTCTGGTGTAGGCGGATCTGCCCGGCCAGGTTCCGATGACCGCGGCCAGCCGGGACATGGTCGCCTCGGTGCCCACGAGCCGGAGCACGTGCAGGACCCACGCATCCTTA
Organism: Nocardia sp. NPDC055321; assembly: GCF_053645575.1. Classification (NCBI taxonomy): domain Bacteria; kingdom Bacillati; phylum Actinomycetota; class Actinomycetes; order Mycobacteriales; family Nocardiaceae; genus Nocardia; species Nocardia sp. NPDC055321. Next base: position 39,081 of record NZ_JBSHMS010000029.1, read on the forward strand.
CCGGGATATCCGGCCGCTTCCCAGGATTCGAAGACAGCCCACGCGAAGTCGGCCACGTCGTCGGGGTCGAGTACCGCGAGGGCGGTGGGCAGGCCGGGATAGTGCTCATCCGGGGTGGTCAGCAGGCACATGGTCAGCAGATGCCGTGTCGCCGCGAGCGGTAGCACCGCCGTGGCGCTGCGTGTTCGGATGCGCGGCAACAGCTCCGGTGCCAGCCATGTCGGCGGCTTCCGCACCGGCACCCCCAGCAGCCGCAGTGGATCAGCCGGAAGCACTATCGAAATCGCTGCCACGGCAGCGGATCCCAGCTCGGCCGCCGCCGCGTCGATTTCCGGTCGATGCCCGAGTGCGACGAGTTCGCGCAGCGTCGCCTCGGCGAGCGAGCGATCCTTGCCCACCGGACCCAGCGCGACCGCCACCACGTCGATCGCGGCCGTCCCCGCATGCCGCTCGAACCAGGGGAGTGCACGGTCCCGGGTGGCTTTCGCCCCGCACCAACGCAACATGATGAGCGCGATCTCGGTGCCGTCCAACGGACCCAGGATCTCGGCGTGCAGATCCGGATCGGTGCGCGCGGCCGCCACCGCAAAACCCACGGCCGCTATGTCGTACCTGGCGAGCAGTCGCAGCAGCGGAGAGTGGGCGGGTTCGAAGCCCCAGGAGTACAGCGTGCCCGGCTCGACGGTTCGCAGCGCGTCCAGGGCGTACTCGGCCGGCGCGGCATCGAGGAGTGCGGCGTGCGCTCCCGCCGCGATGGCCTCACGCAATTGACTGTCCCAGGACAGTTCCGGGTCGTAGGGGTAGTCCAACCGGGCCGGTTCGCACCATTGCTCGCGTTCCCCGGGCGCCCACCGCAGGACGACAGGGCGGTGCGGCGCGGCCAGCGGGATCAGATGCGGGTAGGGACGCTCGGTCGGCCAGGGCGGCGCGGTGAGCAGTTCGGGAAGATCCCGAGGATCGGCATCCGGTAGCACCGGCTCGGTCTCCGATACCGGCGAGAACTCCGCCGCGAGTTCAGGATGTGCAAGCGCATGAAGCTGGAACACCTTGCGCAGCACCGCATCCTCGGTCTCCGCCAACCGTGCGGACAGCAACCGCATCGCACGGCGTGGATACCGCTTGCCCGCCTTGCTCAGTGCCGCCGCGACGGGTTTGAGGTCGCTGCGGTCGAGCAATGCGAGATAGGCGTCATCGGTGGGCAATTCGGCCAGGAGGCCGGCTGCCGCTCGAATAGTGGGCATCCAGTCCGTGCTCATTGTCCGAAATCCGGCTATCACGAGCGGAACTGCCGCGATCCCCACCTGTGTGAGCAGGTTGTACTCGACCTTGTCGTCGATATCGTTCGGCTGCAACAGTTCGAGCTGCTCCGGGCTGATCAACGCGGAGGCGAGCAGCCTGTGCGGCGACGGTGCACCCCGCTGAGCGGGCGTCGTCAGATCGGCGTTCACCCAATCCTGCTGTTCGGGAAGCAGGTACGAGGTCGACACGCGAATCGTCACGGTCCCGGGCGCCGCGCGCAGTTTCGCCAGCCGCGCCACAACGTCCCGGTACTCCCGCTCCGGCGCTTCGGCCAGGCGAGCCCGCACCGGCAGCGCCAACCGCCGAAATGCCCACGGGCTGCCCTCACCGGCGGGCATGGGGCGCAACGGATAGTGGTGGCAGCGCTTCTGGGTGTCGAAGCCGCGCTGCGGATCGAGCTCATTGCAGAGCACCGCGGCTTCGGCTGCGAACCCATACCCGCGCAACAGGATCCAGCTATCCAGGAAACTGTCGAGAATGCCCTCCGCGAGGTGTTCGGCGTGGACGAGCGGAGACGTACACCCGCAGCTGTGGTAATCCTCGGCCACCAGTGACCAGATCGCCGCGGCGCCGAGCGGGGACCCGGTTCCGGCCGCCTCCAGATACCCTTCCGCCGCATCGGCGATCCCGCCATGTCCTTGTTCCCGTGTCAGCCGCAGTGATCGCTCGATCTGCGGCCGGTACACCTCGAGAACCGGCTGTACCGCGGAAGCGGCATTCGGGTCGATCGCCCGCGGCGCGGGATCGTTCACACCCCGGAACGGAGCCGCTTTCGTCCGCCAGCTCTTCGGCACGAGCCAGCGTTCTTCCTTGCCCGGCGATGTCGTCACGAGCGGGCTCCGGTGAGGCGCTCCAGGCGGCGCAGGAGTTCGGCGGCCGCGATGGGGTCCAGGTCGCCGAACTTCCCCTTCCCGACTTCGAGGAAGAGGATCGTGTGCTCGGCGGCCTCGAGATCGAGGAGGGTATTGCCGGAGTCGAGCGCCAGGGCGACGAGGTCGGGGCCTATTCGCTTCACGATGCAGTCCTGCTCGTAGACGCTCCAGCCCTCGTTCGCCACCATGTCCATCAATTTGGCGGTGGGGACCGTGATGTCCGCGAAGCGGGAATTCACGCTCTCCGCCGCCTCCTCGGGCGTGAAAGCCGGCGTGGATCTGTGGAGTTGCTCGAACGGCTGGAGCAATTCGTAGTCGGCGAACAAGGCGCGCCAGCGGTCGCGATCAGCACCGAGATGAAGTGGATGCGCGACACCGACCAGCGTGTCCGGTCCGACCTCGATGCGGGCGTCGCTGACATCGGCGAGTGTCAGGTCCTCGGCTATCCGGAAGGATCCGGTGATCGCGCCGTCGGGGGCGAACGTGGCCCAGACGACGCGTCGCCCCAACTGACGTAACACGGGATGATCCGCGAAATGCCGGTGGTGCGCGTCGGACCGCCAGCGCCGCCCGCGCAGCATGTCGTGTTCGAACCGGCGAATTCGCTCGCTGGTGATGAGTTGCAGATCCTCGGTGAAGGTGCGAAATGCCCGGCGGGCCGTCCGGGCCAGCTCCGGATCGTCGGTGGGAGCCGGTTTCGGTAGCTCGGAAAGGTGGCGACCGCTGGAAGTGACGGTCGGCCGCATCCGCCTATCGATTCCGATGGTGAATTGCCGCGGGCCGTAGTCCAGCGCTCGGGTGCCACTGTCGTCGAGGTCCAGGCGGGGTACCAATTGTTCGGGGAATTCGCCGGGGGTCAGCCCCCGGGCTCGGAGCACTTCGTACAGTTGGCGTTCCGCCTCGGCACGAAGCCATCGCGAGGGGGATTCGCGCGCGATGGTTTCCACTCGGGCGAGGGCGCTTGCGGTGCCCATCGTCGCCAACGCGGCGATGCCCGCGGTGGCTCTGCCATGCGCCGAGCTCCCCGCCCAGCTCTCGATGCGTGCGACGAGTCGGTCGGCGATCCTGTCGGTGCCCAGCAGGCCCAAGGCGTGCAGCGCCCACACGTCTTTGCCGGGATGCCCTTCCCGGCACCAGGATTCGAAGATCTCCCAGGCGAACTCCGCCAGCGAGTTCTGGTTCAGCACGGCCCGCACCCGTGCTACGCCGGGATACGGATCGGCCGGCGTGGACATCATGAGCATGGTGATCAGATAGCCTGCCGCGAACTCCGGGAGGGCATGCTCCTCGTAGCGGAGGCGAATCTGAGGTAGCAGCTCTGGAAAGAGCCACCGCGGAACGGATCGAGTCGGCGCGGACCTGAGCAGCTCCGGATCGCCCTCCAGGAGAGCGCACATCGCGCTCTCGGCGGCAACACCGAGGTGGGCGGCGGCCGCGTCGATGGCGGCACGATGGCCGCGCGCGGTGAGATCCAGCACCGCGTTCTCGGCGAGAGTGCGGTCGGCGCCCGCCGGACCCAGCGCCACCGCGATGAGATCGGTCGCGGCGGTGCCGATATGCCGGTCGAACCATTCGAAGGTGATCGCCCGCAGTGTGTGTGACGCGTGCCAGCGCAGCATGGCCAGGGTGACGGCGGTGCCGTCGACCGGGAACAGAGCGCGTGCCAGGGCGGCCGGGCGCGCTGTCGCCGCGGCGAGCACGAAGCCGACCGCCTCGGCGCCGAATCGTCCGAGCAGCATGGTCAGTGGCCGCGTCGGCGCGGTTCCCCGCCAGGCGGTCAGGGCACCGGGTCGTATGGTTCGAAGCCCGTGCAGCGCTTCCGCATCGGGCGCGTCGGCGAGCAGATGCGCTGTGTGGCCCGGCAGTGTGGCACGCAGCTGGTCGTCGAACGGCAGAGTGCGGTGGTATCCGTAGGCGGCTTCCGCGCCATGGTATTCCCGCCAGCGTTCTTTCTCCCCGGGTCGCCAGGCCGGTGCCGCCCGCCGGTGCTCGATCGTGTCGAAAAGCGCTGTGGGCCTTTTTCTCCGCCGCGTCCACGGGGGTGAGATCAGGAGTTCGGGCAGTGTGTCGGGCTGCGCCCACGGCAGGTGGTGTCGCAATGCCACCAGGTGGTGGGTGTCGGGATGTGCGTAGTCGGCCACCAGTTCGCGGTGTTCGACCGCGTGCTTGCGGAACATGCGGATCAGCGCGACATCGTCGGATTCGGCCACCTGAGCCGAGAGCAATCGCATCGCCCGGCGTGGATAGCGGCGATTCGCGGCCGGAAGGGCAGCCGCGACCTGCTTCAGTTCTCGGCGATCCAGCAGGGCCTGATATGCCTCGTCGGTAGGGAATTCGACGAGCAGCTGTGCGACTTCGCGCAGGACTTCGGTGGCGACGACGCTGGTTTGCTGGAACTGGCGCACGATCAGCGTGGTGGCGGGGACGCCGAGTCGGATCAGCAGGGCGAAGAAGTCACCGTCCAGGCGATCGATGTGCTCCGTTCCGCAGGTGAGTCGGAAGGCAAGCTGATCCGTCGTGCTCAGCGCGGACAGCAGAAACCGAACAGCCTTGCCGCCCTTCGGCAATGGGAAAGTGAGGTCCGCGTCCACCCAATCCTGGCGCTCGGGAAAAAGGTACGAGGTCGCGAGCCGCATGGCGAAGCTGCCGGGGTTCGTGCGCAGAGGTTCGGCCCGGGCCATCGCCGCTCGGTACTCGTCCTCCGGTGCGGTCGCCAATCGTGTGCGCAGCGGGAGACCGAGTTGCCGGAAGGTCCACGGTACCTCGTACCCCGAGGGCATCGGACCCAGTGGAAAAGCGCCACGGGGGAATTCGGACGGAAGCCCCCGCGGCAGCTCGTCCATGACGGTGCAGCACAGCGCGGCCTCGGTCGCGAAGGCGTAACCGTGCGTGTGAATCCAGCCATCGAGGATGTCGCCGAGCATCCTTGCCCGATGGGCGTGGTGGGTGTCGGTCCTGTGGCAACCGCAACTCACGGTGTCGTTCTGCAACAGGGTCCAGACAGCTGCTGCGCCGAGCGGTTCCGCGAGTGTGCCGGCGGCGTTCAGATATGCCGACCCGGCCTCGGCGATTCGGGTGTTCCCCTGCGCGCGCGTCTCGTTCAGGGACAGTTCGAGCTGGGGGCGATAGAGATCGAGGATCCGCTGCGATTCTTCGACGGCATGCGGATTCGGGATGTGCGGTGGCGGGTCGTTCAGTCCACGAACCGGGGTCGCTCGGGCCCGCCACTCCTCGGGAATGACCCACAGATCCTCGTCATCGTGCGTGTTCACGCGCAGCCTCTCCACTTGCACTCCCCACCCGCGACCGGGCCTCCCGATGATCTTGCCCGCAGTGCCCGACATCGGCGACACCCGATCCGGTGGCGCGGTCGGTCCGGCGGAACGCCAACGGCCCCGGTCCATTCGGAGCGGGGCCGACGCGGCGGGGCCGACGCGGGGGTGTCAGCGCGCGGGTACCTCTTCCCGTGCGGGTTGCTTGCGCAGCACCGAATGTTTGCGGCCGTAGGCGACGTAGACGAGCATGCCCAGGGCCATCCAGATCACGAAGCGCAGCCAGGTCTCGATCGAGAGGTTGAGCATCAGCCAGAGGCAGGCCACGGCCGCGAGGATCGGGATCAGGGGGACCAGGGGGACGCGGAAGCCGCGTTTCAGGTCGGGGCGGGTGCGGCGCAGGATCGGCACGCCCACCGCGACCATGACGAAGGCGACCAGGGTGCCGATGTTCACCATTTCCTCGAGGGTGCCGAAGTCCACGAAACCGGCCAGCAGGGCGCAGACCACGCCTACCAGGACGGTCAGGCGGACGGGGGTGCCGTGGTCGCCGGTGCGGGCCAGTGAGCGGGGGAGCAGGCCGTCGCGGGACATGGCGAACAGGATCCGGGTCTGGCCCAGGTACATGACCATGACAACGGTCGACAGGCCCGCGATCGCGCCGACGGAGATGATGTTCTTCACCCAGGTGTCGCCGTGGATGGCGAAAGCCGTTGCCAGGGTGGCGTCCTCGCCCTGCAGTTCGGTGTAGGACACCATGCCGGTGAGGATCAGCGAGACCGCGACGTACAGGACCGTCACGATGGCGAGCGAGCCGAACAGGCCGCGTGGGACGTCGCGCTGCGGGTTCCTGGTCTCCTCGGCCGTGGTGGCGACCACGTCGAAGCCGACGAAGGCGAAGAACACCAGGCTCGCCGCGGACAGCAGGCCGAACCAGCCGAACGAGGTGCCGCCGGAGCCGGTGAGCCAGGCGAACAGCGACTGGCGCACGCCCTCGGCGTGCTCGGAGGGCTGCGACGGCGGAATGTACGGCGAGAGGTTGGACGCCTTGAAGTAGGTCGCGCCGACCACCAGCACGAGCGCGATGACGCCCAGCTTGATGGCCACCGCCACCGCCGAAACCCGCGAGGAGAGTTTGGTTCCCGTCGCCAGCAGCGTGCCGACCACCACGATGATCGTCACCGCACCCCAGTCGAACCGCAGCGATCCGAGCTCGATCGACACCTGGTGCCCGAGCAACTCGCCCAGATACTGCGACCACCCCTTGGCCACGACCGACACCGCCAGCGCGAACTCGAGGATGAGATCCCAGCCGATGATCCAGGCGATCACCTCGCCGAAGGTGGCGTACGCGTAGGTGTACGCGCTGCCCGCCACCGGCACCGTCGACGCGAACTCCGCGTAGCACAGCGCCGTCAGCCCGCAGGCGATCGCCGCGAAGACGAAGGCCAGCGACACCGAGGGCCCGGCAACGGAACCCGCCGTCCGCGCGGTGAGGGTGAAGATGCCCGCGCCGATGACCACGGCCACACCGAAAATGGTGAGATCGCGGGCCGTCAGGTCCTTGCGGAGCTTGGAATCCGGGTCGTCGGTGTCCCGGATCGACTGTTCAACGGATTTGGTGCGGAACATGCCGCTGGTGATCGCCACGTACTGTCTCCTCCTCGAAACTTCCGGCGCCGCGGTCAGTTCGCCCGCGGAATGGCGTCCAGGCGGCGCTCGGCGAATCGGTTCGCCGCCGCCCCCGCGCCGATGCCCTCGCCGCGCGCGACGGTGATGATGTCGCGACAGCGGTCGTAGATGCGGGCCACATCCGATTCCACGTCCGCCGCTGTGGCCGAACGCAATTCGCCCTCGACCTGGATCAGCCCGCCGGCGTTGGCGACGAAATCGGGAACCCAGGTGATGCCGCGCTCGCCGAGGGCGTGTTCCACCACCGGGTGCGCGAGCTGGTTGTTGGCCGCGCCGCACACGAGTTTCGCCTCGAGTGCCGCCACGCTGTCCTCGGTGAGCGTGCCGCCGAGCGCGCAGGGCGCGTAGACGTCCACCGGCGCGGTGCGCACCGTGCTCAACAGTCGCACCGCGGGATTCGCTCGTGAAATCCTCTGTAGTGCAGCCTCGTTCACGTCGCTGACGCACACCTCCGCGCCGTCGGCGAGCAGCAGCGCGACGAGCTCGCCGCCGACCTTGCCCGCGCCTTCCACGCCCACGGTGCGCCCGGTCAGGGACGGTGTGCCCCACACCGCCTCGGCCCCGGCCCGCATGGAGTGGAAGACCCCGAGCGCGGTGAGACGGGCGCTGTCGCCGGAGCCGCCGGCGGCGACGCTGCGACCGGTCACGTGCGCGGTGTGACGGCCGATGACATCGAGGTCGCCGGTGTCGGTGCCGACGTCGCCCGCGGTGATGTACCGGCCGCCTAGGGTATCCACGAAGCGCGCGTACGCCGCCAGCAGCGCTTCGGTTTTCACGCGCGCGGGATCGCCGATGATGACGGCCTTGCCGCCGCCGAGATTCACCCCGGCCGCCGCGGCCTTGTAGGTCATACCCCAGGACAGGCGCAGCACGTCCTGCAGCGCGGCGGACTCGTTCGCGTACGGGTAGAACCGGGTGCCGCCGAGCGCGGGACCCAGTGCGGTGGAGTGAATGGCGATGATCGCCTTCAAACCGGTCCGGTCGTCCTCGCAGAACACCACCTGCTCGTGGCTGCGCGGGCTCAGCTCGTGTGAGCGAGCGAAAACCCCTGCGTCGGTGTGCATTGCGGTCACGGGTGCTTCCTTTCTGGATGCCCTGCCCGGTGCGGCCGGGTGGGCCGCCGGGGCGGGGCGCTGGTCGCCGCTGTTTCACGGCGGGAGGCCGGGAGTCGGCCGGGTGATGGTCTCGGTTCGCCGGGCCTCGCGTGTCGGGTGGCCTGGACGGGCGGTGTCGCATCGTCGGTTCAGGCCGAAGCGTGCGGGGCGTGGTTCTCGTCTTTCATTGCGGTACTTGCTGTTTCGTGCAAGACGAGCAAGTCCACGCAGAGGTCTGGGCCGCCGTGTCGGTGGAGTCGCGGCGGTCGGAATCGATTCGGGCCGGGATGGTGGTTCGGAGAACGTGATCGGTCGTCCCGATCACCCGGTCGCCCCTCATGCGACCGGGTGACCCGGACCTCGGACGTGCCTGAGCCGGATCAGTAGTCGATGCCGAGCTCCCGCAGTCCCGAGTGGTAGAGCTCGACGGTGCCGAGCTTGATGTCCTCGTAGCCGCGCACGAGATCGGGTAGTCCGGCGGCCCGGACAGCCGTGTCGTAACCCGCGGTGTCGAGCTCGGCGGCGAGCCGCCGCACCATCCCGGTGTAGTGGGCCAGCAACTCCCGCTCCACCTTTCGCACGTGCGCGTACCCGAAGGGATCCAGCCGGGTGCCGCGCAGCACCTTGCCCTTGGCGAGAACCTTCAGCGCCACATGTGATTTCGGCCCGAGCCCGATCTTCTTCTTGCGCCCGAGCGCGCGCAGGACCGGCGGATGCAGTTTGTAGGTGAGCTTCTCACCACCGGGCACCTGCGCCCGGACCTCGGCCAGGAAGGCCGGATCCACCAGCAGGCGCGCCACCTCGTACTCGTCCTTGTACGCGGTGAACTTGAACAGTCCCCGCGCCACGGCCGCGCTGAAGTCGGTGCGGTCGGTGATCGCGCGCTCGGCCGACCACGCGAGCCGCACCGTATCGAGGTACCGGCGCGCGACCCTGACGTTCTGGTAGGCGACCAGCTCGCCGGCCCGGCGCTCGACGAGTTCGCGTACCTCACCCTCGAAGGGGTTGTCCGCCAGGAGATCCGCGGGAAGCGCGGGCACGCGGGCCGGCGTTCGCACCGCGTCGACCGCCGCCGCGAAGGCCGCCGGATCCGCGATCGCCACCCGCCCCCAGCGGAAGGCCGCGATGTTCGCCGGCACCGCGACGCCGTTGATGCCGATCGCCTCCTCGATCGCCGCCGCGGGCAGCCGCAGCCCGCCGGTCTGCACGGCCGCGCCGACCATGAGGAAGTTCGCCGCCGCGGTGGTGCCGAACAGCCGTTCGGCGGCCGCGAGCGCGTCGAAGTGATGCAGCGAACGGGACACGGTCGCAAGGCGATCCAGCAGATCGGCGACCGGCGGATGCGCGACGGACCGGTCGTACACCATGTCCCCGGTCGGCGTCTCGCTCGTCGACGCCACGGTTATGGTGCCCGCCGGATTGCCGTACTGCAGGTAGCGGTGATCGGCGGCGGTCAGCAGGTCGATGGCCAGCACGCAGTCGGCGCTGCCGGGCGTGAGCCGATTCGACGGTTCGAGCGCGGTCGTGGAGAAACGCAGATGTGAGACCACGGGACCGGCCTTCTGGCTCAGTCCGATCTGATCCAGGCTCTCCACCTCGTACCCGGCGCGCAGCGCGGCCGTGGCCAGCACCTGATTGACGGTCACGATGCCGGTGCCGCCGATGCCCGCCAGCAGCACGTTCTGCGTGCCGACCGGTGCGCCGAACGCGAGATCGGCCACGGCCGGCGGTTCGGCGGTTGTACGCCCGGAACCCTTGCGGCCCTTCTTGTCCGGGGACACCTCGACGGTGACGAAGGACGGGCAGTCACCGTCCAGGCAGCTGTAGTCGGTGTTGCAGGAGGTCTGATCGATCCGGGTCTTGCGGCCGAACTCCGTCTCGACCGGTTGCACCGACAGGCAATTGGACTTGGTGCCGCAGTCGCCGCAGCCCTCGCACACCGCCTGATTGATCACCACGCGGGTGTTCCGGGTGGGCAGGGTGCCGCGCTTGCGCTGACGGCGGGCATCGGCGGCGCAGTGCTGGTCGTAGATGATGACGGTGACGCCCTCGACCTCGCGCAGCAGCCGCTGCGCCTCGTCGAGCCGGTCGCGGTGCCACAGCAGCGTGCCCGGGGCCAGCGCACGCCGCCTGTGCCGCTTGGGATCATCGGCGCAGATGATGATGCGGCGCACGCCCTCGGTGGTGAGCTTGTGCGTCAGGCCCGCGACGGTGAGCCCGCCCTCCACGTCCTGCGCGCCGGTCATGGCGACGACTTCGTTCCACAGCACCTTGTAGGTGATGTTCACCCCCGCCGCCACGCACGCCTGCACCGCCAGCTGCCCGGAGTGGAAGAACGTGCCGTCGCCGATGTTCTGGAACAGGTGCGGGACATCGGTGAACGGGGCCTGCCCGATCCACTGGCTGCCCTCGCCGCCCATCTGGGTGAGCCCGGTGACCGCGCTGTCGGCGCGCCCGGACATGGTGACCAGGGTGTGGCAGCCGATACCGCCGCCGCCGATCGAGCCCTCGGGCAGCGCGGTGGAACGATTGTGCGGGCAGCCGCTGCAGAAGTAGGGGGTGCGCTTGGCCGAGAGCACTTCCAGCGAGAGTGCCGGGGGAGCGGCCTTTTTCAGCTCGACGCGATCGCGCAGCACCCGGCGCATCGGCCCGAGTAGTCGCCCGGGGGTGAGTTCGCCGTCGGAGGGCATGAGCGCCGCGCCGCGCTCGTCCAGCTTGCCGATGATGCGCGGCGGTGCGACCGTGCCGTAGAGGATCTCGCGCATCTGGGTTTCGATGAAGGCGGTCTTGTCCTCCACCACCACGATCTGCTCCAGCCCCCAGGCGAATTCGGTGACCTGCTGTGCGCCCAGGGGATACGGCATGCCGATGCGCAGCAGGCGAATGCCCGCGCGGTGCAGGGCGGCCTCGTCGACGCCCAGGTCGAGCAGGGCCTGTCGCACAGCGTCGAAAGTGGTTCCGGTGGCCGCTATTCCTAGACGCGCCGTGGGCGGGTCGACCTCGATCACGTCCAGGTTGTTCGCGGCCCCGAAGGCGCGCACCACATCCCAGCGCGGGCCGTACAGATCGGCCTCGGCGAGCACGCTGTCGGTCGGTGCCGCCATGGGTCGCTGCCGGTAGCGGAAAGGCTTGCCCTCCCAGTGGACTTCGGGCACCGTCACCGCGAGGTCGGCGACCGAGCCGTCCACGGTCCACGCGCCGTCCGCCACATCGGCGACGATCTTGAGCGCGACCACGCAGCCCGAGGCGCGGGAGAGAGCCACGCCCCGCATACCCATGGTGATGATCTCTTCGGCGTTGCGCGGGAACAGCACCGGCACGCCCATGGCGGCCAGGGACCGTTCGCTGACCGCGGGCACCGTCGAGGATTTCGAGGCCGGGTCGTCGCCGACCAGCAGCAGCACCCCGCCGCGGGCGTTGACCCCGTACATGTTCGCGTGCCGGATCGCGTCGGTGGCGCGGTCCACGCCCGGGCCCTTGCCGTACCAGACCCCGACGACCCCGTCGTGGGTCGGATTGCCGGCGGGTAGGTCGGCCTGGCTGCCCCAGACCGCGGTGGCGGCCAGTTCCTCGTTGAAGCCGGGCACGAAGGTGATGTCGTGTTCGGTGAGCACGGTCGGCATGCCCAGCAGCATCTTGTCGACCCCGCCGAGCGGGCTGCCCTGATAGCCGGAGACGAAGGTCGCGACCCGGTGCCCGGCGCGCATGTCGCGCACGTGCTGTTCGACCAGCAGTCTGGCGATGGCCTGAACGCCGGTGAGCAGGACCGGGCCGGAGCCCGAGCGGTAGCGGTCGGCCAACTCGTACGGCGCGGTGGTCCGCGGTAGCGAGGACGGGCAGGCAACGCTGGTCATGAACTACTCACCACTCTTCCCACAGCCCAGGTCGTGAGCTGCGAACGAAGGGACGTAAAGCAATCGGTGCAGCGAAACTTGCCGGGATGGGGTGAGGGTGTCAACAGTCGGTCGAAAAACTGATCAGACTGCTCAAAAGTGATCTGCGGCACTCGCGAGCGGGCAGCATTCTGCTCGAGCGCGAAGAGATCCGCATCACATCAGGGCGTGCCGGGATTTCGGGTCAAATGCTCGACCAGCGGCAGGCAGCGATATTCGATCGGCGTGGCCAGGGCGAGCATCGTCTCGGTGTGTTTGACGCCGGCGATGGTGTGGACCTGCTGCATGATCGCCAGCAGATCCTGCTGCGACCGGGCCGCTATGCGCACGAGCAGATCGGCGCGGCCGGTGGTGGCGTGCACTTCCAGGACGTTCGGAAACGCGCGCAGCGCTTCGACAATGGCGTCCATCTTGTTCTGATCGAGTTCCACGCCGACATAGGCGTGCACCGCGAAACCCAGGGCCTGCAGATCCACGTTCGGCGGATAGCCGCGCACCGCGCCGGCCGATTCCAGGCGTTTCATCCGGGCCTGCACGGTATTGCGGGCGACCCCCAGCCGGGACGCCAATTCCAGGATCGGCGTTCGCGGGTCGCGCGCCAATTCCGCCAGTAGCGCGGAATCCAATGCGTCGATCTTGATGGTCATGCCGCATTCTGGCACAGCGATTCCGGTGCGAAATCAGGCTGCGCCGGGCGGTCGTTCGAATTGTTCGGCGATGCGCACGAGCAGGTCGGCGGGGTCCGCGGGCGGGGCCTGGCGGCGCCAGACGGCCCGGAACTTGCGGGTCAGGGCGGCGTCGGCGACGGGGACGGCCACGAGTGCGCCGGAGCGCAGGTCGGGTTCGGCGATCAGGCCGCTCAGGATGGCCGGGGCGAGTCCGCCGCGCGCGGTCGCCAGGATCGCGGCGGCCGAGCCCAATTCGGCTGCGGGGCGGGCGGGTTCGGCGGTGGCGGCCAGGATCTCCCACACCGTGTCGCGGGTGCCGGAGCCGGGTTCGCGCCACAGCAGGGCGGTGCGGGCCAGCTCTGGCACGGTCACCGCGGTGCGCCGCGCCCACGGGTGCCCGGGCGCGACCACGACCACCAGGTCGTCGCCGCCCAGGACCCGGCTGACCAGCTCGACCGGCGGATGCGGCCCTTCGACGAATCCGATGTCCGCGTGCGCGTCCCGCACCCAGTCCTGAACCTGCCGCGAGTTGCCCACCTCGAGGGCCACCGCCACCTCCGGGCGCGCGGCGCGCAGCGCGGTGAGCCACTGGGACATGCGATGGTCGGCAATGGTTTTCGAGGCGGCGATGCGCAGGCTCGGCTGATCGGCGGTCCGGAGCCCGGCGACGCCGTCGGCGAAGGTGTGGGCCGCCGCCAGCAGCGGCCGCGCGTAGCCGACGACCGCCCGCCCGGGTTCGGTGAGCGTGGAACCGGTGGGTCCGCGCTCGAGCAGTCGCAGGCGTAGCCGGCGTTCCAGCGCGGTGATCCGCATGCTCGCGGCGGGCTGGGTGATGCCGTGCCGGCGCGCGGCGGCGCCGAGACTGCCGAGTTCGGCGACCGAGGCGAGCAGATCCAGCACCTCGAGGTCGGGCGTTCCCGGGGGCAGGGTCATAAGCGTCGATTATGCGTGCCCGCGCCCGCTCCGGCCCCATAAGCCGCCCTTATGAGGTGCGCACCGTTCGCCGTCTACCGCAGGGCCCCCGTCCCCGCGATGGTTGAACCGTGCCCCCGCACCTTCTCGACCCGGCGGGCACCTATCTCCAGGGAGGCTTGCAATGACTTTCGTCATCGGCGCGGATTGCGTGGATGTGCTCGACCGCGCCTGCGTGGAGGAATGCCCGATCGACTGCATCTATGTCGGCGGCCGCATGGCCTACATCCAGCCCGACGAGTGCATCGACTGCAACGCCTGCGAACCCGCCTGCCCCGTCGAGGCGATCTACTACGAGGACGACATGCCGCCCGGCCAGGAAGATTTCGTGACCGAGAACGCCCGGTTCTTCACCGACGTCCTCCCGGGCCGGACCGAGCCCGTCGGTTCTCCCGGCGGCGCCGCGAGAGTCGGTGCGGTGGGTGCGGATACGGAGTTCGTCACCGCGTACCGGCCGTGAGCGCGGGCACCGGTGGTGGATCCGGCGGGGCTCGACGCGTCCTTCAGGTCCAGGGCCACGCGGCGCCGGGATCCGCCGCCGAGGTGTGCAACCGCAGCGTCGCAGGCGAGCAGTCCTCCCCGGCCGTCCGCAGTGCCCAGATCGCCGACCGGGCCAGGTCCAGGTAGTCCCGGAACAGCGCCGGCGCGTCCAGTCGCCTGTGCCAGTTCGGTCGGGCGCGGTTCGGCGCCGTCCATCCTCGGTCTTCGACCAGGTGGTTCCGGGTGCTTTCGCTGAATCTCCATCTCGTCGCCGTGGGCGTGGCTCCGAGCGTCAGCTCCAATCCCTCGGGGCCTCCGGTGACGGTGGCGAACCGTCCCCCGCCGGCCTCGATCCGGACGCCGGAACCGCCCGCGTGCACGGCGGCCACAACCACGGCGAAATCCGCCGTGAGCTGCTCCCATATGGCGGCTCGGACGCGGGACACGACCCGTTCGGCCGAGTCCGCGAGGCCCTGTTCGCGCTCGGCCGGACCGGAGATCTGCAGCAGGATCGAGTCGTAGTTGTGGTTCGGGCCGGCCACGAAACCCGGGAATTCCCAGCACAGGTCGGAGCCGGATCCCAGGCTGCCGTGCAGCGGGTCGCCCAGCTCGTCGCGAAATCCGGTCAGGGCCGCGCACATGGCCAGCTCCAGCGCTGTCACCAGGTGGGCATAACCCTCGTCCTCGAGGTCGATGTCACTGAAATCATCGCTGATCATGATGTCGAGGGAGGTCAGGGCTTCGCCGTCGAGCCAGAATATGGCTTTCGGATCGTTCACCTCGAACCCGGTGGCGGCGTAGATCATGTCTCCGTGCGCGGCGTCGTCTTCCAGCTCCCATCCGGCGTGGGCGGCGAAGCGTTCCACGTCCACGCGGGTCCAGGTCCAGTCGAACGCCGAGGCGGTGTGGGTGATCGCGAGCGCTCCGGACAGATCCAGGTCGACGTAACTCTTCCACCGGCGATCCGAGTTCGGCTCGAATCGTGTTCTGTTGAAGTCGTTTTCGGGTGATGGGCGACCCGGGTGGGGGCGCGTTCGATCGTCGGAGAGGTGAAGGGAGTCGATACCCGCGGCGGTGGCGCGCCGCCGCTGTGTCCAAAACCTCTGCCAGGCCGGATTCACCAGCACCAGCTCGACGCGGTCCGCGGCGGAGATTCCGATGCTGACCTCGCCTCGCTCCCACACCGACCCCTCGGCGGTGCCGATGTGGCCGTCCACCGGGTCGCCGAGCAACGAGGTGAGCGCTGTCACGGCTGCGCCGGCCGCCGAGGTGCGCAGTCGCTCGCTGTCGGCAGGATCACCGGCCGGGGCGTCGGACACGGCGATGTGGATCTGGCAGAGGTCGCCGGCGTGGTGCCAGAAGACGGCATCGGGCGCCCAGATCGACAGGGAAGTCCGCGTGCTCGGCGCGTCCGCCGCGCCACGCGAATCCGGTGGTGCCCAGCCCACGGTCCGGGCGAAGCGCTCGACGTCCGCGCGCGTCCAAGCCCACTCGAACGATAAAGCAGCCCCGGCGATCTCGATCGCGCCCTGAACATCCACCCGCAACGGAATAGGCAACACGATCGGGACAGTAGTGGGCGGCGCCGACACCGCGGAAAACGACGAAGGCCCCGATCCGGAGATCGGGGCCTTCGTGCTCGGGTGACCGACGGGACTCGAACCCGCGACAGCCAGGATCACAACCTGGTGCTCTACCAACTGAACTACGGTCACCATCGCCGGTTGTTTCCGGCGCGATAGATCGTAGCGCGACCCGGCGCCGAGAACCTAATCGGCTGGTTGGGTCGTATTTTCGGTCTGCTTTTCGGCATTCAGTTCGGCGGCGACGGCGGCGATCTCCGCCGTTGACGGGCCGGGGGCGGGGACGAACGCGGTCCGGCGGTAGTAGCGGAGCTCCTTGATGGACTCCTTGATGTCGGCCAGGGCGCGGTGCGACAGGCCCTTCTCCGGCTGACCGAAGTAGATGCGCGGGTACCAGCGGCGGGCCAGCTCCTTGATCGAGCTGACGTCGATCATCCGGTAGTGCAGGTGCGCGTCCAGGGTGGGCATGTCGCGAGCCAGGAAACCGCGATCGGTGGCAATGGAATTGCCGGCCAGCGGCACGGTCCGCGGGGTCGGCACGTACTGCTTGATGTAGTCCATGATCTGCTGCTCGGCCTCGGCCAGGGTGACCGTGGAGCGCCGGACCTCGTCGGTGAGCCCGGAGCGCGCGTGCATCTCCACCACCACCGGCGGCATGGCCGCGAGCGCGGCGTCGTCGGCGTGGATCACGATGTCCACACCCTCGCCGAGGATATTGAGGTCACTGTCGGTCACGAGCGCGGCGACCTCGATCAGCTTGTCGCTGTCCAGGCGTAGGCCGGTCATCTCGCAATCTATCCACACCACTTTGTCTGACACCTGGGAAAGGGTAGTCGTTTCGCCTTCCCCGACCCCCGCGCCCGGCCGCGTCGGCCCACTCTTGCCGTTCGACCGGGCATTATCTTTGCCAGCGCGCCGCGAGAACCAGGCGGTCGGCATGTTGGTTGGGCAGTTCGTCGGAGCAGTCGCAGTTGGCAGAGCAGACGGAGGGAAGCGCGATGACCACCCCGCAGGAGAAGGCAGCGGCGGCACGAAAGGCCGCCGAGGACGCGGCGCGGCTCGCTGCGGAAGCGGCGGCGGCCGCCGAGGCCGCCGAACAGGAGGCCGCGGCACAGGAAGCGGCCGACAAAGCCGCGGCCGAGCCGGCGCAGGAGTCGAAGACCGGCGCGGGCAAGGCTGCCGCCGCCGACGCGACCCCCGCCGACGCCGACACCGCCGCCGCGCAGAGCATCGCGGCGGGCTACGCCTTCGAGGGCCTGGCCCTCGAACTCGGCACCGTCATCGTGAACGGGACCGTGCACCCCGACGCGCGGGTGCGCATCCCCATGAAAACCATGAACCGGCACGGCCTTATCGCGGGCGCGACCGGCACCGGTAAGACCAAGACCGTGCAGGGCATCGCCGAACAGCTCTCCGCCGCCGGGGTTCCGGTGGTGGTGGCCGACATCAAAGGCGACCTCTCGGGATTGGCGCAGCCGGGACAGGAGAACGACAAGATCCGCACGCGCGCACAGGAAACCGGGGATCCGGACTGGAAGCCGACGGGCTTCCCGTGCGAGTTCGTCTCCCTCGGCACCGACGGCATCGGGGTGCCGATCCGTGCCACGATCACCTCCTTCGGCCCGATCCTGCTGTCAAAGGTGCTCGGGCTCAACGAGACCCAGGAATCCACGCTCGGGCTGATCTTCCACTGGTCGGATCAGAACGGCTTCCCGCTGCTCGATCTGAAGGACCTGCGCGCGGTCATCACGTTCCTGACCAGTCCCGAGGGCAAGGAGGAGCTCAAGGGCATCGGCGGCGTCTCGGCGACCACAGCCGGCGTCATCCTGCGCGCGCTGGTCAACCTCGAGGCCGACGGCGGCGACACCTTCTTCGGTGAGCCGGAACTGGATCCGGCGGACCTGCTGCGGGTGGCCGGCGGGCAGGGCGTGATCACCCTGTTCGAACTCGGCGCGCAGGCCGCGCGCCCGCAGATGTTCTCGACCTTCCTCATGTGGGTGCTCGCCGATCTGTTCCAGACGTTGCCGGAGATCGGTGACATGGACAAACCCAAGCTGGTCTTCATCTTCGACGAGGCGCACCTGCTGTTCACCGGGGCGTCCAAGGCGTTCCTGCAGCAGGTCGAGCAGACGGTCAAACTCGTTCGTTCCAAGGGCGTCGGCGTCTTCTTCTGCACCCAGCTGCCCACCGATATCCCCAATCCGGTGCTCTCGCAATTGGGTGCGCGCATCCAGCACGCGCTGCGCGCCTTCACCCCCGAGGACCAGGCGGCGCTGTCCAAGACCGTGCGCACCTATCCCAAGACCGCGGTCTACGACCTCGAAAAGTCGCTCACCTCTTTGGGTATCGGCGAGGCCGTGGTCACGGTGCTGTCGGAGAAGGGCGCCCCGACCCCGGTGGCGTGGGCGCGCATGCAGCCGCCGCGCTCGCTCATGGACACCATCGGTGACGACGGAATCCGTTCCCGCGCACAGCAGTCCACGCTGTACGGCAAGTACGGGCAGACCATCGACCGGGATTCGGCCTACGAGATCCTGGCCGAGAAGCTCGCGGCCGCCGCCGCTGCGGCTCCGGAAGCGCCCCCTGCGCGCGGCCGGGCCAAGGCGGAGCCGATCGACGAATCCATGGCGGAGAAGATCGTGAACAACACCGCGTTCAAGAACTTCCTGCGCTCGGCGGCCACGGTCGCCGGCCGGGAGATCAGCCGGAGCATCTTCGGCACCCGCAAGCGCTGACGCGTTCGCCGGATTCGGTTGCGGCCCGTGCCGCAACCGATTCGAGCGCGCCGCACCCGCTCATCCCACGTCGCGGGCGAGCAGATCCTCGATGGTCTCGCGCCGCACCAGCTCCCGGCTCTGCCCGTCGCCGACCGCGACGATCGGCGGGCGGCCGACGCCGTTGTAGGACGAGGCCAGGCTGTGGTGATAGGCACCGGTGCAGGGCATGGCCAGCACCTCGCCCGGGCGCAGGTCCGCGGGCAGCCGGATGCCGGTGGCCAGGATGTCCCCGGCCTCGCAGTAGCGCCCGGCGATGGTCGCGGTCATCTGCTCCCCGGTCGGGTGGCGGTTGGCCACGACCGCCTCGTAGTGCGCGCCGTACAGCGCGACGCGCGGGTTGTCGCTCATGCCGCCGTCCACGGTCACGAAGGTGCGGCCGTCGATGTGCTTGACGGACAGCACGCGGTACAGCGTCACCCCGGCGCGCGCGACGATGGCTCGGCCCGGCTCGAGCGCGATCTTCGGGCGCGGGAAGCCGTGCCGGGCGCAGGCCGCGTCCAGGCCGTCGTCGATGACGTCCGCCAGTTCGGCCAGGTTCATCTCGGCGTCGCCGCTGCGGTACGCGACCGCGTGCCCGCCGCCGAGGTCGAGATCGCCGAGGGTGATGCCGAAGGCGGCCTGGATGCGGGCCATCTCGCCGACCATGCGGCGCACGGCCTCGCCGTAGTGGAAGGGATCGTAGATCTGCGAGCCGATGTGGCAGTGCAGGCCGATCAGATCCAGATTGGGCTGGCGCAGAATGCGTTCCACCGCCTCGGCGACCAGATCGCTGCCGATGGGGAACCCGAACTTCTGGTCGGTGACACCGGTGCGCACCGCCGGATGACCGTGCACGTCGATGGCGGGGGAGATGCGCAGCAGCACCTGCTGCGGGCGGGTGGCCAGCGCGGCCAGCAGCGGGATCTCGGTGAGCGAGTCGATCACGATCCGGCCGACGCCGCAGTTGACGGCGGTCTCCAGTTCCGCGAAGGGTTTGCCGTTGCCGTGCAACACGATTCGGCGCGGATCGGTCCAGGAGGCCAGGGCGGTGGTGAGTTCGCCCGCCGAGCACACGTCCAGGGATAGGCCCTCATCGCCTATCCACTCCGCGACCGCTCGGGTGAGCAGGGCCTTGCCCGCGTAGATGATCTCGGCGTCCGGGAATGCCCGGCGGTAGGCGCGGCAGCGTTCGCGCACCTCGCCCTCGTCGAGCACATAGGTGGGGGTGCCGTACTGATCGGCGATATCGGCCAGGGCCACCCCGCCGACGGTGATGCGACCGTCGGGGTCGTAGTGCGTTTCGCGCGGCCACACCGCCGGATCCAGGCGGGGCAGCATGCCTCCCGACCGCAGCGACGGGAAGATGTCGAGCAGCGTCACGGTGTCTCCTGTGTCGTCCCCGTCGTTCGGTGGGCGGGGCCGACTCCAGGACTACGCCGCTACACATGGTCGTGGACGAGTCGCTACGCCGCCTTGACGGGCGCGAACCCGATCTTGACGGAAATCGGTCGGGGAGCCGCCGGGACGGAAGGCACGGGCGCGTGCGCCGACACGGGAACGGCCCGATCCCGCCGGGCTGACCGCCTGCGAGATCGGGCCGTTCGGCGTCGTACGAGGCCGGACTAGCCGCCGAGCTTCTTGTACGCGGCGCCCGCGACCACGGAGGTGATCGCGCGCGGCCCGAACTGCCCGGCCAGGCTCATGCCCTTGCTGATCAGGCCCGGGACCACGCGCATCTTGTTCCGCGCGAGGGCGTCGATGGTGATCTTGGCGGTGTGCGCGGCGGTGACCCAGATGAATTCAGGGATCTTGCTGCCGACCTCGTCCTGATCCGGGTTGTCGGTGCGCACCGGGCCGGGAGCCAGCAGCGTGACGTGCACGCCGTACTCCTTCATCTCCCCGCGCAGCGACTCGGCGAAGGTGTTGGTGAAGGCCTTGGAGGCGGCGTAGGTGGCGTTGTTCGGGATCGGCATGTTGCCCGCCGCCGAGCCGGTGACCAGGATGCCGCCGCTGCGCCGCTCGATCATGTTCGGCAGCACCGCCAGGGTCAGGTCCTGCACGGCGACGGCGTTGAGCTCCATGATGTCGCGCTCGTAGTCCAGGTCCAGCTTGGCCAGCGGGCCGAAGGTCGCCACACCGGCGTTGTTGCACAGAATCGCGATGTCGCGGCTCGCGAGCTCCTTGGCCAGCGGCGCGCGCTGCTCCCGGTTGGACAGGTCGACCGCCCGCACCTCGGCGACGATCCCGTACTTCTTGGTCAGCTTCTCCGCCAGCGCGGTCAGCAGTTCCTCCCGCCGCGCCACGAGAATCAGCGAGTACCCGCGCGAGGCGAGCTCTTCGGCGAGGGCGACCCCGATCCCGGAGGACGACCCGGTGACGACGGCACGATTTTCAGCGGTAGGCGCAGGCAAGCTCACGAGGGCGAAGCCTACCCATAGATACTCCCCACGCGGAGAGGGAGTGCGAAGCGAATTCGCCCCGTGCGCGGCGGACGGTCGCACCAGCGCACCGCTGCGGGCACGAGCTGACCCTGGCTGTCCGGCGACCCGCAGCGCACCCGGCCGCTGCGACCGGGCCGTAACCGCGCGAGCCCCCGCCGAAATCGGCGGGGGCTCGACGAGTCGCGATGATCAGGGGCGGGGCTTGGGTTCCATGAAGGCGATGCCCCAGTTCACGTGCCCGCGCCAGACGCCGGCGATTCGGCCGCCCTGTACCGCGGGCTTCGGATCGCCGATGGGACCGCCGGTCGCGCGGACGGCGGCCACCGCCGCGTCCAGGTCGGGGGTCAGGAACGCGACGCCGACCAGGGCCGGGGGCAGGCCGGAGGCCACCGCCTCGATGAAGGGCTCGCCGACGCGGTAGAAGGCCATCTCGGGGCCTTCGGGGCCGCGCGGGAAGAATCGGCGGCGGGGTGGAATGCCCAGTACCGCCGAGAGATCGGCGACCGCCGCATCCATCTCCGGCGCCCAGTAGACGACGTGGTCGATGATGGTGACGCCGTTCGGGTGCACGATCGCTACGTCGGCGTCCCCGGCATGCTCGCGTGGTGAGACGCCGGGTTCGGGACGCAGCGTTTCGGCGGTGCTCGGCTCGGCAGCGCCGAGGTACGGCACGCCGAGAGTGTCCGGGGCGGCGTGGGTTTCGTCGAATCCCCAGGCGGCCTCGCCCAGGACGCAGGTGACCTGCCCGACCCGGAACGTGCCGTCGGTGATGGTGAAACCGAGTGCCGCCCAGGCCTGCTCGGATCCGGGCAGGCCCAGGCGGGTGAGGTTCGGCATTACAGCGCCGCGGCCAGGCGGGTGCCCTGGTTGATCGCGCGCTTGGCGTCGAGCTCCGAGGCCAGGTCGGCGCCGCCGATGAGGTGGAACTTCACCCCCGCCTCCTGGAGCGGGGCCTCCAGGTCGCGCACGGATTCCTGTCCGGCGCAAAGGATCACGTTGTCGCACTCGATCACGGTGGGGCGCTCGCGCTTCTCGCCGTAGCTGATGTGCAGGCCGCGGTCGTC
This sequence comes from Nocardia sp. NPDC055321, assembly GCF_053645575.1. Taxonomy (NCBI): domain Bacteria; kingdom Bacillati; phylum Actinomycetota; class Actinomycetes; order Mycobacteriales; family Nocardiaceae; genus Nocardia; species Nocardia sp. NPDC055321. The sequence goes on from NZ_JBSHMS010000029.1 coordinate 61,167, forward strand.
GATGCGCTCGTAGTTCACGCCGCCGATCTGCTCCACGCCCTTGGCCTTGACCGCGGCCCGGTGCACCCAGCCGCTGGTCTTGCCCAGATCCTTGCCGAAGGACGAGGACTTGCGCTGCAGCAGCACCACCTCGCGGGCGGCGGGGGAGGGCCTGGGCGCGGTGAGGAAGCCGCGCGCGTCCGGATCCTCGGTCACGCCCCACTCCTCCTCCCACTCGTCCAGCTTCAGGCTGGGATGCCCTTCCACGGTGAGGAATTCGCTCACGTCGAAGCCGATGCCGCCCGCGCCGATGACCGCGACCTTCTTGCCGACCGGTTTGCCGTCGCGCACCAGTTCGGCGTAGGTGAGGACCTTGGGATGGTCCACGCCCGGGATGTTGGGAATGCGCGGCTTGACGCCGGTGGCGAGCACGATCTCGTCGTAACCGCCCGCGATGAGCCGCGCCGCGTCCACCCGCGTGTTCAGATGCACACTGACACCGGTGATCTCAAGCTGGCGCGTGAAGTAGCGGATGGTCTCGTTGAACTCTTCCTTGCCCGGGATGCGGCGCGCGATGTCGAACTGGCCGCCGATCTTGTCGTCGGATTCGAACAGATCGACCCGGTGCCCGCGCTGGGCCAGGCTCACCGCCGTGGACAGGCCGGCCGGCCCCGCGCCGACGACCGCGAACCTGCGGGTACGCCGGGTGGGCAGCAGCACCAGCTCGGTCTCGTGGCCCGCGCGCGGATTCAACAGGCAGGACACGGTTTTCATCTGGAACGCGTGATCGAGGCAGGCCTGGTTGCAGGCGATGCAGGTGTTGATCTCGTCGTCGCGCGCCTCCTGGGCCTTGCGCGCCCAGTCCGGATCGGCCAGCAGCGGCCGCGCCAGCGACACCAGGTCCGAGTCGCCGCGGGTGAGGATCTCCTCCGCGGTCTCGGGCATGTTGATCCGGTTCGAGGCGCACACCGGGATGCTCACCACGTCCTTGACCTTCGCGGTCCACTTCACGAACGCCCCGCGCGGCACCGAGGTCACGATGGTCGGGACTCGCGCCTCGTGCCAGCCGATGTCGGTGTTGATGATGGTCGCGCCGGCGGCCTCGACGTCCTTGGCCACGGCTTCGATCTCGTCCCAGGTCTGCCCGTTCTCGACGAAATCGGCCATGGACAAACGGAATACGATGATGAAGTCGGGCCCGACGGCCTTGCGTACCCGGCGCACGATCTCCCCGGCGATGCGCCGCCGGTTCTCCGAGCTGCCGCCCCACTTGTCCTTGCGCCGGTTGGTGCGCGGCGCGAGGAACTGGTTGATGAAATAGCCTTCGCCGCCCATGATCTCGACGCCGTCGTACCCGGCGAACTTGGCCAGGTGGGCGCAGCGCGCGTAGTCGTCGATGGTCTGCTCGACGCCCTTGGACGAGAGCGCGCGCGGCTTCAGCGGATTGATCGGCGCCTTGATGGCCGATGCCGAAACACTGCCGGGCATATAGGAATAGCGGCCGGCGTGCAGGATCTGCAGCGCGATCTTGCCGCCCTCGGCGTGCACCGCCTTGGTGATGGCGCGGTGGCGGTAGGCCTCGGTCTTGTTGGTCAGCTTCGCGCCGAAGGGCATCAGCCAGCCGGTGCGGTTGGGGGCGTAGCCGCCGGTGATGATGAGGCCGACACCGCCTTTGGCGCGTTCGGCGAAGTACGCCGCGAGCCGGTTGGTGTGCCAGGCCCGATCCTCGAGACCGGTGTGCATGGAACCCATGACCACGCGATTGCGCAGCGTCGTGAATCCCAGGTCCAGGGGTTCGAACAGATGCGGGTAAGCGCTCATCGCCGAGTGCCTTTCGGGTCGGACGCCTGCGACCGGGCTGAGTCGCGTTCGAGGGCGTCGAGTACTTCGTCACACCAGTCGACGAATCCCTGTTCGACGCGAATGCCGCCGCGCAGAACCAGGTACTGGTGCAGTTTTCGCCCGGAGAGCTGGTCCGGGTCGGGGTAATCGGTCTTCTCGAAGGTGCGGTAGATCTCGAGCCGCTGGGCGTGCTGGTCGCGATGGCGCCGCCATTCGGCGATCAGGGCCGGGGTGTCGGCCAGCGCGGCGGCGCGCAGTTTCACGCCGAGTTCGTTGCGCATCGGGCCGGTGTCGCTGGGCTCGGCGATCCAGCGGGTGAGTTCGGCACGGCCCGCGTCGCTGACGGTGTACACCTTCTTGTCGGGGCGGCCCTCCTGCGCCACGGCTTCGGCGCTCACCCAGCCCTGTTCTTCCATACGCTTGAGCACGCGGTAGATCTGCTGGTGGGTGGCGTTCCAGAAGAAGCCGATGGATTTGTCGAAGCGCCGCGCGAGGTCATAGCCCGAACTGGCGCGTTCGGTCAGCGATACCAGCAGCGCGTGTTCGAGGGCCATGCGACGAGGGTAACTGAGACGGTACGTACTATGCAATTTAGTGCATAGAGTCGGCGGCGCGTCGCGTGGTCCCCGGCGTGCCGGGCGCACGCGGTCCGGCGCCGGGTGCGCGCGACGGCGGCGCCGGGTGCGCGGACTGTGCGATTCGGCACGACGGGACGCGCGCGGTCGCCTAGTCTGCGCGCATGGCGGAAGCATCCGGACGGGCCGCGGGCGACGAGGCGGTCGGGCAGGCCACGGGACGCGGTCCGGTGATCGCCTGGGGACTCTGGGACTGGGGATCGTCGGCGTTCCAGGCCCTCGTGCTGACCTTCGTCTTCTCGGTGTACCTGACGGACAAGGTCGGCGAGAATCTGCCCGGCGGCGTCTCGGCCAGCGCCTGGCTGGGCTGGGCGCTGGGTGCGGGCGGGCTGCTGGTGGCGGTGACGGCCCCGGTCAGCGGGCAGTGGTTCGACGCCGCCGCGCGGCGCAAGTTCTCCCTCGGGGTGCTCACCGCGCTGACCGTGCTGCTCATGGCGCTGATGTTCTTCGTCCGCGACGACTACCACTACCTGTGGCTCGGGCTGGTGCTGCTGGCGCTGGGCACGGTGACCTTCGAACTGGCTGGCGTGCCCTACAACGCGATGCTGCGCCAGGTGTCGACCCCGGCGACGGTGGGCCGGATCTCCGGATTCGGCTGGGCCATGGGCTATTTCGGCGGCATCGTGCTGCTGCTCATCTGCTACGTCGGTTTCATCGCGGGTAAGGGCGACACTCGCGGCGTCCTCGGCGTCACGACCGAGGGCGGCCTCAACATCCGCCTGGTCGTGCTGCTGGCCGCCGTGTGGTTCGCGATCTTCGCGCTGCCGCTGTTCTTCCGGGTGCCCGAGGTGCCCCGCACCGATGCCGATCCGGGTGCGGCCGTGCGGGTTTCGGACGGCGCGCGGGGCTCGCGCGGCCCGCTGGGGTGGCTGCGCGCCATCGGCACGTCCTACCGGGTGCTGTGGCGCGATATCCGCGAGCTGTGGCACACCGATCGCCGCACGGTGTGGTTCCTCATCGCCAGCGCGATCTTCCGCGACGGCCTGGCCGGCGTGTTCACCTTCGGCGCGGTACTCGCGGTGCGCGTCTACGGTTTTCACGATTCGGACGTGCTGCTGTTCGGCATCGCCGCGAACGTGGTGGCCGCCATCGGCGCGCTGGCCACCGGGCGGTACGACGATCGCGTCGGCCCCAAACCGGTGATCGTGGTGTCGCTGGCCGCCATGATCGTGTGCGGACTGGTGCTGCTCGCGGTGTCGGGTCCGGTGCTGTTCTGGGTGTTCGGGCTGGCGCTGGCCGGATTCGTCGGTCCCGCACAGGCTTCCTCGCGATCGTTCCTCGCGCGTCTCGCGCCGCCCGGCCGGGAGGGTCAGCTGTTCGGGCTCTACACGACGACGGGCCGCGCCGTGTCGTTCCTGGCGCCCACCATGTTCGGGGTGTTCGTGTGGGTCACCGATTCCGAGCGCTTCGGCATCATCGGCCTGGTGCTGGTCCTGATCGCGGGCCTGATCGCGCTCCTGCCGGTGCGAGACGCGGACCTGAAGGGGCGATGACCCCCTAGGTCCGCCAGGACGCCATGCCCAGTGCGATCAGCCGGACCTGCAGTACGGCGCGCTCGGCGATGCGCGGCCGATCACGGGCCTCGGCCACCACGTAGTCCGCGATGCGATCCGCGACCGTGGAGACGATGAGGTCGGCGGCCAGTTCCAGGTCATCGGGGGACCAGGCGTCCAGGGCGCGCACCCGGGACAGGTCCACGACCAGTTCGCGCACGATGAGCTGCATCTCGACCGCGATGGCGCCGCGCAGGCTCGCCGAGCCGCCGTGCCGCTCCCGGATCAGGAATCCCCACAGGTCGCGCTTCTCGTCCACCTGCTGGAAGACGAAGCGGACCGGTGCGGACAGCCCGGCGTCGGGGTTGCGGCGGGTTTCACGCAGCGCCAGGCGCAGCTGGCGCACGCCCTCTTCCACGAGCGTGGTGCCCAGTTCCTCGAGCGAGGCGAAATGCCGGTAGAAGGCGGTCGGGACGATGCCGGCCGACCGGGCGATCTCGCGCAGGCTCAGCGCCGCGAAACCGCGTTCGGCCGCGAGTGCGAGGGTGCCCTCGAGTAGCGCGGAACGGGTGCGCTCCTTGCGCTCGACTCTGGTTGCTGCCTGCTCGCTCACGTCGATGAGCATACATTCGTTCACATTCGTCCCCTTGCTCAGATGTCGTGCGCGTCACATGAACTGCCGGTTGAACTGGACGGGCCCTACCCGGCAGACTAGATGAGTGTACAGATGTACACCGAAATTGAGAGAGTCTGGAACGGCTCCCGATCCGGTGCGCATCGAATGAATGCGAGGCATCACCGGCAAGCCCCCGATGATGCGACAGGAGGCCCGCATGGTTGGACTCATCGACCTCGTGCAGACATTGACCAGTCCGCACCCGCTGGACCGCTACCTGGAGCTGGTCCGCCCCACCCTCACGCTGCGCGACCTGCGCGCCGAGATCACGCACGTGCGACGGAGCGCGGTCGGCTCGGTGACGCTCACGCTGCGCCCCAATCGCAAGTGGTCCGGGCACGAGGCCGGGCAGTACGTGCAGATCGGCGTCGTCATCGACGGCATCCGCCACACCCGCTGCTACTCGCCGGTCAACGCGGCGAACCGCCGGGACCGCCACATCGAGCTCACCATCAAGGCGCACCCGCAGGGGCTGGTGTCGAACTACCTGCACGAGAACGCGATTCCCGGCATGGTCGTCGACCTCTCGCCGGCGATGGGCGTCTTCGCCCTGCCCGAGCAGCGGCCGGAGCGGCTGATCCTGCTCAGCGGCGGCAGCGGCATCACCCCGGCGCTGTCGATGCTGCGTACCCTGGCCAACGAGGGGTATGACGGCCGGGTGCTGTTCCTGCATTACAACCGTTCGCCCGAATGGGTGCCGCATCGCACCGAGCTCGAGGCGATCGCCATGCAGCACAACAACATCCAGGTCGAACTGCTGTACCCCGAACTGGGACAGGACCCCAATTTCGGGTACGACGAGCTCGAACGGCTCGCGCCCTGGTTCGCGACGGCGCAGACCTACCTGTGCGGCCCGCCCGGCCTCATGAAGGCGGTCCGCACCGTCTACGAGGCCGAACAGCTCACCGACCGACTGCATTCGGAGGAGTTCACGCTCACCGCCACACCGGCCGACCCGGCCGACGTCGAGGGCGAGACCACCTTCTCCGGCAGTGGCAAGACCACCGCCAACACCGGCGTCAGCCTGCTGGAGCAGGCCGAATCCGCCGGGCTCACACCGGAATACGGCTGCCGCATGGGGATCTGCTTCTCCTGCACCTCGATCAAGGTCAGCGGCTGCACGCGCAACCTGCGCACCGGCGAACTCGACTCGGATCCGGATCAGCCCATCCAGCTCTGCGTCAGCGCCGCGGTCGGCGACGTCGACATCGCCATCTGACACACGCTTCCAGACCCATTGCTATCTGCACCATCAAGGAGACAGATCATGGCAATCCTCACCGAAACCCCCGACGGTCCCCTCGTACTGAGCCCCGAGCAGGTCGAGGACATCGGCCGCGAGCTCGACGAGATCCGCGCCCGCGTCGTCGCCGACCTGGGCGAGCGCGACCGCGAATACATCTACTCGATCATCAAGGCGCAGCGCGGCTTCGAGATCGCCGGGCGCGGCCTGATGTACCTGGGCTTCCTGCCCCCGTTCTGGCTGGCCGGCGTGGCCTCGCTGTCGGTGTCGAAGATCCTGGACAACATGGAGATCGGCCACAACGTCATGCACGGCCAGTACGACTGGATGCGTGAACCCGGCCTGAACTCCCGCGTGTTCGAGTGGGACACCGTGTGCCCGGCCGATCAGTGGCGGCACTCGCACAACTACATGCACCACACGTACACCAACATCCACGGCATGGACCGGGACATCGGCTACGGCATCCTGCGCATCGACGAGCAGCAGAAGTGGAACCCGCTGTACCTGGGCAACCCGGTCTACGCGTTCCTGCTCATGCTCGCCTTCGAGTGGGGCGTCATGGGCCACGACCTCGAGGTCGAGAACATCGTCCAGGGCAAGCGCAAGTGGTCCGACATCAAGGCGCTGGTCAAGGGCCAGATGCGCAAGGCCGGACGCCAGGTGCTCAAGGACTACGTGGTCTTCCCGGCGCTGACCGGACCGCTGTTCCTGTCCACCCTGGCCGGTAACTTCACCGCCAACATCGTGCGCAACCTGTGGACGTTCTCCATCATCTTCTGCGGGCACTTCCCGTCCGGCGTACAGACGTTCACCCAGGAACAGACCGAGGACGAGACCCAGGGCGAGTGGTACGTGCGCCAGATGCTCGGCTCGGCCAATATCGACGGCGGCCGGCTGTTCCACATCATGAGCGGCAACCTCTCGCACCAGATCGAGCACCACCTGTTCCCGGATCTGCCGGCGAACCGCTACCCGGAGATCGCCCCGCAGGTGCGCGCACTGTGCGAGAAGCACGGTCTGCCGTACAACACGGGGTCGTTCAGTAAGCAGATCGGGTCGGTCTGGGCCAAGATCTTCAAGCTGGCGCTGCCGCCGGTGCTGGCTGGGAATTCGCAGCCCAGCGGTGTTATCGTGATGCGCCGGGGGCAGGCTAGCGAAGTGGGCGTGTAAATGATCGGGAAATTCGAAAGCAACAAGGATCTCATCCAGGAATTGACGTCGTCCGGGGCACGGCACGTCGGCAATATCGCATCGATCATCACCGGTACGGTCGCCGATGTGACCAAGGAGATCGGTGACTGGATCACCGACGCGATCGAGATGCGCGAGGCCGCCGCGGCGGCCGCCGCCGACGCCGCCGCCCAGCGCGAGACGGCCGCGGATCCGGCCTTCGACGACGTCGACCCGGCCTTCGACGAGGATCCGGCCGGTGACCCGCGGATCGCCGACGGCGCTGCGCCGCAGTCGAATTCGGCTTCGTCCGAGTTCATCGACGCCGAGGTCGTCGAACACCGCAATTCCTGACCGGACCGCCCGGGTGTGGTGCCCGGGCGCGTCCGACCCGAAAGTGGCTGGGGCGCGGGGAGATTGCCGGGCGGTCGTTACCAGACCGGCAATCTCCGCCGATGCTGCGCCACCTCGGTGATCAAGTCCTTGTAACCGTCGGCGAGTTCGGCGAGGCGATACCACTGCAGGTGCGCCTCGCTGTCCACGCCGTGCCGGGCGGCGTCGCCGTTGCGGCCCTCGCCCAGGTGCGGGCCGGTGCGTCGTCGCATCCGCCCGTCGGTGCTCTTCGAACGCGGCGCATCGGGCTCGGGAACTCCCAGAGCCTGTTGCGCCGCAACCCATTTCGAGGCCATGCGATCGATGACCGCGCCCAGGGTCTCGGTGTGCAGCGAGGCGCCGGAGCGGTGCGGGATGTTGGCCGCCACCCAGTCGTTGATGCGGGCCACCAGCAGCAGTCTGCGCTCGTCGATGGCTTCGATCTGCCGGATGTGTTCGGCGACCTGCCCGGCCGCGGTGTCCGAATCGTGTGCGGCGGTGTGGGCCCGGCGTCGGCGCTCGTGGCACAGCGCCAGCTCATGGGCGGTTTCCAAGACTTCGTGGTCGCGGCTGCGCGGATGCGGCGAGCCGTTGCGTGAAGCGGTGTCGGGTGAATCGGTGATGGGTTCCCGGAAGGCGCGCAGCAACAGTGATGGCGATGGGAGCTCGGCCCCGAACCCCGCTCCGGTGTAGTCGGTTGCCATGGTTTCCCACCCTCAGCGTTGTATGTGGATGCGCCAGGGCCGAGGGGGATTCGGGGAGGGGCTCCCCTCGGCTCCGGCGCAGACCCGTACCCCGGGATGCACAGCCCACCACAAACGGCACGGAAAAAAACCGGGAATTTCGCGACGATGCGATGGGAAGACTGTCCGGAAAATACGGGACATATTCAGGAAAGCGCGATAGTCGGACGGGCGCAACCATCCGGCGCTAGATCGTCGAAGCTGCCGGAGAATCGTTATACAGCATTACAACTCGGTCACGTGGGCGCTGCGTTTGGTGGCGGATCGACACCTGTGGGCCGCTGTCGTTCGCAGGTCGTGGTCGGCTCGTCCACCGAGACCGCCGGCCGAGGCGTTTACCGAAGCGCATGAACAGCTACTACTCCGGCGCGCCGGACGCGCCGCGCCGCCTACTCGATTAGCCTGGGTATTCGTGCCCGCCTATGCGTCGTCACCCGAATTGCGGTTCGGTTTCATGTTCGCGCTGGAAGACCCGGAGCGAATCGCCGAAGTCGTGCGCACCCTCATCGTGCGCCGGCGGGTGTCGGTTTTCCGCCTGGCCCACCTCTCGGACGACAACGGCCCGCCCGAGCGGTATGTCGTCAACTGGGCTGCGGTGCCCCAGATTTCGGTCACCACCGCGGTGCCGGACCCCGAGGCGTTGCGCGCCAGCGGAACGATGCTGGTCAACGCTTTTCTGGGCGAGGACGGCGAAGTCAGCCTCTACGCGGCCGAACCCAACGCCCCGCAGTAGTGTGGCGGGGGACACAGCCCAATTCAGCAATCTCTCAGCTACCGGCCAGGGACCTGTAAGGGTCGATCGGCAGGGTAGGTCACGTCGCCGGTTGGAAAGCCCGGCAGGCGATGTAACCAACAGAGAGGTTGAACAATGATCCCGGTCATCATCGACACTGGCTCCGCTGCCCTCAACGGCCTGTTCAGCACCGGCTCGGCCGCGCTGAGTGGAATCCTGAACACCCTCTTCACCGGTTCTTTCGGCTAAATCCTAATCCCGCGAAGGGTTTTCGGGTACACGCCCCGGATGCTATCGGCATCCGGGGCGTTTTCGCGCGCTCACCGCAGCGCCCGGGGCGCGGCCTCGTAGATGCGCCGCACCACGTCCTCGATGTCCGGCTCCTCGATCGACAGGTCCCGTACCTCCGCGCGCGCCGAGACCGCGGCGAGCAGCTGTGCGGCCGTGGTGTTCTCGGTGTCGAAGGCCAGTCGCTGGCGCATGCCGTCGCCCACGCTGTCCAGGAGTTTCGCGCCGGGCAGGTCGGTGAGATCGGCCGTGGGCTCGGCCAGGTCGACGGTCAGCACCCGGCGGGCGCCGACCGTAGCGGCCAGTCCGGTCAGCGAACCGTCGTAGACCAGGCTGCCGTGATCGACCACCAGCACCCGTTCGCACAGTCGCTCGATATCGCCCATGTCGTGGGTGGTCAGCAGCAGGGTGGTGCCGCGCCGGGTGCGCTCGTGCCGCAGGAATTCCCGTAATCGCTGCTTGGACAGCACATCCAGGCCGATGGTCGGCTCGTCCAGGATCACCAGTTCGGGGGAGTGCAGCAGCGCCGCCGCCACCTCCGCGCGCATGCGCTGGCCGAGGGAGAGCTGACGCACCGGCGTGTCCAGGGTGCCGCCCATCTCCAACTGCTCGACGAGTTCCTCGGTGCGCGCGGCGGCCGCGCGCGGCGCGAGCCGGTGGATGGCCGCCAGGATCGAGAACGATTCGCGCAGCGGCAGATCCCACCACAGCTGGGAGCGCTGCCCGAACACCACCCCGATCCGGCTCGCCAGCTCGCGCCGCCGGCGCACCGGATCCAGTCCGCAGGTGCGCAGCCGGCCCGCGGTCGGCACCAGGATGCCGGTGAGCATCTTGATGGTCGTGGACTTGCCCGCACCGTTCGCGCCGATGTAGCCGACGGCCGCGCCGCGCTCCACGCTGAAGGTCATATCGTCCACGGCGGTGAGCACCTCGCGGGTGCGCCGCAGTCCGCGATCCTTGCGACGCAGTACGAAAGTCCGGGTCAGACCGTTGGTTTCGATGATCGCGTCGGTCATCCCCCACCTCCCTGATAGTGCCGTGTACCCAGCCGCCACGCGGTCAGCGCCAGGATCCACACCCAGAGTGCCGCCACCGGCGAGCACCACGCCAGCCACCCGGGCAGCAGTGCGGGCCCGGGTATGCCGAGCAGCGCGATGGCGGGCAGGTAGGAGGTGAAGGCGACCGGGATGAGAAATCCGAAAACGAGTTTCATCGGTGTCGGGAACACCGACGTCGGTTGCATCGAGGCGTACGAGCCGCCGTAGGTGAACGCGCCGGTGAGCTCGGCGCCGTCGATGAGATAGAACTGCACCCCCGCCGCGCAGACGAACAGCCCGGCGAAGATGGCCACACCCGAGACGAGCGTGATCGCGAACAGCGCCAGATGCGCCGCGCTCCAGTCGATGTCGTTGCGGGCGATGCCGACGCCGAGCACGGTCGCCGCCACCGCGATGCGGGCTATGCGGCGCAGCGCGATATCGCTGGTCACCAGTTGCAGCAGCAGCGGCTGCGGGCGCAGGTAGAACGCGTCCAGGGTGCCCATGCGGATGTAGGTGGGCAGGGTGTCGGCGTGCCCGACGATCATGTCCGCCAGCGCGAAGGCGGTATTGCTGAGACCGAACAGCAGCAGCATGGCGTTCAGGTCCAGGCCGCCGAGCTGCGGCACGTTCGCGAAGATGACCCACATCTCCGCGAATTCGAGCAGCCCGATCAGGAAGGCCGCGGCGATGTCGGTCGCGAAGGACAGGGGATAGGCCCGCTGCGCGCGAATACGCGAGCCCCAGACGGCGCGATAGGGCGCGAACCGGGAGGGCCTGGCCTCGCCCGCGTCGACGGTCTCAGCCACCCTGCACCTCCAGTTTGCGGCGGCCCGCGCGCAGCAGCGCCTGTCCGACGGCGATGAGGGTTGCCAGCCAGAACAGTTGCACGGCAACGATGTACAGCGCGCCGACGCCCGCGGTGCGGCCGGACAGGACGTCGATGGGCAACTGCAGCATGGACGGGAACGGGGTGGCGTAGGCGATGGCCTGCAACCAGCCGGGGAACAGGTGCACCGGTGCGAAGAGCCCGGCCAGGAAGGTTCCGCAGATCATGTGCAGGGCCCGCAGGCCGCGCGTCTCCACCAGCCAGAAGCCGCCGAGACACACCGCGAACATGGACAGGAACGAGATGGCGACGGCCAGCAGCAGGCTGATCGCGCCCAGGAGGTAGGGCCCGGCGGTGTCGGGCATGGCCAGGCCGAAGGTGAGCGCGCCGATCGCGACGCTGGGCAGCGCGCGCGGAATGAGCGTGCACAGCGCGCGGCCGAGATACTCCGCGAGATGGGCGAATTGGATGTCGATGGGTCGCAGGAAGTCGATCGCGACGTCGCCGCTGCGGATGCGTTCGACGATGTCGGGCAGGGTCCAGAACGCGATGGCGCCGAGCAGGCCCTGCGACAGCCAGGTGTAGGCGCCGATGGTGCCGTGGTCGTAGCCGCCGAAGTCGCTGTTGGCCGCGACCGCGGCGGTGAGCACCGCGGCGCGGACGAAACCGAACACGACATTGGTGACCAGTCCGGCGAACATGGCGAGCCGGTAGTACGACTGCCTGCGGAAACCGGCTTTCACCAGCCGCCAGTAGACCCCCACCTCTGCACGCACAAGAGGTTGACACTACAAGTGAACGGGGATGCGCGCCAGAAGAATCCGGCCATCTGTCCGAAAAATGTGGAATAAGGGTGTTCACCGGAGGTTCGCGGCGTTATGCTCGCCGCGTCTCGCGCGAGACCTGCGTCACTCGTTCCGGGTTCGCCGAGGCCGTCATCGGATTCGCCGAAAACCATCGCACTCCGCGCCCGTCAGTGATAGAAACAATCTCGTTTCACTTTGCTGCGACGCTAGGACCCACCGATGACCATTGCCGAGACGACCGTTTTCGAGACGCTCGAATCCAATGTGCGCGGCTATTGCCGGTCCTGGCCGACGGTGTTCGACACCGCGCGCGGCAGCTGGATCACCGACGAGAGCGGCCGGGAGTACCTCGACTTCTTCGCCGGCGCGGGCGCGCTCAACTACGGGCACAACAATCCCGTGCTCAAGGCCGCGCTCATCGAGTACCTCATGCGCGACGGGGTCACCCACAGCCTGGACATGGCCACCTCGGCCAAACGCCGTCTGCTGGAGACGATCCGCGACGTGGTGCTCGCCCCGCGCGGCCTCGACTACAAGGTGCAGTTCCCCGGCCCGACGGGCGCGAACGCCGTGGAGGCCTCGCTCAAGCTGGCCCGCAAGATCACCGGCCGCACCACCGTCCTGAACTTCACCAACGCCTTCCACGGCATGACCCTGGGCGCGCTGTCGGTCACCGGCAACGCCGCCAAGCGGGCAGCCGCGGGCGTCCCGCTGGTGCACGCCACCCCCATGCCCTACGACGGCTATCACGCGGCGGGCGACGATCTTTCGTGGATGCGCAAGGTCCTGGACGACACCTCCTCGGGCGTGGACAAGCCGGCCGCGGTGATCGTGGAGACCATCCAGGCCGAGGGCGGGGTGAACGTGGCCCGCGCCGCCTGGCTGCGGCACCTGGCCGAACTGTGCTCCGCGCGCGGCATTCTGCTCATCGTCGACGACGTACAGATGGGTTGCGGCCGTACCGGTCCCTTCTTCTCCTTCGAAGAGGCGGGCATCACCCCCGACATCGTCGCGCTGTCCAAGTCCATCGGCGGCTACGGTCTGCCGATGGCGCTGGTCCTCATGCGCTCGGACCTGGATGTCTGGGCGCCCGGCGAGCACAACGGCACCTTCCGCGGGAACAACGCGGCCTTCGTCACCGGCGAGGTCGCCCTGCGGCACTACTGGTCCGACAACGCGCTCGAGACCGCGACCCTGGCCAAGGGCGAACTGATCCGCCGGCACCTGAGCGAGGTGGCCGCGGAGTTCCCGGGCATCTCGACCCGGGGCCGCGGACTGGTGCACGGCCTGGTCTTCGAGAACGACGCCTCCGAGGCCGCCAAGGTCAGCCGGATCGCGTTCGAACTCGGCCTGCTCGTCGAAACCTCCGGTCCCTGTGAGGAAGTGGTGAAGCTGCTGCCGCCGCTGACCACCACCGAGCAGGAGATCACCCACGGCCTCGGCCTGCTCAGCCAGGCCGTGGAGATCGTGCGCGGCGCGCACTAGCGCCCGGTACGCCGAGCGCGTCCGCGCTCACCCCGACCGTGCCCGTACGGGCACCACGAACGTCGGCGCCGCCCACACCGGTGCCGACCGGTGCCGGGCTCCCAGCTGCGGAGGGAGCCCGGCATCACCTCTGTTCCGGCACAGGCTGTTTCGGCGGTGTCGTCTCAGTCGAAATTGCGCAGGAACCAGGACTGCAGCTCGGCGTCGGTCTTGGGCCCGTTCTCCGGATCGTCCGCGGCCTGCGCGCAGATCACGTAGATCAGCCGGGCGGATGTGTGCGCGGCCAGCAGGCAGGATTTCGCGGGGCTGTAGCTCGCGTCGGTGTAGCAGAGAAAGCGGCCGACCTCGGCGCCGTCGCGGCGCCACTCCGCGTCCTGGGACGTGCCGCCGCCGCACGCGCGGCCCGGGAACTGGGCCAGGTCGGCCTGATAGATGGCCGAGGTGGTGCGCTCGTCGGGCAACCCGAGGATCTGCACGAACGGACTCCCCACCCGGCCCGAGCAGACCAGTACCGCCGTCGCCGGGCCGACCGGCGGGTCCGAGTGCACGCAATTGGCCCGGGTGTAGGCCTTTTCCACGCGGGTGAGCAGATCGCGGTCCGCGTCGGTGAAGAAGTCGGGATCGAGACCGTACTCCGGCGCCACGAACTGGCCGTGATGGTTCTTGGCGACGTAGTCGCGCAGCGGGGACTCGCCCGGTGTCGCCCAGCTGAAAACCGCCAGGGCCAAGGCGGATTCGTTGGTCACCGCGAGGCTGGGCTGCGGCGCGTCGGGGGAGACGGTGCGATCGGCGAAGCAGGTCTGCCTGCCCGCGGCCTTGCCGTCGATGCCGAGTGAGACCCCGTCCTTGCCCGCCGGATCGTGCGGGCAGTTCGTGCCGCGGAAGGTGCCCAGGAAGATCTGGCTGTAGTAGTCGCGCAGATGCTCGACCGTGCGGAAGCGCCAGAACTGGGCGGTGGGCGCGGACGCGGCGGGGTTGGCCGCGCAGAACACCACGGCGGTCGTGGTGTTGTCGGTGTTCACGTGCAGGCAGTTCACCCGCTTGTACCCCGCCCCCGCCGCTATCGAGAGCAGTTCCACGTCGGGACCGTTCAGCGCGGTGTCGTCGGGTCGCGGCGTCCCCGCGAGGCCGGGCCGGGTCACCGCCCAGCCCGCGAACCCGATCGACGCGGCGACCAGGACGACCACGCCGAGCAGGGTGAGAACGCGGCGGATCCGGCCGGTGTCACGGGATTCGCGGGCGTCCGGGGCGGTGCTCGCGGCCGAGTCGCGCGGCACCGGGCCGGTGGCGGGACCCGACGCGGTCGGGGACGGCGGCCGCGTCGAGTGCCGATCCGAACGGACCGTGCGGGAATCGGGCTGTGCCGCAGCGGTATCCGCGGGGGCGTACGGCGCCGCGGCGCGGGTGTACGGTCGTGCACCGGCGGATTCCGGCGGGGCCGTGAGCGCCGCGCGGGCCGCGACCGCGAGCTCGCCCGCGGTGCGGAAGCGGTCGGCGGGATTCTTCGCCAGGCCGCGGGCCACCACGGCGTCCAGGGCCGCGGGGATGCCCGGGCACAGGGCGGAGGCTTTCGGGGGCCGGTCGAACAGGTGGGCCCGCATCAGCTGGACATTGGTATCGCCGGTGAAAGGCCGCGCGCCGGTGAGACATTCGAACAGCACGCAGGCCACGGCGTAGATGTCGGCGGCGGGGGTGAAGTCGCGGTCGGTGAAGCGCTCGGGGGCCATGTAGCGGAACGAGCCGACCGCCGCGCCGTCGGTGGTGAGCGAGTCGTCGGTGGCCGACTGCGCGATGCCGAAGTCCACCAGGTACGCGAAGCCGTCGCGGGTGAGAAGGATGTTGTCCGGCTTCACATCCCGGTGCAGCAGGCCGTCGGCGTGCGCGGCGTCCAGCGCCGCCGCCAGCTGCTCGACGATGCCGACCGCGCGCTCGGGCGAACCCGGCCCGGCCCGGTCGAGCAGCGCGCGCAGATCCTCGCCGTCGACCAGGCGCATGTCGATGAACAGCCTGCCCTCGATCTCGCCGTAGTCGTGGATGGGAATCACGTGGGCTTCGCGCAGGCGGGCCGCCGCGTGCGATTCGCGCTGAAAACGCTGCCGGTACACCGGATCGTGGGCGAGCCGCTCGGGCAGCACCTTGATGGCCACCGTGCGGTCCTTGACCGTGTCGTACGCCTGATAGACCTCGCCCATGCCGCCGCGCCCGATGAGCCGGTCCAGCCGATAGGGGCCGAATCGCGTGCCCACCGCGATGGTTCGGTGCTCACCGGTCATCTCGCGTCCTGCTTTCCGCTCGCCCGAAGTCGGTCAGGGAACGGTGCGCACGTCACATCCGCCAACGGCCCCGTCGTCGAGTTATCGAGCGCGCGCACGCGGGTGATAACGCCACGCCGCCGACACCGCCCGTTCACGAACATCCCGGACAGTGGGGCGATGAGCGGCGAACGGGGCACAGCGGTGGTGGGCGGCACGTCCGGAGCGGCGGCGGACACCGACGGCCGGGGGATCCCCGGCGCGGCGATGGATGCTGACGTAACGGGTGTCGCCGCGGCGGATCGCGGGGTCGTCACCGCCGGACCCGAAGCCGACGCGGTTCATGCCGGGGCAGATGGGGTTCACCCCGGGGTCGTCCGCGCGATCGCGACCGTGGACGAACTCTGGGCGCTGCTGGCGGACTGCGCCGACGCGTGGGACATGCCCGACCGCAGCGGGGATCCGGTCGACATCCTTGACCACGACCGGCAGTGCGCGGAGCTGCTGCGCGCGAGCTTTCCCGCCGACGCCGAACTCCAGGTCGCGGGGCTCGTGCACGACATCGGGCACGTGCTGGTGCCCGGCGACGACGAAGGGCACGGGCGGCACGGCGCGGACGCGGTGCGCGGGCTCCTCGGCGACCGGGTGGCGCGGCTGGTCGAGCTGCACGTCACGGCCAAGCGCTACCTGGCCGCCGCCGACCCCGTCCATGCCGCCGCGCTCTCGGCCTCGAGCCTGCGGACCCTGGTGGCGCAGGGCGGGCCCATGACCGCCGCGGAACGGCTCGTCTTCGAATCCGACCCGGACTTCGACGCCGCCCTGGCCCTGCGCCGCGCCGACGACGCGGGCAAGGTCGTCGGCCTGACGGTGCGGCCGCTCGGGGCGTGGCGCGAGCTCGTCGAGCGGGTGGCCGCCGCGGCGGCGTAGCGGCTCGGACCGGGACACACCTCACCGCCGCGAGGCGCGCGCGGTGAGAGGCATAGGATCGATCTATGCCACTGTCGCCGCGCGTCCCGGATCTGGCCGCGCTCGAGCTGCTGCTCTCGGTGATCGAACAGGGCAGTCTCGGCCGCGCGGCCAAGGCGCACGGGATCAGTCAGCCGTCGGCGAGTTCCCGCATCCGCTACCTGGAACAGCTGGTGGGCGTCCCGGTGCTGGAGCGCACCACCCTCGGATCCCGGCCGACGGCCGCGGGCGCGCTGATCGCGGAATGGGCGCGCGATGTGGTGGACGCCGCCGCGCGCCTGGACGCCGGCATCGACACCCTGCGCGGGCAGCGGGATTCGCGCCTGCGGGTGGCGGCCAGCGCGACCATCGCGGAATACCTCTTCCCCAAATGGCTCGTGGCCCTGCGCACCCGCGCGCCCGACACCTCGATCGCGCTGGTCTCGGGTAACTCCGCCGATGTCGGCCGGGCGGTGCTCGAGGGGCGCGCCGAGATCGGATTCGTGGAAAGTCCGCAGGTGCCGGGTGATCTGGAGAGTCACACGGTGGCGCGCGATCGCCTGGTGGTGGTGGTCGCGCCGGGCCACGCGCTGGCGCGGCACCGCGCGGTCGGCGCGGCGGAACTGGCGCGCACCCCGCTCATCTATCGCGAGCCCGGATCGGGCACCCGAATCTCGTTCGAACGAGCCATGACCCGGGCGATCGGGGAATGGAGTCCGGCGGTGGTGCTCGAGCTGTCCTCCACCACCGCGATCAAGACCGCGGTCGCCGAGGGCGTGGCCCCGGCGGTGCTCAGTTCCCTGGCGGTGGCCGGCGAATTGGCCGAGGGCACCCTGGTCTCGCCCGAGGTGACGGGTCTGGATCTGGAGCGCACGCTGCGCGCGGTCTGGCCGCGCGGGCAGCGGCCGGCGGGCCCGGCCCGCGATCTCTACGCGATCGCCCGCCGCCCGGCGTAATCGCCACGGCCCAGCGTACTTCCAGCGCACCCTTCCCACCCGTCTCATCCGTCACCCGTTCGCTCGCCTACCGTTTCCTCGCAGGGTTCGCAGCGTGAAGGCTCAAGTGCGCCAACAGGTCCCGCCGCCGCGACCTAGGGGTTATGGTCACGGAATGGTGCGAACCGCCGTCGCCGCAGACTCGGACGAGCCAGACCGTCCCTCACCTGCCCCGCGACCACGTCTGGAGGTGGTGACCGGCGTGCCCGAGCCGGAAACCCCTCAGCTACCCCCGCTCGGCCCGAATGTGCTGGCAGCGGCCGATATCGAACGGCTATCGGCGGGCGCTCGGCACCGGATAGCCGCCTTCGTGCATCTGCAGCTCGCGGACCTGGAGGAAATGCCGGATCCGCTGCCGCCACGGCAGCCGGAGACCGATAGCCCGTAGTCCTTCGATACGGGGTACTTGCGAAGTTTGTGCAGACCGCCGCGTTTCGACGACGATTCCTGGGACATTGCCGGATAGCCGATCCCGCGGGCGAGCTGGCAGGGTGGGTGACATCACGTCCGGTCACCGTCTGCATCGCGGAGCAACGCATATGAGTATTTCGGCGGGCAGCGGTGTCATCCGCGTCTCGGCACTGGTCTGCGCCCTGCTGGCCTGCGGCGCGCACTCGGCGGCGGGCGTTCGGGCCGAACCGGATTCGACCACCTGGTACGTGAGCGCGGCGGCCCCGGCCGGCGGCGCCGGAACCCGGGACGCGCCCTTCGGATCGCTCGCCGCCGCCGCGACGGCCTCGCGGGCCGGAGACACCATCGTGGTGCGCGCGGTCGCGCCCGATATCGCGCCGTTGGACGGTGGCATCGCACTCAAACCCGGGCAGCGGCTGATCGGCGAGGGCCCGCCGGTCGTCGGAGCGCCCGCGGGCTCGGCCCTGCCGCGCATCACCAACACCACCGGGGAGAACGACGGCGACGCCGTCCGGCTGGCCGAGCGCACCGAGGTCGGCAACCTCGTGATCGCCGGGGCGCGGCGCGGCGGGATCTACGGGAACGACGCTGTCGACACCGTGATCACCGGAAACGATGTCTCCCAGACCAATCGGGGCTGTGCCGACGGATTCATGATCGGCCCGTTCACCCTGCCGCCCGGTCTGCCGCTCGGCGTGGCCGTGCCGCCGCTGCCGGACTTCATCACGCTCAACAACGGCTGGGCCGCGATCATGACCGACTTCACCGCGGGCGCCGGTTTCACGCGTATCGCGGGAAACAGCGTGCACGACACCGCCTGTGGTGACGGCATCGACATTCGCGCGCACGGCACCAGCCGGGTGCACGCCGAGGTCACCGGAAACGATCTGCGCGCCATCAACCTCGGGCTGCTCAAACTCTCGGTGCTCGCGCTGGGGGTGCAGGCCGGGGATTCGGCGCAGCTCACCGCGGCCTTGAACGGCAACGCGCAGACCCGGATCGCGTCACCGGCCGACACCCCGCTCAACCGGATCGCCGACAGCGAGGGCGTCTTCCTCAACGCCGCGGGCCGGGCGCGCATGGATATCACCATCGACGACAATCATTTCCGCGACGGCTACGGGAACTTCTCCGCCAACGGCCTCGAATACGTCAGCACCAATGGCGCCCCCGTGAGCCGGGTGCGGGTGCGGAACAGCAGTTTCGAGAATGTCACCGGCGACATCATCGAGAATTACAACCTCAGCACCGAGGGCGCACAGCAGTCGCTCACCCTGGAGAACGTGCGCGCGCACCATTCGGAGTTCCCGGCGGCCATTCTCAATCCGCTGGTCCCGGCCAATCTCGGAACCTGTCTGGTGACAACGAATTTCGGACGGGACGCGCGCACCGAGCTGACGGTGTCCGATTCCAGTTTCGGCGGATGCAGCGCCGACGGCATCGGGGTCATCGCCTATACGCCCGCAGGCGGCGCACCGGCCACCGGCGCGCTCACCTTCGACATTCGCGACACCGCGATCGAGGGCGTCGCCGCGAACGGCATCAACATCGTCAACGTCGGCGACACCGCGGTCCTGCGCGGCGCCGTCGCCCGCACCACCGTGGCCGGGGCGGCCGGGAGCCTCCTCCGGATCGACAACGGCGGGGGCGTCATCGGCAGCGCCGCACTGGAATTCGGTGCGGGCGCGCTGGACGGCAGCCCCCGGGCGTGCCTGGCCGACCCGCATCCCCGGGTGCTGGTCACGGGGATCGCGGCGACCTGCGTGCCGTGAGCCCGGCTCAGCCGGTCTGAATCCCGGAGGCGACCTTGACCACGACCTGGTCGGTGGTCACCTCCTGGACGGTGACGTTCATGCCGTCGGCGGGCTGGGTCTCGCCGACCGGGACGCGCACCTCCTGCCCGGCGACCCGCAGCGTCACCGTATTGCCGTTCACGGCAACGAGTTCGGCGTCCACACCCAGCACGCTCGCCTTGGCGTTCACGCCGCGGTCGAAGGTGATGGTGCAGCCGCTGATGGTGCAGTCCGACTTGCTGCCCGGGCCCTCGGCCGAACACGCGGACACACCCAGCGGAACCAGCAGGGCGAAAACGGGAACGGCCATCAACCGTCGAAAGCGCACATCGTCAGTGTAGTGCGCTCGCGCCGGTCGGCGGCCGTGCTCGCGGGTGCTGCTCAGATGCGGAGGACGCGATCGTTCACGCGCAGTAGAAACAGACCCCGTTGGCGGGCAACTGGGTGAAACAGTCCGAGCACACCGGTGCGCGCACGGGCTCGGGATCGGGCTCCGGCGCGGGCGCCGCGGCGGTCTTGCCCATGGTCATCCGGCGCTTGGCCGCGACCTTGGGGGTGAGCGGCGGGACGCCGCCGTCGGCCGGGATCTGCGCACCGTAGAACTGGTAGCACTGCCAGCGGGCGTAGGCCGCGTGCAATTCCAGGTCGTCCGGAATCGGCAGGCCCGCGAGTTCCAGGACGTATTTGTAGGCGTCGCCCACCGTGTGGTTCTGGCGTACGCACAGCGCCGAGAGCGGCGGTTCGCCCGCGCTGTGGCAGCGCCGGGCCACCTTGCGCAGAATGGCGTCCATCCAGGTGCGGGTGGGGGCCTTGGTGTGCACGCCCGAGGTTTCCTGCACGCGCTCGGCCAATTCGTTGACCGTGACGAAATGTCCGTACCCCGTTGCGGTTTCGGCCAATTCGGCGTGCGCGGCCAGCGCCCACGCGATAGTCGCCTCACGGAACGGCACCGCGGTGCCGTCGCCCGCCCGCCATGCTCCCGCCATCGTGGATACGGTCTCCTTCATCACCCGTCCAAGTTATCGCGCCGGGTGCCGACGACGCCAACGGACTCCCGAATTATCGCGAAAACTCTTCGCAAACCGACTGGTTCTCTGGTGGATTCCCGTGTGCGGCAAGAAGTTCTATATCGCCCGCGCGGGCGGCGACGATAGAATGGGCCGGATTCGTACTCACGCCCCATCATCGGTGCCGGTCGCGCGTTCGCCCCGGTAGAGGTGGGGTTCGCGCCGACTCGCTCCAGCCCCCGGGTGGCTCGGCCGCCGCTGCCAGCTGCCCGAGGGGGCCGTATGTACGCCAGCGAGAACACCGGCGGCAGTTGTGATTCGGGCAATCATGCGCCCGGTCGCGCATCGTGTTCCGGGCCACAGTGCGGTGCGCGGACCGAGGCGCCCGGCATCATCCGGGACGAGGTGGGCGATGCCTTCCAGCAGTGGACCGTGGTGGCGGTGGTGCTGCACGCCGGCGTCGTGGCGCCGGTGCCGATCGGAGTGGTCGTGGCCGCGGATCTCGCGCTGGCCGCCGATCAGGTGTGCGCCCGGTTGCCCGCGCCCGGCGCGCTCGCGGGCACGCCGTATCTCGTCGCGTCCCCGTGCGCGCCGGAGGTCCGGGTGGGTGACGTGGGCGGCGCGCGATCGCTCAGTTGGGTGAACCGTCCGCAGTGGTGCGGCGGCTGGAGCTCGACCGAATGGGTGCCCGCCGTCGGCGGGTTGCGGGTCCTGGATCCTGCGAGCCGGCACGGCGCCGAGCGCGCGCCCGGGGGAGCCTGAGGGACTCCCGGCGCGCCTTGCAGCTGCCGATTCATTTGCGGCAGAAGAGTTTTGGTGTCGTTCTGGTCCACCGCCGCGCGTCTGCCCAAGGCCGTAGATCGCAACCCCCCGGTGTCGAAGGGCTGCCGGATATCCGGGGAATCAGGCTGAGACGAGGAACTCGCCCGCGGGCGGGGTGATCATGCCGATATTCGGATTGTGGCTCAGCTTGGGCAGTTCCAGGTGTCGCGCGTCGGGCAGCACCTCGGTGATGGCGCGGGCGGCGGTGCGCAGCAGTTTGTCGCTCTTGCCGCCGGAAATGACCAGCGTCGGGACCGTGACCCCGGCCCAATCCCGCTCGCGCAACGCCTCGCCGCGCATGAACGGTTCCATCACCGCCCAGCAGTGCGGCGTCGAACTGGCGGTGGCGAGCAGGTTCTTCCACATCGGGGTGAAGGGCATGACGGCGGTGAAGAATCGGGGAATGCCCATCGCCTTGGTCATGTAGAACTTCACCGTCTCGGCGCGCCTGTCCTCCTTGACCAGCGTGTGCAGTGTGGACGCGAGATCCGCGGCGGGAACGAAGTTTTCGTGATTCACCACGAACGGCGGCTCGAATGCCACGACCTTGGTGATGCCCGGGACCCGGCCCGACGCAGCGGCCCGCAGTGCGAGGCCCGCGCCCGAGGACCAGCCGAACAGCGCCGCCGCGCCGCCGACTTCCGCCACCAGGGCGGCGAGATCGTCGATCTCGTTCTCGACGTCGTACACGCCGGGGGTGTCGGTGCTATCGCCGCGGCCGCGGCGGTCGTAATTGATGACGGTCATGCCGTAGTCGTCGGCCAGTCGCTGGGCCAGTTCCACCATTTTGGGGAACTGCCGATAGCTGAAGGCCCCGCCGATCAGAATCACCGTTCCGGCCCCGCTGCCCGTGACGCGATCGAACGCGATGGTGTTTCCGGCCGGAGTAACGATGGTCTCCATTGTCGGGCGCCTTTCCTCGAATACCTGCGGCCAAAGGTGTTGTGCCGTCGGATGTCGAGACGGCGGCCGAATCCGGGATTCATCGGAGGGGTCGACGATTCGACTGTGACCTGGGTCACCGAAAGGGCTGTGGGCTCAGCCGTTCGCGAGGTGGTGCCGCAGCAGGACGGCGAACTGGTTGCGGGCGTCGTCGAAGGGGTGGCTCGATTTCAGCGCGCGGGACTGCACGATCGCGCCCTCGATGATCGAGAGCAGCAGGCCCGCGAGCGAGCAGGCGGCCGCGCGGTCGATGCCCGCGCTCACCAGGCCGTCGGCCAGGCGGGCGGTCCACTCGGCGAAGGCCTGGCCCGCCGCGGACTGCACGGTCGGATCGAGTTCGTCCAGGGCCGCGGCCATCATGAACGAACCGGCCCGATAGTCGCTGGATTCGAGTTCCATGCGCCAGAAGGCGAGTAGATCGTCGAGCCACTGCTCGGGGGAGGTCGCGGTGGCCAGCGCGTCGGCCATCCGGCTGACGTGCGAGTACACCACGCGGGACACGATGCGTGCCGCCGCCTCGACGAGTTCCCCCTTGCCGGCGGGGAAGTGCTGGTAGAGCGAGTTCCGTGAGGCATTGCTGCGCTTGAGCAGTTCACTGAGGCCCGCCGCGTGCACGCCGTGCTCCTGCACCGTCGCGATCGTGCTCGCGATCAGTCGAGCCCGAGGTCCCGCAGTCATGAATGGTCCTCCAACTTTTACCGTCAACCCTTGCTTGAACCGATCGGTTCATGTTAGACGTATCTCTGTGAACCGATCGGTTCATTCGGAGAGGAACACCATGCCCGCCCACATCGCCACCGCAGCCCCGGTGACCCATGCCGCCACCCTCGGCCTGGGTGTCTATCGACCCCGCCGGGTAGTCCCCAATGCCGAGATCGTCGACCGCATCGACTCCTCGGACGAATGGATCCGCACCCGTTCCGGCATCGAGTCCCGGCACTGGGCCGATTCGGACGAGACCATCGTCTCCATGAGCACCGCCGCCGCGCGTGACGCCCTCACCGCAGCGGGCATCACCGCCGAGCAGATCGACGCGGTCGTGCTCGCGACCTCGTCGCAGATGGTGCTCGGGCCGTCGGCGGGCGCGGTGGTCGCGACCGAACTCGGCATGCAGGACACCGCCGCCTACGACGTCTCGGCAGGCTGCGCGGGCTTCTGCTACGCCCTCGGCAACGCCGCGGCCCTGGTGCGCGCGGGCCAGGCCCGGTACGTGCTGGTGATCGGCGTCGAGCGGCTCTCGGACCTGCTCGACACCAGCGACCGGACCTGCGCGTTCATCTTCGCGGACGGTGCGGGCGCGGTCGTGGTCGGACCGTCGGACACCGAGGGCATCGGACCGGTGGCCTGGGGCTCGGACGGCAGCCAGACCGCGGCCATCAAGCAGGACAAGGACTTCGCGCAGTACTTCGCCGAGGTCGCCGCCGCCGAGGCGAGCGGCGGGACGACCGTGCGCCCCTACATTCGGATGAACGGCACCGCTGTCTTCCGCTGGGCCGTCACCTTTTTGGAGAAGGCGTGCCGGGACGCGCTGGACAAGGCGGGCGTGAGCGTCGAGGACCTCGACGCCTTCGTCCCGCACCAGGCCAACAGCCGCATCACCGACGCGCTGACCCGCGCGCTGCACATGCCGGAGAACATCGCGGTCGCCCGCGACATCGTCGAGACCGGAAACACCAGCGCCGCTTCGATTCCCATGGCGATGGAGCAGTTGCTGCGCTCGGGTGGCGCCAAGGCGGGGGACACCGCGCTGCTGCTCGGCTTCGGCGCCGGGCTGGCCTACGCGGGCCAGGTCATTACCCTGCCCGCCATCTCCTGATCCGCGCACCACGGAAAACGGGCCCCGGCGCGAGGTGATCGCGCCGGGGCCCGTGGTGAACGAATGGATATCGGAATTCGGGGAGTGCCGCGCTCAGTCCGGCCGCGCGTGCCTGCCGCCGCCGGCGGGCGCGGCGAAGGGCGGCGCGAACAGCGGCTGCGCCCGCCCCGCTATGTCGGCGTCGGAGATGCGAGGCAGCTCCGTGGTGGGACGATCGGCGCCGCGCCGCAGGCTGTCTATGAAGGCATCCAGACTTCCGTAGCGATTCAGAATCTCCGCCAGCAAGCGCTGGGCGTCGGGTCCCTGCATGGGTCGCAACGCTAGCCGCGAAAACCGTGGTGATCGACGTTTGTGCGCGGTCTTGGCACGAAAAGTCAGTGGTCGAGCGGTATGTATTCGCGCCGGTCGCTTGGGCGTTTCGCGGAGTCCGCCACCGGTGATGCCCGTGATACGGACGGGACGTCCGCGAATCGGTCCGGTTCCGGGCGAATTCCGGGCTGCGGTCCCTATCGCGACCCGTGCCCTCAGTTGTTCTTGGGCACGAGGATTCCGGTCAGGTCCGCGTTGCGGATGGGGGTGTCCGGGTTGGCCTGCGCCTCACACATGAGGCCGATGGCGGTGATCGAGGCGTCGATGGTGTCGGGGTTCGGGTCCGAGGTGGAGCTGTCCTGCTCGAGGTATTTGCGCACGGTGATGCGCTGCTTGTCCCGGGACTGCTCGGTGAACTCGCTGCAGGGTGTGTCGCCCCCCTTGTTCACGATTTCCTCGGCCTCGGTGCAGGCGCCGAGCAGCAGCGCCGCCAGCAGTCCGGAGAGCACCAGGGGCGCCCGGCGGCGTCGCGTGCGATGACTGTTCATGGCTCCGCATTTCCCGCGCCCCACCCGATCAAACGCGAGGCTTTCGTCTCAATGGTCCGAATTTGTTGCGGGGGTTCGGGAATGCGCGGGACGGAAAACGGGCCCCGCCTCCGAGGGGAGGGCGGGGCCCGTTGGGGGCGGCCTGGGCGCGGCCGGTCACGCAGCGGACAGGATGCGTGAACGTTCGCGCCCGGCGCGGTCTACTTGGCGCCGGCCGAACCGGTCAGCGCCTTGATGATGTCGGTGATCCCGCCCGGCAGGGCGGTGTTGCTCTCGGCCCGGCCCGGAACGCCAACGGACAGCGTCGAATTCGCGGAGCCCTGGGTGATGACGATCTCGTACTTGCCGTTCGCGGGCGGCGTCCACGGCACGTTCACCGATCCGCCGGTGGGGGTGACGGCGTTGGCGACGACGGCGCCGTTGGCCGTGATGGTGACCGGACTCGTCGCGTCCGAGCCCGAGACCGTCACCACGATGCGGCAGGCGGTGGCCCCGACGACGCAGTCCTTGCCCGTCTCGGCGCCTTCGACCTTGGCGCCGGTCACCTGCGCCGACGCCGGCGCGGCCAGCAGCACGGGCGTGAGCGCCGCGGTCAGCCCCACCGCGGCCAGAGTTCCGATCGAAAGTTTCGTCATATCTCCACTACTTCTTTCCGGCGGCCAGGTGGCCACCCGGTCCGAACAGTAGTGAAACGCGCTTGTTTCAACAAGGGTTGCTTTCGGATATGCGAACAACTTCGCAGAGTATCCGAATTCGCCGCGTCAATGACCGGATTCGGCCTCGGCTCGCAGGCTGCTCGCGCCAGAAATCAGGGCGCCCACCGCGAGGGTGAGAAGCAGGAGACCCCAGCGGAATTCGAGGGGCTTGCTCAGCTTCTCCGACAATTGGGTGAAGGCCATCGTCGTCGCCAGCAGGAGTCCGGCGGACTCGGCGACGGCCAGGGTCAGGACCACGCGATTCACCGTGGGGGAGGGGTGTTTCTGGAGAACCGCGGTAATGGCGAGGAGCAGCAGGAGTCCGGCCAGCAGCCAGCCGACATTCGGCGCGGCGTCCCGCAGGTCCCAGAGCGAGTAGTTCGTTCTTTCGCTGCGCCGGTTCTCGAGCCGTTTCGTGGTGCCGAACAACGGCGCGAACAGCGCCGCGCCGACGGCGATCGCGCCGCCCAGCGTCAATATGATTCCGGGGCGTGGCGCGGATTGCAGGCGCATCCATTGGTCTGACACGGTCGCAGTTTACGTACGGGCGTGCCACCTTCGCCGGTCGGCGAAATAGCGCGCAACCCCGGGGCCGGGTCCCGTCTCACCCCGCCGCGGCGCGGCCGGCGTCCCGTAACTCCTCGTTGCCGGATCGATGATTTGTCGGTACCCGGCTCGGGCGTGGCGCGCACCCTCGGCGTGTTCCCCGGCGGCGGTGCCGTCCCGGCGTTCGCGAGTCGGGGCTCGGCGCCGGGGGTTTCGGCGCGGACCCGTGCGCACGGCGCGCGATCGGTTGCGGCTCCGGCTCACGCGGCCGCGGGCGCGGCACCGGGCCAGCCGGGGCTGGCGGTGCCGGGAGAGGGCCAGCCGGGACTGACCGTGTCCGAGCGGCCCGAGGCCGCCGCACCGGCGCCCGCGCCGAGTCTGGCGGACTGGATTCCCGAACCGCCCGCACCGCCGGCACGCCCACACCCACAGCAGCAGGTACAGCCCGAACGCAGTACGTGGATCGGCCCGCAGGTGGAGGACCAGGGCGACGTCGAGGCCGAGGAGCCCGTCGTCGTCCCGGCGGATCCGCACGCGCTTCGGCTGGGTACCAGCATGATTCAGCTGCCCGGGTTCGTGGACGAGCGCACCCGGGACAAGGCCCAGAGCTACGCCGATTGGGCCGAGTGGCAGGTAGCTGCGGTCTACGACGGATTGGGGTTCTCCACGGTCGAGAGCAACCGGCGTGCGGCATCGACTCTGGCCCGGCGGAGTCGTCGGCGGCGGAGTCGGCGCGGAAGTCGCCGCCGTGCCAGTGGGATTGGCAGGATGCGCGGTGGGTGGAGTCATCGGTGCCGCCGTGGCAGGCGTGCCGACAGCGGGTGCGGGAGCGATTCCCGGCGCGGCCGTGGGGTGCGTGATCGTCGGGACCGTCGCCGCAGTGCCTGCGCTGGCGGTCGGTGCAACGGCTGGAGCGGTGATCGGTGGTGCGGCCGCGGGCACGCTCGGCGCCGGGGTGGATGTGCCCCAGCCCGCCGAGCCCGCGCCCGCCCTGGTCGAGGTGGCCGTGCCGGACCCGGTCACGTCCATGAGGTCGGCTCTGGCGGCGATGCCGCCGCTGTCGCCCGATCCGTTCGCCGCCGCAGCCGACTTCCTCGCAGCGGTCCAGGCCGGATTCACGCCATAAGGTGCGAGAACCGACCCGATACCGCTACGCCATATCCGCCCGATCTTCGGCGAATGCTACGGCTGCCCTGTTCTGTGGTTGGGCGATCTTCAACCAGGAACCCATTTCGTTCTGCTCGATCTGGGTCACCGCCTTGGCGAGAACCTCCTCGCATGTGTCGCTGTCGTAGGGGTACGCACCTGTATGGAAAAGACGGCGCTGCGCTTCCACTGCCTCGCGAGCTTGGCTGAAGCGTAGGTAGTCGTCATGCCAATGGAACGACGCTCGTAAACCAGTGATCACGACGACCACCGCGCCGAGAACTGCGGGTACAGCGGTGTTTCCATCGATCAACACCACGCACACTGGTATCGCGGCTGAGCACACCAACTGCAGGACTTCCGTCAGCCGATGGTATCGCCGCGCCTTGATCGCAGCGCCGCGGTACCACTCGTACGACGAATTCGCCAATTTCAGAGCGTACGGCGCATCCGTAGCGTCACTCGTCATCCGACCTCCCACTCCGCAATGAAACTGCGGACTCCGGAGAAAGACTAGCGCCGACATCCGTTGCCCGACAGGGCTGTCGGTGGTCGCGTCTAGGCTTGAGCAATGCGATGCACAGCGCCCGTACTCGGTCACATCCGCGGCGGTGGGGCAGACTGCCCCGTTCATGGTGGCCGATCCCGGTCGTCCTACTCCACGTCCTCCTACACATCCCCGCTCCCTCGTGCTGCGAGCGGTGGAGTCGGGTCCGGTGGTGGAAGTGGCGCTGGCCGATCAACTCGTCCGCGTTGGTCGCCAGCCACCTCTCCCGTCGTCTACAGCTCTGCCGAAGTCGCGGCCCTGGATCGTTACCGCCAGACGGTTGAAGCGGTGGGACCACGCGCCGAGTCCTATGATCTTTTCCTTTGCCATTCCTGGGCCGACCGGCAAGGGACCGCGACTGAACTGCACACCCTGCTTGAAGCGCAGGGCGTGTCAGTCTGGTTCAGCGAGCGGGACATCTTCCTCGGTCTGCCGTTCATGCGGGAGATCGACAAGGGTCTGGCCAAGACGCGCATCGGTCTCGTCCTGATCACGCCCGCTTTCCTCAAGGGCATCGAAAGAGGTGGTGTGTCCGAGAAGGAACTCTCTGAGCTGCTGGTTCGCGACCAGCTGATCCCAGTCGCGCACGGGGTGACCTACGACGAAATTCGGGCGAGCAGCCCGCTCCTCGGCTCACGCAACGGCCTCAGCACAGACGAGGACTCTCTAACAGATATCGCCAAGAAGATCGCTGAACTCGTCACCTTGTAGAACCCATGACGGCGCCGCACGATGAGGGGTCGGTGCCACGGCCGGAGCGGTGATCGGCGGCCCAGCTGCGGGCACGCTCGGCGCCGGGGTGGATGTGCCCCGGCCTGCCGAGCCCGCGCTGTTCGAGGTCGCTGTTCCGGACCCGATCACGTCCATACGTTCGGCTATCGCGGCCATGCCCCCGCTGAGCCCGGACCCGCTGGCCGCTGCGAATCAGCTGTTGGCGTCCGCCGCTGCCGGAATCTGACAAGAGGGAACCGATCTGGTCAGGGCTGCGGTCGAAAGGGTATGAGCGCCTGCGTGATCGAGATGTGGCCGAACAGCGTCACCCACCGGTGGGCGGCGGCCCGTGTCCGGATCCAGCTACAACTGGTCTTCGGTCGAGCTTCCGACCGCCGCCGTGCGCGGATCCTCGCACAACGTGCTGCGGCGGCCGCGGGCGAACGCTGATGCAGGTAGTTCAACGTGCCCAACCGGCCGGCTTGCCAGTAGAGCCCGCGCCCGTCGCACCGCCCCTGCCGAGCGACAGGAAATAAGCGTGGCAACAAACTCGGGTGGATGTTGGCCGTCGGATTGGTCTCGCGTGTTGGATTGGTCGCGGGGTTGGTCCAGGTCTCATTGCTCCGCAGCGGCTTTCGCGATGGTCGTGGGCACGTTCCGGTGTCCGGTAGCCACGGTCCGCGATAGGCTCACTTGCAAGCTCGAATGTCCAATCCTGTCGAATCCACGCCATCTTGGTGATGGATCCGCATGGGGACGATCACTGCCAGTGGCTTGAGCATTTGTCGCTGCGGCAGGATTGTGGTTGCCAGCTGATCTTCGGGCGAAGTGAAAGTTCGGACTCGTTGCTCCAGCTACGGTCCCTTGGTTTCTGTGTTGTCGCCGATCAACGCTTTCTCCTCCAGTTCTTTGAGGACTTCCATTGCGGGGGTGTGGCCAGCTTCGGCGGCAGCACGGCACAACGACATTCCCTCGTCGAGGTCGCCACGACCCAGCAGAACTAGCGCAAGGAGGAGCATCGCGCCGGTGTCGCCGCTGTCGGCGGCGGTGCGGTACCAGGTTTCGGCCTCGTCGAGGTCGCCACGTTCTTGTAGCAGGTGTCCGAGGAAGACCATCGCGCCGGTGTCGCCGGTGTCGGCGGCGGTGCGGTACCAGGTTTCGGCCTCGTCGAGGTCGCCACGACCTTGTAGCAGGCGTCCGAGTGCGAACATCGCCTCAGTAGCGCCGATGTCGCCGCTGTCGGCGGCGGTGCGGTACCAGGTTTCGGCCTCGTCGAGGTCGCCACGTTCTTGTAGCAGGTGTCCGAGGAAGACCATCGCGCCG
>NZ_JBSHMS010000030.1:0-91266 GCF_053645575.1 Nocardia sp. NPDC055321
ACCGACGTGTGCCTCGGGGGTGGACTGCGCGGCTCGCGCCCGGGGGGCCTGGCGGGCGCGCTTGGTCGCTGCGGGCTCGGCCGCGGGGGCCGGGCGGGCCGCCGCCTTGCGAGCGGGCTTGGGCGCCGGTGCGGGCTCCGGGGTTTCGGCGACCC
Source organism: Nocardia sp. NPDC055321 (assembly GCF_053645575.1). NCBI lineage: Bacteria > Bacillati > Actinomycetota > Actinomycetes > Mycobacteriales > Nocardiaceae > Nocardia > Nocardia sp. NPDC055321. Next base: position 156 of record NZ_JBSHMS010000030.1, read on the forward strand.
GGAGGGGTTCCACGAGCGCGGGTGGCGTCGGCAGTGTCGGAGGCACCGCTGCCGGGGGCGGCGGCGGGGGAAGCAGATCGTCGATGTCGTCGAGATCGTCGGCCTTGAAGGCGCCCTTCCTGCTCATTTACACAACCTCCTTCGCGCGTTCGCCGGCAGCGAGGCGAACGAGAATTTCCTTGGTCAGCGCCTGGTAATCCGAAGCCAAGGGTTCCGCGTCACGTGACCAGCGTTTGGCGGGCGCCTCGGTCGAATCCTCGCCGCCCTTGGGCGGAGTGAAGTCGATGAGCTCCTGGGGCGTGAGGTGGAAGGCGCGCGCGTCGAGCGCCGTCGCCTTGTCCTGCCGCACGAAGTTCCGGAACGGCTCGATACCGGTGCCCTCGAGCAGATCCATGATCTTGCCGAGGGTGTCCTCGTTGCGACGGACCGCGCGCGGATTGCAGTCGAACAGAATCATTCCCATGAGTTCGACGAGCGCGCCGTTCTTGCGGGCCCACAGGTAGCGGCGGGCGAGCAGCTCGGCGCCGTCGATGCTGCCGTCGTCCTCCTTGGTGGGAACGACCAGCCAGCTCACCACCTGCAGCAGCAGATCCAGGACGCCGCGGTCGCCCGGGCCGGAGTCGATGAGCACCAGATCGTACCGACCGGTGTCGATGAGCGCGTCGAGCGCGTTGAGCAGATTCTCGCGCGGATCGATTCCGTGCTGTTCGGCGTTGGACACCACCGTGCCCGCCATCGCGAGCAGCTTTCCGCCGCAGACGAGGTCGAGACCCGGGCGGACGTCGAGCACCGGTTCGAGAGCGGAGCCGTACTGCAGGGTCATCGCCAGCGAGCGCCCCTCATCGGAGTTCTTCACCCCGAGATCGCGCATCGTGCAGTTGCCCTGCTGATCGGCGTCGACGACGAGCACGCGCTTGTTGCGCTTGGCCACCGCCACGGCGATCGCGGCGACGATGGATGACTTGCCCACTCCCCCCTTCTGATTGGCCACGAGGATCGTTCGTCTGGCGGCTCGGGAAACGGGTAGCAAACGCGTACTGGTCACGGCGGCGACAGTACCCGAGCGAAGATCGTCGAAACAACAACCGCGAGGGGGTGTGTCGCGGTATGTGCCCGGGTCGGAGCGGGTGTCGGAGCTACCGCCAAATGCACTCCACTACAACTGATCTGCTGGTCAGCCTATTAAAGGGTCGTAGCTCGCGGCGTCGGAACGGCGGGTGCGGCGGTCCGGAAACAGATCGGTGTGTCGACACGCCGAAGGGGCGTGCACGTGGTCATCGATTCGGCCGTCGGCACGGTCCTGAGCTTGGGCTGTACGAAGGTCGGCGAAAACACCTGTGGGACAGCCCTGAGAGGTGTCGTGCTCGAGACCGGCGGCTCGGTCGGATACGTGGTCGAAGGCACGGCGATCAGGAAGGTAGATGATCCGCCCCTGAATTCGGCCGAGAGTGTGGTCTTTTCGACGGCCGAGATACGGACACCGTTTCGTGTCATCCTGAAGATCTGCGGTGAGGCGGAATGCGCGGCCGTATCCACGCGCGTACCGGGTGCTTTGCATCGGGTACGAGGAAAGCCCTTGGGGTAGCCCTGTTCCCGGACCGTTGTGGTCGCCTGACGTATTGCCTTCCGCACTGCCGAATCAGCGGTCGTGAGTACGACCGAGATATCGGCCCGAGGAACGGTCTTCATGGTGGTCTCGGATGCTGTCCGTGACAAGGGCCCGGTGACGACCTGTTCCATGGTCGAAGTCATGGGGGTTTGATCGACCGGATCAACTGTGCGTGAACGGGTATCAGTACAGGCGTTGTGACCTGTCGTAGAAGTCGCCCGTGCTGACCCCGTAGGAAATGTCGCTGAACAAGTCGATTCGAAGGTCTGGCACACGCCTCTACGGCAGGTCGTACTCACTGCCGTGGAGTGGGCGTCAATTAGGACGGTCGTAAAGACCGCATCGCACGTCGTCGCAATTGCCTTGCCGAACCCCGTCTTTGCGGTCGAATCGATGACCTGCGTCAGGGGGTACCGAAGGGTGGTGTCTACGGCAGCAGGTGAAGCACTGCCCAGGGTATGGAACAAGCCGCTTGATACGGCAACGCCTCCGGTCGATCTGAAGGTGGTTCCTCTGACTCTCGATGCGACCTCGAAGAGTGCTTTGCATCGGGGAATGAATGCGGCGTTCTCAAAGTCCTTGCGAGCGACCGAATCAGCGACGATTTCTACGTCCGTAGAATCCGTCGATCGTACTGCCTTACCTAACGTCGTATCTAACGTCGTACCGATAGTCGTAAACAGTGTCTTGCGTACGACGTTACATACGACCTTAGGTATGGAGGCTGATGCGGTAGCTGCTACGGCATATCCGAAAACAAGCAGTTCAAGGCAGATATTTGAACCACATCTCGAGTCTCTGAGTGCGGTGTATCTGCCTCTGAAACCACTGGGGTGCACGACTCTGGAAGGGGCTGCAGTGAGGGTCTCGCCAGTACCGAAGCGTCTCATCTGGTTGCCTCCTTCCTTCGGTTCAGGGTTCGTTCTTCGTCGATGGAAGTCTAACCATCTCGCAGGTGAAAAGCCTGTTGCGACAACCTATGAATCGTGACGGGCCGCCCGGTGGGAGAGGGGATCGCAACCCCTCCCCCATTCGGTAGGGCGGTAGCTGTCGGCGCCTGCGCCCGTCTTTCTCTGACCGGCTGTCCTCTGCCGTGTCGAAGGGGTTGGCGGCGACCAGGCGGCGCTGCCGGTGTCGCTCGCCGCGGCGTATCACGCGGAGAGCTTCAGCGCATCGAATGCCAAGTTGCCGACGGGAGTCGGTGCTTCCCCCGGGCGGCCTGGACGACCGTTCCGAACCTTGCTTCCCGCGGACAGATACACGGTTCCCGGGCGAACACGAACGGTTCCCATCGACACCGACAAACCCTGGGTTGTGTGCACCGGACTCGGCCGCGATGCGCTGTGCGCAGACTTGCACGGTCGCGATCACGACGGGCGCGTCCACGCGTGGTGCACACGCTGCTCGCGCAGTCGGAGCTTCGCTACCGGAGGTGACTTTCCACGCCGGCGGGTGTGAGTGCGCGGAACCTCCTACGAGAAGTGCTGCGTCCGAATCGATGAGATCGTCCGGCTGATGTGCGCGGGCGACAGCCGGCGCAAGGCTCGAACCTGACGGCCGGGTGCGGATCGATGCCTCCCCCGAGTCGCCGATCAACTGTCGCCCGTGTTGACAAATCCGTCGGCCCGGGGAAAGCACTGCGATTGTCCGAACCGATCCGTGCGCCGAGCCGTGGATCGTCGCCGCGGGTCGAGGTGCGAAGCAGGCCGCTCGTCGTCGCGCAGGACATGCGGGGTAGGGGAGTGGGAGTCACACCGACAGTGCACGAGTGAAAGGGCCCAGCGGCCGAAGCCCGCCCGCCCATGAACTCCCACGCCTATTCGTGCTCTCGAGCCGGAGCTCGTGGCGAGCCGCGACACCGTACGATCGCGCGGTGATTCCGGCATCCGGGCGACCGGCCGCAGCGAGTGCACGCGGGCATCGCTCGAAGGCCCAACCGGGTCAGGAATTCTCGACCAGGAAGGTCGCGCCGAGCGGGTAGACAGCAGTCACGGCATCGGCACTCGGCCGGTCGTATCGATGGCGTGCGGGCGCGACCGGGGCGGCGGGACGGTCCCGGAATCGTGCTTCACCGAGTGAACGGCTGCTGAGCACGGCGTTTGCTGGCGAGATGCTCAAATTCGCTCGAAAACAGCCGTTTTCGTCGCTGTTCACCCCGTCCGCCCGCCCCAAAACCCGGAAATGCCCCCTGAATGATCTTCTGCGCGAACAACACCGCGATCCGGGACCCGTGTGCGATTTTGCGGAGAAAGTCGCTCAGCGTCGAATCTGGCGGCATCAGGCCCCTGGCCTGCGGATTCGATGACCGCCGCGCTCGGATGCGGCGTTCGGACCCTTAGGCCGGGCCGGGTGGGGGAGGGGAGTGGCCGTCGGAACGCGAGCGAGCTCGGGCGCGCAAGCTCGCCGGCTCCGTGCCACGGCCCGGGTCGAGCGGGACCGTTGAGGAACGCGCCACCGATCGCCGCCCGCGGGCCGGATTCCGTGCTCGTGCGGCGGGATTCGACACGGTAAGATTCTCCGTGTCGAATCCCGCGAAATCGGCAGGTCAGCAGCATGATGGAGCCGGTGGCGAACGACGGAGGGGTCGTTCACGCGGCTACCGGACGTCGGGGTTGTCCGCCACGAATCACGGCCGGTCCCAGCCACATTGACGTTTTTTGTTCTGGCGCATGATAATTTGCGTGCGGAGGGCTCGAAACTGAATCGCCGCAGCTCAGTTCGTGTATTCGTGTCGGATTACGGCTGTTTCCCGGGCAGGAAGGCGCATCGTGACGACCGACCTCGCGGTGTTCGAGGGCGAAAACGGCGGCGAAACAGCCGTTCCGGCGGTATCGCCGAGTACCCGGCGGATGTACGACTCGTCCTGGCGGCGCTTCGAAACGTGGTGCGCGGACAACGGGCGCCGGGCACTGCCCGCCGACGCCGAGAGCGTCATCCGGTACCTGACCGAGGCGGCGGCCCCGCGCGCCCGCGGTGCACGCCGGTACCGGGCGGCGACCTTCGGAGCCTGGCTCGCCGCCATCGGTGATCGGCACCAGGCCGCCGGATACCCCCATCCGGGCAAGGATCCCCGGGTCACGATGGCGCTGCGCGACATTCGCGACCGTGCGAACCGGGCGGGGGGCCCGGTGGGGGAGTCCACCCGACCCGCCGTCGCGGACCTTTCCGCGCTGGTGCACGCCACCGAAGCCGCCGCCCACGGCTGGGCCGCCCGGGTGCTCGCTTGCCGCGATATCGCGCTCCTGGTCCTGGGGGAGCGGCTGAGTCACAGCGCGCTGACCCGGCTGCGGGTCGAGGATGTGCGCCCGGCGGACGGTGGGGGAGGGGAGGGGCTGACTATCCGGGTCCGCAGAACACGCGGTGACAGTGCCGAATACGTGTTCCTGGCCGGGAACCCGGCGGACAGCCGCCGCTGCCCGCCCTGCGTGGTGTACCGGTGGCTCAGCGTCCTGGCGGCCTACGACCGGGCCGAAGACCGGTCCGGGGCGGCCGCCGGGCACGTCGGCCCGGATGCCCCGCAGGATGACGGTCCGATCCCCGAGGATGGAGCGCTCGCGGTCACCCGGTTGATGACACGGGATACCGGCGATTCCGGGACCCACGTCTGTGCCGGCCCCTGGCCCGGTGCGGTGGCTCCGGCCGCACCGCTCTTCCGGCCCCTGCAAGGCGGTGTCCCGCGCGAAAAACAGCCTCTGACGGCGAGTTCCGTCGGTCGGGTCTGGCAGCGAAGGGTCACGGCGACGGTATCGGAAGCGGATTCGATGACCGTCGCGGATCACGGCGGAACCGTTCGATCGACGCGGGCGGGACAGCCTGCCAGCCGACCCGATGCCCGCCACGGCGACGACATGCCCGAAAAAGCACCCGCGCAGCCCGATTCGGCCGACATCGACCGCCCGGCGGGTCTCGCTCGGCGATACCACCGCCCCTGGGACGTGTTCGCGCGCTGGTGCGCGGCAACCGGGCGAACCTCCCTACCGGCGACGCCGACCACCGTGGCGGCGTTCCTGCACGACCATCCCGGCACGCGGGCCACCCAGCGCGGGCGGCTGACCGCGGTGAATCGGGCGCATATCGCGGCAGGCAGGCCCGCGCCGGGTCGCGCGTCGGCCCTGCGCGACGCGCTCAACGACCATCGCGCGCACCGCCGTTCGGAGCTGCGCCGGCGCGTCGAGCGACTGCTGCCGCAGCTGCCGATCTGGGGATGGACCGCGGGCCTGTTCGGCCGCCGGAACGCCGCGCTGCTGGTCCTGGCCGGGGCCGGGCTCAGCTATCCCCAAATAGCCGCTCTCACACAGCGTGACCTGCGCTCGAGCGGCGAACAGGTGATCATCGGCGACCATCTCGCGGTCCTCGAGGCGACCGGCGATCCGGTGACCTGCCCGATCGAGGTGCTGTGCCGCTGGACCGATGTGCTGCGCCTGGCTCCCCATCCCGCCGGTCGCGGCCGCCTTGCTCACCACCTGGCCCACCGCGACCTGCCCGCCACCGGCTTCGATGTCACCCACGCGCATCTACCGCTGTTCACCAGCTTCGACTCGCGCGGCTACACACCCATGCACGACCACGAGACCCTCTGGCTACACCCGTTGTCCGCCACCGCCATTGCCGCGATCGTCGCCACCCACCTGCGCGGCCCGGTCCCGGCCTACCGCCTGATGTCCGCCGCCGCCCGCGCCGAACAGCTGCCCGAGCCCCTCGAACCGGTCTACGCCGAGCCGGTCCTGGCCGACACCTACGACGCCGGGATCGCCGCCCGCCATCGCGATCACGAGCGCCTCGGCGAACTCGAGGAGCTGTGGGACGACTTCGACGATCAAGCCGACGAGGTGGCCCGAATGCTCGAACGCGCACTCGAACTCGCCCAGGGCGGCTCCGTCGCCACGTGACGAATCATCGCCGGTGTCGAGCCTCGGCGGCCCTCAAACGTGGGAACATGTATATATGCGCAATTAACCACTTAAGTCGCGTATGTCCGTATCTCGGACACTGACAAACCTCACGACCCAAAACACCGCCTGGACGACAGCCGGCCCTGGCCACGCGGTCGTCGTGACGACGATGCCCTGGCGCCGGCCGATCGGGTCGCGGTGCTGGACGGCAGGCGGATCGCCGAACTCGGTACGCTCCTCGACCGCAACGCTCCAGCCCCGGCCAAGCCGGTCGTGGGGGCGCAGGCGCCGTTGTGTCCGCGCGGTTGATCGAGGGGGACGAGCAGGTCCGCGCCGGGCGACCTCGTCGCGGCCTTGTCCACTCGCCACAGTCTCGTCGAGGGGTCGAAAATCCGCCTAATATGTTGGGGCAGAACGGGTCCGGGTGACCTTGCGGGGGATAGGGTGTGCACATGCGAACCGCGGTGCTGCGAGTGAACGTCGATCCCACGAAGGAACTCGACGACGTCCGGCTCGCGGCGGGCCTGGCATGGTTGCGGGAGCAGGCGGGGGAGCGCGGGGTCGTGATCGAGGCCGCTGCGGGTGCGCTGGACTCGCGGGAGATTCAGGTTCTGGTCGACACCGCCGATGCCGGGCCGGCGCGGCGGGAGGTCGTGCGGTGGTGCGCAGGGGTTTTCGGGACCGTGCCGACGGTGGGTCCGGTGACCTTCCTGAGCCGGGGCACCGACGCCGACGCCCAGGGCGTGCTCGCGGGGTTCGGGCTCACGGGTGCAATCGAACGCTCCGCGGACGCCGACGGATTCGACGTCGTGTCGGTGACGCTGCGCGCGGACGATCTGGAGCGGGTGCCGGAGAGCCGGGTGCAGACCGCGTTGGAGGCGGCGCTGAATTGCGAGGTGCGAATCCTCCTCGCATGACCCGTAGCCGCGGACACGATCCGCGTGCATGACCTCGGAGGTTATCGCCCCCGGGCATCGCTGCGGATTAGCGTCGGGATCGACAGCGACTCGACGATCGGAGCGATGAATGGGCAAGGGCGGCGACGAGTTCGAGGTGACCGAGGGCGTGCTGCGGCACGGAATGCCGTACCTGGCGTTCGGCAGCGGACTTCCGCTGGTCTTTCTGCGCTGGTTCACTCCCGATCACGCGAATCCGACCGGCTGGATGCGGGCCTCGGAGCTGAAGAAATTGGCCGGGCTCGCACGGTATTTCCGGGTGTACGCGGTGGGTCGGGCGCCAGGCACGGCGGCAGGCGCCACCATGGCCGACCTCGCCACCGAGCACGCCGAGGCGTTGCGGGCCGAGTTCGGCGAGCCCGTGGACGTCATCGGCGTGTCCTCCGGCGGTTCGATCGCGTTGCAACTGGCCGCCGATCATCCCGACGTGGTGCGCCGCCTTGTGGTGGTGTCGGCGGCGGCCCAACTGGATCCGGCGCTACGCCGCGGTCAACGCCGCTACGCCGAGGCGGTGCTGGCGGGCAACCGCGCCCTCCACCACATGGCGCCCGCGACCGTCGCCAACCCTGTCGCCGCCCGCCTGGCCGCCGCGGCGATGTGGCTGGCCGATCCGCTGGTTCGCCCGAAGTCCCCCGCCGACACCCACCATTTCCTGCTCGCCGAAGACGGTTTCGACCTCACCGACCGCCTCGCCGAGATGAAGGTTCCGGTGCTGGTCATCGGAGGTGAGCGCGATACCGCCTACAGCGCAGAGACTTTCCGTCGGACCGCCGACGGGGTTCCGGACGGTCGCCTGATCCTGTATCCGCGCACCAGCCACATGGGCGCGGTCACGCATCCGGCCTTCGTCGATGATGTCGTGCTATTCCTGAGCGGCACAACGGAGTAGACGGTGCCGGCCGATCGGCGGACAGGTCGGAGAGTGCGGGTGATGGCGGCCGTCTGTGCGGGGCGGGACAGGCGCTGGCAAGCCTTCGTGGCGACGCGGGTGTTCGCAGATGAGGAGTTGGCGCGGCGGCGGAAGTCAGTACTTACTGCGTGCGAAGAGAATCGCTTGCTGAGCTTTCGCATCCGGGTCGAGCAGCATCTGGGCCTCGACCACGAATCCGGCATCGTGCAGCCAGGATGCCACCTGGTTCGGCCGGCGGTGGTGGACATGGACCTGCATCGGGTGACCGCCGTAGCCCTCCGTCTTCAACAGCGACTCGTCGCCGACGTGAAACAGGAGTTGCAACGGTCCGCCGGGACGCAATGCTTGGTGGAAGCGCTCGAATACAGTCGGCACCTCGTCGTCGGGGATGTGGATCAACGACTGCCAGGCGAGCAGGCCGGCCACCGAAGCGACGGGCAGGTTCAGTTCCGTCATCGAGCCCACCTCGAACCGCAGGCCGGGGTGGTCGCGCCGGGCCACGTCGATCATCGCCGGGGAGAGGTCGATACCGAAGGCGTCGACACCGAGCTCATGCAGGTGGGCGGTGACTTCACCGGGGCCGCAGCCGATGTCCGCGACCGGTCCGCCGCCGGCGGTCCGCACGCTGTCGGCGAACAATGTCAGCGCCGCGCGAAGGTACTGGTGTCCGGCGAGGGCGCCGCGCACTTGGTCGGCATAGCTGACCGCGACCGTGTCATAAGAGGTTCGGGTGTCGGCCAACCAATCATCCGTGGTCATGACCGGCACGATATTCCATGATCGCGGCGGACTCGGCGCGACCCGGAACGGCGCCATACTTCAAACCGTTCCCACAGGCGATGCGCGAGCTGACTTCGATCGTGGGACCGGGAGCCGAACGCCGACGCTGACCAGCAGCTACGTCATCCGTTGATTTTTCGGCGGTTATTACACTCCTCGTACCGACTTCGCTTCCAGTCCCAGGCGGATGGCCTGCTCGACCGGCGAGTAGGCGCCGTCAATCCGGTCGAGCTCCAGTGCCATCGCGGGCGCCACCTTCTGGGTGGCCAAGAAGCGCGGCGTCGTGCCCCTGTGGGCGCTGGCGGCATGAACCAGAAACGGGTGGCACAGGTAGATGTCCCCGGCGTGCCCGGTCGCCTCGACGACCGGCAATTCGGCTGTCGCCTCCAGGATCCCGGTCTCGGCGATCCGGCTGGCATCCACACCCGCCTCGCCATAGGCGAGTAGCCGGCGGGGTACGGCCAGGTGGGAACTGGCGCGCAAGCGCGTGGGCGCGTCGGCAGCGGTGACGTCGGTGAAGAGAACAAGCAGGAACAACGCAAGGGCCCGGGAACGGTAGTTGGTGAATGTGTGACCGGTCCAGCCTTCGGGTAGATAGCTGCCCTCGAAGTGCCAGTAGTCGTCGGGCTGAGGGCCGGTGTGGGGGAAGCGCACCGGAATGGGACCGAACCCGGATCCACGCACCCAGCGCCCGGGCCCGATGAGCTGGTCGAGGGCCTTCTCCAGCACCGGTTCTCGGGCCGCGGCGCGGAACGGTTCGCTGTCGTACCCGGGCAACCGCACCAGCGGTGCGGTCCAGTTGGCCGAATCACCGGGCGAACACCCGGTTCCCGGCCACATGATCCGCACACAGCGTTCCGCGATCGAAGCGGCGAAGACAGTTTCCAGCTTGACGAACCCGCGCTCGATGAAGGTATCGATTTCCTGCTGTCCTAGACCCACCACATCCGCCTTCGGTCACCGAGAGCGGCTCTCTCGAAACGTCATTCGGCAAGGCACCGGCCCTCGAACGGGTACGACAGGGTACTTGCCGGCACCGTGCGCACCAAACACACTCCCGCGTGGCCATCCCACGTACGAACCCGCAGGGTGAGTCAGGTCCCGGGTGGGGCGACCGCGGCCGCGGTGCACACCATTGCCATCGCCCGGTACGGGTAGACCGCTATCAGGGTGTCGACGCCGACGGTGTGCAGTACGTCGGCGGTGGGCCCGGTGGCGATGACCGCCACCAGCGTGTCCCCGGCGTCGGCGTACGCATCGAGCAGAACTTCGATACCGGCGGAACCGATGTGGGCGACGCCGGTCAGATCCAGCAGCACACGGCGCGGGCCCGCGTCGACCGCGCGCGCGAGTTCGGTTGCCAGCTCGGGAGCGCTGTGGGTGTCGATCTGTCCACTGACCACCAGCATGGGCCCGTAGTCGTGGTCGTCCTCGAGGTGAATGTGCAGGCGTCCGGCACCGGTGATCATCGCGCACGTCCTGTCCCGGCAGCATCGTGCCGAATTCGGATCGGTTGTGTTCGGTGAAGGCGTGCCCGGATCGAACCGGTTCTACACCCGCGCGCCGGGGCGCCGAGGGGCCCACGCGCATCTGCTGGTGGGCTTCGGAGTGCGCGCAGTCTTTATCGGAGCGGTCTTGAACTGCCCGTACAGGTGATTACCATGATCAACGCGTGAAGTTTCTGGACTACCGAGGACGAGCAAGGCCCGGACTATCCATGAACGGCTCCCCGAATCCGAGGACACGCTCATGTCGACCGCACACACATCCAGCACACGAGCCGACGGCGATTCGTACGACCACCTCGAACCCCGGCTCACCGAACTCGCGAACCTGGGCCCGGACGACCCCGAGCGGGCGCGGCTGCGCGAGCACATCATCGAGGCCGCGCTGCCCCTGGCCGAGCACATCGCCTCCCGCTACGGCGGCCGCGGTGTCGAGCACCAGGACCTGGTCCAGGTCGCCGCGTGCGGAGTGGTCCTGGCGGTCGACCGGTTCGACCCCACGCACGGCTCGTCGTTCCTGGGATTCGCCATCCCCACGGTGATGGGCGAGGTCAAACGGTATTTCCGGGACAGCACCTGGGCGGTGCGGGTACCGCGCAGGGTCAAGGAACTGCGCCAGCGCGTCACCCTCGCCGTACCGGAGCTGATCCAACGCCTCGACCGCGAACCCACCGCCCGCGAACTCGCCGCGCACCTGGACACCGACATCGACGAGATCACCCAAGCGCTGATCGCCAACAACGGCTACACCGCCCACTCCTTCGACACCGCCCTGCCCACCGACGACGGCGACACCACCACCCGGATACCCGACGCGCTGGCCGTGATCGAGAACGGATACGCGTTGATGGAGGACTCGCTGACCCTGGGCCCGCTGCTGGCCGGGCTCACCGACACCGAACGCACGATCCTGTGCATGCGCTACGGACGCGAGATGACCCAGAACCAGATCGGCAACATTCTCGGCGTCTCCCAGATGCAGATCTCCCGAATTCTGGCCCGCGTCCTGGACACCCTTCGCGCACAAGCACTCGAGCCCGCTGCCTAGCGGCGAGGCGGTGATCCCCACCGGCGACTCACCGGCTGATGCTCGCTGACCGCTGCCACAAACCCTGTTCAGTCCTTGCTTTCTTCCGGTGTGCAGGCAGGGTCGGAGTCCGTGTCGACTTCACGAGTCGCCATGCCGCCGTGCCCTCCCCGATCGATCGGTCCCGGGCGTCCGCCCTTGGGTTCGTCGTTTTCCGGTGTGCGTGTGTCCTTGCGTTCGGCCATGAGAATTCCTTTCGAAGCGCAATGTGCGATGGTGACGCCACCGGCGGGGTCAGGGCCGCGAAAATCCCTCGCGCCCGAAGCAGCCCGGTCGATTCGGCATCGCTGGTCTACCACCGCCGCTCATGGGCAAACGGCCAGCACCAAAGTCGACTGAAACGAGAGCCTGCCCGGTGTTCGCGACGAAGGTCGAAACCGGAGGCCTCAACCATGGAAATGACCCCGGATCGCAGTGTGCTCGGCGGGTCGATGACCAGACCCCACCACAGTGTCGGCAGCGCGAGGCCGGTTGGCTGCTGTGGTTGCGGGCCCGATGCCGGGGTATGGCCTGCTCATGGAAGCCGATGAAAGCCGTTCCGTGGGATCGACGACCTCGACGCGAATCACCTTTCGATCCGATGGTCCCGCGTTGGTCGAGGGTCCGGTGGAGTTGGTTCGCCCCGATGGCACAACGGTGTGCTCGGACAGGTTTCTAGTGGCTGTATGCATGTGCCGGCGCAGCAAGTCCTATCCGTTGTGCGACACCAGCCACCGTAAACGCGCCAAACGCACGTGCTGACAAGTCCGATCACCGCGTGAACGGGATCTCTGCCAGTAACGAACCGCGCCCGGCTCGCCAGCGGTCGAGCACGAACCGTTCGAACCGGGCCTCGAGCGCAGTCGTGGCCTGGATCCCGAACACGACCGATTCGGCGAGGTCTGGTTCGCGGGCCAACAGATTGCCCACCACGTCGTGCCGCATGACCTGTTCGTGTACCGCGTCAGCCTCGACGTGCTCGGCGTAGAAACGCAGGCACTCCGGAGCAGGGCACAGCCTGTCCACGACTTCCATCATCCGCCGCGCCCCGGGCGAGGAGGTGATTTCAGCGGCGGCCAGATGCCCCACGAGCGCACCGCGGTAGGCGCGATGAAGTCCGAACAGCGACATCATGTTCACCACGGCCAGCATCGGGGCGGGAACGATATCGAGGTAACGCAGGTAGACGGTGTCCAAGCCGGCCGCGGACAGCAGATCCACATACAGCTGGGCGTGCAGCCGTTCCGCGCGACCACCGCCGAACTCGTCGAACTCGACCGCGACGAGAGACGCCTTTTCCTGCCCGCGAAGACGCGGAATCGCCCACGCGTGTGGATCGCCCTCTTTGTGGTGGTAGATCGAGCGGTGCACGAAGAACTCGCGCAGTTGCCTGAGGTTGCCTTCGCCGATCAGATACCCCGCCACGCTGTCCTGGTCGACGGCCTCCACCAGCAAGGCTGAGAACTCCGCGTCGACATCGCGACCACCGCCCACCTGCTCACCCAGCGCCGACAGGAACGTGCGCTCCATCGCCGCACGCAGCCGCAACAGCTCCGGATCCCATTCCCAACCCGGGTCCACCGTGTCGAATCCGCGGTAGTGCAGCTCGTAACACAGATGCAGCGCCAGCTGCAGATCCTCCCCGAAAGGGTCGATGTCGTCCGGGAAAGGCAGGATCTGCTCGCGGGGCGCGCGGGCCCCGAGCAGATTCACCAGCGTCGCCGACAGCTCACCGCGTGGTTCGGGCAGCCCTCGTGTCAGGGCATCGACGACGTCTCGGCGGCGCGGGGACACCGTCACCGGCGTCAGCGACCCGCTGGAGCCTCCGGCTGCGTGCGGGTTGCTGACCCCGGGCGAGGGTGACAAGGGATCCAGCTGGGCGTTGGTCACGTTCACGCTCCTTCTCGAGGGCGGTGTGCCCGCGAATCTCCCGCGTACGCTCGGGTGCGATACGACCCACCGGAGCTCGTTTCGGAGGCGGACGATGCTGTATCGCAAGTCTTTTCGTCGTTGCGAGTGTTTCTCAGCGCGAAGGCGTCGACGAGCGGAGCCAGTCCTGATCTGGCTGCCGCGCGCTGGCGTACCGCACCTGTGCCGTGTCGTGTGAGCGCGGCGATCAGCCGGGCCGTCTCGACCCGGTCGCAGGTTTCCTCCAACGCGTCAGCGATCCACGCGGTCAGTTCGTTCAAACGCTGCGGCGCGGGTACGCGGACTTCTGCGACCGGATCGATCGCCGGGCCGTCGAGGCCGTACCGGGCGGCCATCCAGATCGCCGCCGCGCCGGCCTGCTCATCGATCCGCGGCCCCTCGATCCCGCACTCCAGTTTGCGGATCGCCGTGTGCACCAGGCCACGCGTGAGCATCGCCTGCAGCACCGCGTCGTCCACCGTGAGAGCGGTATCGACCGCACGCACCTCGATGGTGGGATACGCGTCCGAGGGCCGCGCCATCCAGAACGACATGTGCTCGTCGAGCAGAACACCACACTCGATCAGCATCGCCACTCGCTGCGCATACTCCCCTGCCGAACGAAAGAACGGCGGCAACCCCCCACCGGGAAACCGGGCCTGTTCGGCGATGCGCCAGGACGCGTACCCCGAGTCACGGCCGCCATGAAAAGGAGAATTGGCGCCCACGGCGACCAAGATCGGCAGCCAAGGACGTAAATGGTTCAGCACCGCCACCGCTTGCTCCGGGCTGTCCACACCCACATGCACGTGCACCCCACACGCGGTGTACGAGCGCGTCATTCCAGCAAAACGCTGATGGACCCGCTCGTATCTGTCACACGAAACACCACCCCGCAGCCACGGACCGGTCGCCGGCGCGGTGCCGACCGGAAGGACACGAAGATCGCAGGCACGCGCCGCGGCCGCCAACCGAGCGCGGGCGGCACCGAGATCAGCCCGCAGCGCGCCCATCTCGACATGAACACCGCTCACCGATTCGACCTGCACCGGCTGCAATTCCGGCTTGAACGGCATCGGCTCCCCAGCATCGGACCGCTCACACAACCAGCCCAGAACCGTGTGCGCTCGCGGCACCGGCACCCCGGCGTGATCGACCAGCAGGAACTCCTCTTCCACCCCCAGCGTCCGCCCCATCGGCATGAACCGTCCCGCCTCTCCCTCGAAGTGCACGCTGATGAGCACTTACCCGGCAAAAGAGACAGCAAACTCCAGGACAACGCGAGCCCGGAGAAGGCAGCAACCAGCGCCTCCTACCCGATGGCGAAGTCCGTACCCGCAGTGGCCGAGCAGCGTGCGCCGCGATCGATGCTCGAGCAATGGGCACAATCTCGGCCCATTGTCGGAAACCGGTCAATGTGGCGTCAGTGCTTAAGAGCCCATGGCTACGGTGATGGATCACCCTTGCCGCGCCGGCGCCGAGCGCGGTACCTACTCTCGATAGCCAGACCGAAACGATCGCGCGACCCGCCCAGGTCGGGCAGGACTAGGTTTCGGGCAGGGACAGCAGGTCCCGACTGCGTCCGATTCTCACGACCTCGGACCGCAACGGCGCATCGACGACGGAATTCGGTGGCACACCAGGGTATTCGGTCAGGTCAATCCGCCGTCGGCGCGGATGTTCTGGCCGATTCCGCGCGATCCTCCGGTGACCAGTGCACCTCGCGGCACGGATCGCTCCGCGATCGGTGAGACGCTGGATCAGCACGGTTGCTGAGGCCGTACCGAACTCCCCACATCCGATACCGGTAGGAGCGCGCTGCGACGGCTTCGGCAGGCGCGTCCACGACACTCGGGCGGTGTAGTTGTTCTCCCATCCTGACCGTCCTGCTGCGGCCGGAGGATGGCGTGCCGAGTTGATTCCCACCAGGTTTTCTGGGACCGGATCCGCCGCAGATAGACCATGTGCAGCACTACTTCGGCTAACCTCAGCGTTGCTGGCGGTGGTTTCCGCATTCTCCCTTACGAATTGTCTACGAAGTACTTCGTTTCGCACCAGCCATTGTCGAAGCGAAGAATGCACAGGCGGACCCACGCGCCGTACGTAGGATCCGTTCCGTTCAGGAAGCCATGGCTGGGGTATATTGAACTGTCGATACTGGCGGCGATGGTCCGGAAAGGCGTATTCGACATACCCTTTCGATTGAGGCTGATCTGAACCGTAAGGTTATGCCCGTCAACAAATGCGTCCTTGACCGTCGCACCCGCTCTCCATGACCAGCCATTTCCCCAATCGATGTACACGTTGGACGCGCATCCGCGGCGTAGATAGGAAAGGTCGTAACACCAGATACCAAACCGATCAGTCTCGGCGACTGCTAATTGCGGAGTCATCGCGAGCGCACAGGCCATGGCTGTGGCGGCTATGGCAATTCGGATGCACCACCGGTAGATTCCAAGATTTGCACGAACCACTTTTCTGAACATTTCTGATCTTCTCTGTACAGACAGTAGTGATGATTGCGGGCATGGAGGGTGCCCAGTCGCGTTGCACCAGCAGGCGGTTTGACCGTAATAGTCGACGTAGTCGGTAGGCAGTTCGAGTGGCGGCTCCGAGTCTTGGGCGGTTCCGAGTGCCTCCCCAGCGCTCATTGAATTTTCCCCATTCGGGGCCGGCGTTCTGTGCCGGTATTCGCTCGCCCATACCTTTCAAGTTAAGAGGGCGGCTGGTCGGTTTCATAGGCCTATAGCGAGGTGCAATGGTGCTGTGACCTGAGGTGTTGGCATGTTCCTGTCCCTTACGCGGGTATAGGCCATGGCGGGTGTGGGCGCCGGCGACACGGTTCGGGTCGGCGCCCGCCGACAGGCACCTGCGGCCCGCCTCCGTTGACCATGCACAATCGGCCGCTGAGCGCGCGGAGTGAACCAGCTGTTCAATCGGCCCGCGCGGTTCAAGCGGCCGGATCGGGGCACTCCGCACCAGTGACCTCACTGTGGCTCGATCAAGGCCCTTCAAGGACCTATCCGACCGCCGAACCGGGTTCGAGGTTCGACTGCGTCGTGGCCGGGGGCGGTCTCACCGGAGTGGCGACAGCCCTGCTGCTCGCGCGCGGCGGCGTCTCGGTTGCCCTGCTCGAGGCCCGCACCCTGGGCGCCGCCGCGACCGGCAACACCACCGCCAAGCTGAGCCTGCTGCAGGGCATCCAGCTCTCGACCATCGCGAACAAGCATTCCGAGCAGACCCTGCGCGCCTACGTCGAGGCGAATCGGGAAGGGCAGCAATGGTTGCTGAACTTCTGCGCCGCACACGGCATCGACACCCAGCGCGTGCCCGCCTTCACCTATGCCGGAGCACGCTATGCCACAACCGATGTCGAGGCCGAACTCGCGGCCTGCCGCACCGCGGGACTCGACGCGCACTGGCAGGACGAGCTGGAATTACCTTTCCCCACCTATGGGGCGATCCGCCTCGACGATCAAGCCCAGTTCGACCCGATGGCCGTACTGCGCGCACTGGCCGCCGACGCCGAGCGGCAGGGCGCGGTGATTTTCGAGAACTCCAGGGTCACCGGCGTCAACGGCTCGGTGGTCCACACCGAGCACGGTGGCATCCACGCCGGAACCGTCGTCATCGCCACCGGCACACCCATTCTGGACCGTGGCGCGTTCTTCGCCCGGCTCGAACCGCACCGCTCCTACGCGCTGGCGTTCGAGGTACCGGGCCCGATACCCCACGGCATGTACCTCTCCGCCGAGGCACCCACGCGATCGCTGCGCTACGCACCCCATCACCAGGGCGAACGCTTGCTGGTGGGCGGCAACGGGCACATCGTAGGACGGGAAACCGCCGCCCGGTCGAAGGTCGAGGACCTCATCGACTGGACCCACAAGCATTGGCCCGCAGCCGAATTGACGCACACCTGGTCCGCTCAGGACTATTTGCCGATCGACGCGCTGCCGTACGTCGGCCCTGTGCTGCCGGGCAGTGATCGACTGCTCGTGGCCACCGGCTATTCCAAGTGGGGCATGACCAACGCGATCGCCGCGGCCTTGGCGATCTCCGGCCGCGTGTTCGGCAAAGCACCCGAGTGGGCACACATGCTGCAGGCCTGGCGCCCCCGCGAACTGACCGGGCTCGCCACCGCCGCGAAGGCCAACGCCGGAGTCGGTACGGCCATGGTCGGCGGCTGGGTGCGGGCCGGACTGCGCGGTGACAGTCACAGTCCTGTCGAAGGCACCGGGTACGTGCACCGCGACGGCGTCCGCCCCACTGCGACCTGCACCGTCAACGGCGAAACCTTCACCGTGTCGGCGATCTGCCCGCACCTCTACGGCATCGTCGAATGGAACGACGCCGAGAAATCCTGGGACTGCCCACTGCACGGCTCGCGCTTCTCTCCCGGCGGGAAGGTGCTCGAGGGCCCCGCAACCCGGCCATTGGAACCCCGACGTCACGAACGATGATGATCAGCTGAGACTCGCGCGGTCAGGCACCGACTCGTGCCCTACGGTGGGGTGATGTCCGAGTGCGAGGAGTACGCGAAGCAGATAGCCGCCGCTGCCCAATCGTCACGGCGCACCGTGGCCATCGCGGAATCATTGACCTGCGGCAAGCTCTCGTCCGCCCTCGGTGCCGCACCCGACTCCGCGCAATGGTTGCGGGGAGCGGTGGTCGCCTACAGCGCCGAGGTCAAACACCAGGTCCTTCAAGTTCCGGACGTGCCGGTGGTATCCGAAACCGCAGCGCGAGCGATGTCAACGGGCGTGCGAGCCTTGCTGAACGCTGACATCGCAGTCGCGGTGACCGGTGTCGGCGGCCCCGACCCCCAGGGCAGCGAGCCCGCGGGATCGGTGTGGATCGCGATCGACAGTGCCAACGGGCAGTCCGCGCGCCACGAACAGTTCGACGGCGAGCCCGAAGAGGTGCTACGCCAGACTGTGCAGGTCGCGCTCGAGATGCTGCTCGACGCCCTCGACAACGCTTCACACTAGCCAGGTTGAACCATTCCTCCACCGCGCCAACACTCAACGACTGTGGCCCTCATTCGGCATTCCGCATATCGCCGCAACCCGGCAGACGCAAGGCCACCAGCAGCGGGCCCGCCAGAACGGGCGGCCGACCTCAGCAGGGCGCGTGCAATCCGCCCAGCGTGCGATGCAGCTCGTTTACGGCGCACAACCAACACTTCAGCAGGGCCTGGAAACAATCCGGACGAACGCGCACCTACTCTGACGCTCGAAAAGACCGATGATCACCCCTGGACCCATGGATGCCAGGGCCGAGGCAGAAATTGGTCGTGGTGCGCACAGGCGGACTCTCCTGCTGACCCGACGCTGTTGCCATCATCAACCTGTTGCAGTTGCCTACGGCCACAAATATTGGCCCCGACGCGATGACACGAACCCAACCCCTCGAACCAATCGACGGGCGGGTTCACCCACCTCCAGCTCGGCCCGCGGGAGGACCACTTCGTTCGCCAGATAACACCCGGAAGGGTGACCCCGGACCAGATTGCCCAGCGGGGTCACGGCGGTGCCGAAAATTGGGTTGGTCAGGTAATACGCCATTATCTGACATCCGGTGGGGCCGTGGCATCTTGGTACCTCTGAAACCACTCGCCGGCTTCGGTGACCTTGCCCTGCTGCTCGAGCAGGATCCCGAGGTTGTTCATGGCGTTGGTGTCGACCACAGCGATGGCTTTGCGGTACCAGGTCGCGGCCTCGGCGAGCTCGCCGCGTTCCTCAAGCAGGATCCCGAGGTCGTTCATGGCACCGGTGTCGCCCGCGTTGGCGGCTTTGCGGTACCAGATTTCGGCCTCGGTGAACTCGCTGCGTTCCTTGAGCAGGAGCCCGAGGTTGAACATCAGTGCGGTATTCCGCGGATCCGCGGAATGAGCACGCGCCGTGCATCGACGACCTTCTGGTCTTCCCCGGATGCGGCTGGTGCTTGTTCGTGCCGTGTAGGTGCCAGGGTCGTGGCGGTGATCGCGCGCAGCAGGTCCGAGACGAGTTCCTGGCATGAGGAGTACCGCTCGGCGGGATCCTTGGCCAGCACCGTCGCGATCACCGTGTCCAGGAACGCGGGCAGGTCCGGGCGCCGGGTGCGGAGCGAGGGGATCGCCGCGGTCAGGTGCGCGGTCATGTACTCGATCGGCGCGTTCCGTGGGAACGGTACCTGTCCAATGAACAGCTGGAACATCGTGCACCCGAGGGAGTAGATGTCGGCGCGGTGATCGACCGGGCCGGCGGTGAACCGCTCCGGCGCAGCATAGGGCAGAGACATCGCGATGCTGGTCGCGGTCGTCGCCGAATCCGCCGCCCGGGCGATCCCGAAATCGGTCAGGACCGCTTTCTGCCCGTGGCGGGGATCGTTCTCCACGAGGAGGTTCGCCGGTTTCACATCCCGGTGCAGGATCCCGACGGCGTGCGCGTGATCGAGCGCGTGCGCGCTGTCGGTCACCAACGCCACCACCTGCTCGACCGGCAACCCGTTCGGTGCGAGCTTCAGCAGCGCGGCGACATCGCCGCCGGTGATGTGGCGCATCGACAACCACAGCGCTTCCTCCTCGGGTGCGCTGCGGTCGTAGACCTGCACGATGTTCGGGTGCTCGAGCTGGGACACCAGCGCCGCTTCCCGATCGAACGCCGCCCGTGTACCGGGGTCGTGTGCCCACTGCTCGTGCAGAACCTTCAGCGCCACATCGCGTTTGAGCCGCGGATGCCGGGCCCGGTAGACCACACCCATGCCGCCGGCACCCAACCGTTCGCGGATCAGGTACCCCTCGAACATCGACCCCACCGCTACCACCGCGCGCCCACCCCGATCCGCCAGCCGTACAATCTTTGCTCGCAGCGTACGGACCACCGCTTGCACTGGCCCAGCAAATCCCTTGTCTCCTCGGCCGTCTCGGGGACGGTGATAGGGAGACCGGGTTCGGAGACCAGCCTGTCGAGCGGATCCGTCTGCCCGACGAAGGTTCTCGGAAGCGATCGTTTTAGAGACAGATGTCGGCGAATTCCGACATCACGCCAGGTCTGCTGAAGCCGACTTCGAACATCCACAGAGAGCTTCGAACGCTGGTAGCCGCCGCCTGATCACGTAGCACGAGCGCACCGTGGGCCCCTGAAAGTTGGGGCGCACGGACTAGTTGAATCGTCGATATTTCACTATGTCGGGCGGTTAGTGTGTGCCCCGCACAGCACACACTCTGGAGGTAAGCGTGAAACGTGGTCTCGCAATTGTTGTTCTCGCAGGCGGGTTGATCAGCGCGGTGTCGGTCGGTTCCGCGGCGGCGGCTCCGGGCGCGGGCACTGGGCCCGTCGCGGACTCCGGCAGCTCTCTGCTCTCGGCCGGTTCCGCGATGTTGGGGGGCATGTCATGCGCGTCCAAGTTCCCGGTACCGGAGAGATGTGACACCGCTCCCGAGCGGTTGCTGAACGGGATCGCAGCCGGATCGGCCGAACTCTCGCGCTGATCGGATCGCACAGGCGCGCGCCCGAAGGTCAACGAGCCGAGGCCATCTCGATGATCTGCACAGCACGCTCGCCTCGCTGATCGCGCGCCATGGTCACCGACTCGGGCGCAGTATCGCGTACCGGGTGCTGCGACCGGTCACGGCAGGGCGACCCAGACGAGTTGGCCGGCGACGAGCACGGTGACGATCATGAGCAAGGCGAGGTCGACCGTGCGCACCCGCGCGTCGTCCGCGGGAGTCATCCGCATCTCGCGGGCAATGAGGAACAGCGGGAACGTGAAGGCCATCGCGGTCGCGAATCCCCCGAAGATGTACAGCCACACGAACTTCACACCATGCCGACGGGCTTCGATCACCATCAGCACCACCGCGGCGAGGGCCAGTATCAGCAGGTCCCCGGTATAGGAGCGGCTGGCCGGGGTGACTCGCAGATCACTCATGAAGTTGTCCATGAACCCCGTGAAGGTGTAGCCGAAATTCGGCAACCAGGTAGCCAGGAGCCCCGCCAGCGCGATCACCGCGTAGACCGAACACCGCACCGTCCGCGACGCGAATCCACTCGGCCGCGCCCGGCCCGGATCAGAGGAACTCATGCGGTAACGGTAGGAGATCCACGCGCCGTCCCGATGGCGAACCGGAGCGATGTTCAAGCGATTTGGGAGAGGGTGCTGTAATGATGCCCTTACAGCCCGTTCCGCACCGCAGTAGCCTCCTCACAACGTCCCGCAGAATCCAAGGCAGCGGCGAGGTCGCGCCTGGTATCCAGGGTGCGGGGGTGATTCACACCCAACACCCGCTCGTGATCGATCAGAACCCGCGCGAACCGATCGATCCCTTCCGTCAGCCGCCCGGCCTCGCAATGAATTTTTGCCAGGTTGTTCCGCGTGATCAGGGTGGTACGGTCAGAAACACCCACCCGCACGTCGGCAGCCAGGCCCTGCTCGAAAAGGTCGATCGCCTCCGCCAGGCGCCCAGCCTCCCAGCACGCGTAGGCCAGGGTATGTCTCGCGGCCATGGTGGGGAAGTGATCCTCACCCAGCTCTCGGATGTGATCGACCAGATCCCGCTCGTACAGCTCGATCGCCTCGGCCAGGCGCCCGGCCTCTCGATACGTGTTGGCGAGGCGCTTCGTATCGGAGATTCCAGCGTTATCCACACCCAATACCTAACCGCGACTTCACCTCCGCCGCAGCACCGTGCCGCTCGGTGGATCGCACTGGAGCGCGCGGTGGCGAC
The DNA here is from genome assembly GCF_053645575.1 of Nocardia sp. NPDC055321. Taxonomy (NCBI): domain Bacteria; kingdom Bacillati; phylum Actinomycetota; class Actinomycetes; order Mycobacteriales; family Nocardiaceae; genus Nocardia; species Nocardia sp. NPDC055321. Next base: position 22,492 of record NZ_JBSHMS010000030.1, read on the forward strand.
ACCCGCCTCACCCCGTCGCGCACCTACAGCCTCACCGGCGAACTGATGGCCCGGGCCGCCCACCGACTGACCGCCCGCCGTAGGTTCGTTGCAGGCACGATGTTCGATCTCAGGAGTCTGCGATGCCGTCACCATGGGAGCAGGCGCTCAACCGCCGCCTGATCCACCCCGTCGTCATGTTCTCGCTGGCCCACGGTTTCGCCCCGCCCACCTTCGCGCTCCTGGAGACAACCGGTCGCCGGACCGGCCGCAAGCGCGTCCTACCGGTCGCGAACGGTTTGCAGGGCAACACCTTCTGGCTCATCGCCGGCCAGGGTGCAGCGGCGGCGTACGTGCACAACATTCGCGCGGACCCGCGAGTGCGCGTCAAAGCCACGCCCGCGCGCCTGCGCGAGGGCTTCGGCTTCCAATGGCGCTCAGGCACCGCCCATCTCCTGCCCGACGACAACGCCATTGCCCGCCACCGCGCGCTCGGCCAGGGACGCCCCGGCTACCGCCTCGACGGGCTGGCGCTACGCAGGCTCGCCGACGGCCGGGACATGCTGACCATCCGCATCGACCTCGACCAACCACGGTGAACAGCCCGGTCGTGGACTGGCTGGCCGCCCGCACCCGCGGCATCCCGCCCGGCCTCCGGGAGAAGAACCGGGCGGGACACATCCCACAGGAGGCCGCCCCAGACAGCGGCCCGCAGCGATCGTAGTGATCACACCCCCATCCGGCACTGATGCCACGCAGGCACATCGGCCGAGTTCGCGGCCCAGCTGATCGGTGAAACGGACATTCGGAACTGTTTCGCGCGCAGGGTGTATGAACCGCGCCGGCTCGGGGTGCTGCGGCCCAACCCGGCGTTGATCCGGGAGGTGCCGGTGCGCTTGTACGTGTTCGACCTGCTGTCCTGGCACGGCCGTGACCTGCGCGAGCTCACCTACACCCAGCGCCGCGAACAACTCTCCCGCCTGGCGCTGCCCGCGGGCGGGCCGATCGCGGGGCGGCCGATACCTCGCCACCCAACCCCTGCGACGAGCTATCGCGGGCAGAACTATCCGCCCTGTCCGGGCCCAAACCCGGTGGCCGTGAAGTGGTCCGCAATGCCGGATTGATCGGTATCGAGTGCCAGGAACCGTTTTGTGGTGGTGCGTGTTTCACGCGGGCGGGGCAGGTAATGCCCATCACATGGCCGTTTCCGCAGGCGAAAGACGTGTCATGACAACCATTTCCACTCCACGCGCTCACCGCCGTGGCCGCGCCGCGCAGGCCGCCCGCGTTCGAATCCGTGAGTTCATCACCGAATTGGTCGCCGCCGGGATCCGCCCCACCGAGCATCATCACGGCGCGAGCGCGGGCCGACGGGCCTCGATCAGCGTGGTCGGCTGGAGCGTGGGCGGATGCCGCGGCCTGGTGCGCGGCTGCGGCCCCGACTGCGACCTGGTGATCACCACGAACGCGCAGCTGGTGATCCTGTGCGAACAACCCCCACGCGCACGCCTGTCCCGGACCCGCCCGCGCTATGTGGACCTGGGCAACTTCCCGGACCTGGACGCGGTGCTGGTCCTCGCCCGGGCGACGCTGCTGCCGCGCGCCCGCACCGCCTAACCCGCCGGGGCGCGCGGTGCCCGGTTCGGGCGCATCGTCCCCCGAATCGAAAGAAATCTTTTCGGGGCCTCTACCAGCGTGAATGTGAGCTGACGGTAGCCTCGGGCCGCCTGTTCCCGGTTTCGTCTGCGAGAGTGCGGGCTACCACCGGGCCATGATCAGCCCTACCGCGCGCTTGCGCTTCGCCCGTGCCCGGACCGATCTGACCACGGCCGCGCTCACCACCCTGACCTGCCTGGTGCTCTTCGGCGGTTTGGCCGCGCTCACCGGCTCCTACGCCACCGCGCTGGCCGGCGCACTCGCTCTGGCGGCCGCGGTCGTGGCGGCGGTGAAGATGATGGCCCTACCGCCCGGCCCCCGCCCCGCATGATCCCAGGGTTGGCGACCAGTTGTCGATGTCGTTGCGAGCGAACGGTCTTTGTTTCGAAGCACCGAGGCTGGGCACTGACAGGGATAGCCCCTGTCCGACAACCCGTTTCGAGGACACCGACATGTCATCCACCACCGGCACGACCAACGGAACCACCCCCGGCACACGGATCAGCGGCGATTCGTACGAACACCTCGAACCCCAGCTCACCGAACTCGCGAGCCTCGATCCCGGCACGCCTGAGCACACTCACCTGCGCGAACGAATCATCGAGATCGCACTCCCGCTCGGTGAGCACATCGCCCAACGCTACGGCGGCCGCGGCGTCGACCACGACGACCTCGTCCAAGTCGCCGCCCTCGGCGTCGTGCTGGCCGTCGACCGCTTCGACCCGAGCCTCGGCTCCCCGTTCCTGGGATTCGCCATCCCGACGGTGATGGGCGAGGTCCGCCGCTACTTCCGCGACAGCACCTGGGCCGTGCGCGTCCCGCGCCGCACCAAAGAACTCCGCCAACAGATCTCGGTCGCGATCCCGGAGCTGGCCCAGCGGCTCGACCGCGAGCCCACCGCGCGCGAACTCGCCGCACACCTCGATACCGACCTGTTCGAGGTCACCCAGGCGTTGATCGCGAACAATGCCTACGCCACCCAATCCCTGGACACACGCCTGCCCTCCGAGGACGGCGACGCACCGACGATCGAATCCGAGAAGCTCGCGGTCATCGACGACGGGTACGCGTTGATGGAGGACTCGATCACCATCGGCCCGCTCATCGCCGAGCTGCCCGCACGCGAACGCCAGATCCTGATCATGCGATACGGGCAAGACATGACCCAGGTCCAGATCGGCAAAGCCCTGAACATCTCCCAGATGCAGGTCTCTCGCGTCCTGGCCCGCACCCTGGCCGGCCTGCGCGACAAAGCACTCGACGAACAAGCTCTCCACGTCGCCTGACCCAACAACACCGGTGAACGACCGGGCACCGATCCGGGGTTCGCCGAGTGAGGGGTGGGCCGCCGAGGTCCAGGGCAGCCCGACGGCCGAACACGGGCGAGGCGGGTTCCAGCACCCGCCGACACGAAGCCCGCCGACCGTCGCCGACGATCCTAGCCAGCGCGCGGGGACCGTGTCGGTCGTTTCTACCACTGCGCAGGTGACATCACCCTTTGGCCGGAGGAACCATGGCCACACCCGGAGTCCGACGTCGCGCACTGCCGACGCTGCGGTGTCCGCACCAGATGAACCACGGGCGAACCGGCGCCGAGCCCGCCGACAACCCCACGCCCCGCCTCCCACACCCGGCAACTCGACACTCCGTCATCACATTCAGAACAACGGCTGTCGGCGCGCTCTCGCCCATACGAGAGTCAGGGTGGTACCCACTCATACGCAGCGCAGTCGCGGCCGAGCGGTTTCCCGTCCGAGCACCGACCATCGTCCGCACTGGCGGCTCGCGCGAGGCAGATGCCGAGCACGGCGCGTATCGCCCGATGCCCGATTCGGTCGTCATCGGGCGGGTATGTCGCTGTTGTCGAAGTGCGACACCATGTTTGGGAGGAATCAGCGATGACCGAGCACAAGAGCGGGCCACTGGAGGGCGTGGAAGGTGTCGTCGAGGGCGCCAAGGGCAAGATCAAGGAAGCCGCCGGCGCGGTAGTGGGCAACGATTCGCTGCGCCAGGAGGGCGTTGCCCAGCAGGACAAGGCCGAGGCGCAGCGCACTGCCGCGCAGAAGGAGGCCGCCGCGGAGAAATCCCGCACCGAAGCCACCGTCGATGAGCAGCGCCAACGTGCCTACCAGCACGACCAGTGACCTGATCGCCTCGAACCGCGAGCATGGCCTTCGGCACCGCAACGGCGGGTCCGAGGGCTGTGCTCGCGGTGAGGCCGGTGATCTGCTCGTTCGCTACGACACGAGCGGGGGGCGAACGGGTTTCGGGGTCGCGTGCGAGTGGGTATCGCCTGCGCGTGGCCCCGGGTGGTCGCGGAGAACGGAGGACCATGGGGCTGGCAGTCGTCGCGGTGGCCACGCTGGCAGTCGGTGCGGCCGGGTACGCGCGCATGGCGGCGCTGTGGTGGTGGCCCACCCATGCCGGGTTGCCCGCGCCTCGCTATGGCTATGTGTGCATGAGGGACGTACCTGTCGGCGAGCGGATCCACTGGCCCTAGAACCGATGCCGGATCGGTCGCGCAGTCCAGTTTGCGCAGCGTTCGGGGCCCGGTTCCGTCGCGTATCGGCCGGGGTTTTCTCCGGCCCGGCCCCACGGATTGTTCGAGGGTGAGTTGTCGTCGCTACAGGTCGTGGGTTGCGGGTGAGTCGTCCGTGAAAGCATCAGCGTCGTAGATGATTCGGCGGCCGGTGTCCGCACGCTATCGCCCGAGTGTGCGTGATGCGCGCCCGACCGCCGGGCCTGGCGCGTGCGAGTCGGCTGATCGAGAACGCCGGCCGCGAACCGGCCGCTGTACTCGTGTCCTCACAAGCTCAGCAATACCGCACCGACAGCGACCAGGACCAGAATCCACAGCCCGAAGATCGTGTACGCGGAACGTTCTCCGCCGAAACAGGGCGCAACCGTTCCCGCACCACGCCGTTCCGTTCGCGTCCCTGCCATAACCGCTCCTTCCGTGCACCTGTGCTCCACGCTCACTCCGGTGATACCCCGGATCGAGCACGACCCACCCGGGACGGGCCCGCTATGACTGCACTCACGCCGTTCGGGACCGCCAGCTATCGGCACCTGGGGTGCACCGCCGCGGCGAACTGTCCGTAGCAGCGCAGTGATTCCGGCCGACCATCGGCTGAACACGGATCGGACGCCGTCGATGTAGTCGGTGTCGATCCGATTCTGCCGCCGTGGAACTCGCCGATCCTGCGTCACAACGCCAAACCGATCCCGGCAGGGCTGCTCTCGCGCGAGCTTCCTCGGTGATCCTCGCCGGCGCGCTTCTCGCCGCAGTGCTCGCGTCGAGCCCGAGCTTCCACCGCCGAGTCACCTCACCTGCGTGCACAAGATCGCAGTGCCGTGTTTAGACACGGTCGAGCGGTGCAAGCCAGGGATGAACGGTCTACTCGAATCGGCTGGTGCCGAGACGCGCGTGACCTCGATCGCTGGGATCCGGCGCGAGCGAGCGAGCCGCCGCGTCCGCGGTCTCGAGGTGTCCGCACCGCACACATGCCGAGGAAAGGGGATGCGATGAACTCGGCCTCATCCCATGCGACCACCGGCGATTCCACCCCGGGCGCGACCGATCCGTACCTGATGGTGAAGTCCGTTCCCGCTGTGGCAGAACATCTTCCGCCGCTGCGAGCAATGCTCGAACGATGGGCCCACGACGCCGGCCTGTCCCAGGAACAGGTCCTGGATGTGACCCTGGCCGCCTACGAGGCCATGGCCAACGTGGTAGACCACGCCTATCGCGGTCGCGCCCGGCCCGGCGATTTCGACCTCGAAGCCAGGATCGACCACGACGCGACAACCATCACCGTGACCGATCACGGAAAATGGAGACCACGCGCCGCACACACCGATTCACGGCGCGGACGCGGCCTCATCCTGATCCGCGCACTCGCCCCGGACACGCGCATCTCCTACCACCGCGGCACGCGAGTGCACCTGAGCTGGCCCCACACCTGAAATCTGGACACGCCGCTCCACACCCTCGCCCCCGGCAACCGCGACCCAGTTGTGCAGACCGTCGCGTCACCTCGAGCGGCCACGAGTGGTCGCGGTTCATCGGGTTCGACCGAGCTCAATACTGCGCAGGCGTCAACATTTTCGCGGTCAAAGCCCATGCTCCCGCCAACGCGGCCGTTCCGAGCGCCGCGAACGGCACCGACTGGGACAAGAACGTCACACCCAGGAAAAACAACGCACACGCGAGGATGGCCAGCACCGAACTCGGATCCCCGCTCGTACTCGGGATCCGATTACGTGAGCTGATGATCATGTCTCCAGGTTCGACCACCGAGCCGGTGATCAAACCGCAATCATCCGGCATTCCTGGCCGCGAAGCCTCACCCTCGTCGATGCTCCAGGACCACCGGTGGGTCCTGCGGGTGTGGCCGTTGTCGCGGGTGCATGGTCCGGGCGAGCGCGGGTATGGCGGGTGAGCAACGCAGTTCGCTCCGGAACTGATATCGAGGAAAGGGGTCGAGGCCATGCTCGGACTGGGAATTCTGGGTTGGATCATCATCGGCGGTCTGGCCGGTTGGATCGGCAGCAAGATCATGAAAACCGATGCCCAGCAAGGCATTCTGCTCAACATCGTCGTCGGCATCATCGGCGGATTGCTGGGCGGTTTCCTGCTCACACTGCTCGGGGTCGATGTCGAAGGCGGGGGCCTGTGGTTCAGTTTCTTCACCTGCCTGGGCGGCGCGGTCCTGCTGCTGTTCCTCGTCGGCCTGGTCACCGGCCGCCGCGGCGCGATCCGCTGACCGGACCGGCACGATCGAGGGCAGCTCACCGGGTGTGCTGCCCTCGACAACCGGCCCGCTCGATAGTCCTACGCGGTATCGCTCTCGGAGGTGGCGGTCGCTGCTCGAGCCTCGTCGAGTGTGTCGAACAGCTGCACCACCGCGTCCATCCCGGTGACCTCGATCGGTCGTCGCACCTGCGACGAAGCCACCACCCGTATCGGCCGAGCACTGGCCCGCGCGCACATCACCAGCACCGTCAACCCGGACGAGCCGAAGAACCCGACCCGCGACAGGTCCACCACCAGCACCGGTGGATCCTCACCCAACACCTCGCGGATTGCCCGCTCGAGCAACGGCGCCGACACCAGATCGACCTCACCGACCGCGGACACGACCCGAACCGGGCCCTCGTGTACTACGTGAACCTGCAGCATCCGCTCAGGATCGGTTTCGCTCATCGTGCTCTCTTCTCGCGAGGACAACGGTCGACGTCGTAAGCAATATGTACGCTCGCTGGCATCGTCGCAGTCGTGTGGAGGTCAGGACACCAACTGCAGTACGGCGTAGTGCGTGGTCCCGTCCGCGGTGGTGTGGGTGCGGAACAGATCCGAGAGCTGGTGCACCAGCAACAGCCCCCGGCCACCGAGCTGGCCCACTGCCGCGGGTTTGCGGCCGGCGAGCGGGTCGGTGATGTGGCCGCGGTCGCGGGTTTGGCAGATCAGCTGGTCTCCGTGCCGATACAGCCACAGGCGACAGTCGCTCACACCGTGGGCGAGGGCGTTGGTCACCAACTCGGTGGTGATCAATTCCAGATCCGGCACTCGATCGGGCGAAAGTCCCAGCGTCGCCGCCTTTTCCACCGCCACCATCCGCGCCGCACGCACATCCGGTGGGGTGGAGACGATCAGGTCGGGAGCATGCTCGGTGGCCAGCATCGGCTGGTTGTAGCGCTCGATCACCGCCGCGGGGTCGAAACACTCACTCGCGTACCGGCGCCCCGGCTCCCAGATCTCGGGATGGGTTTGGCGGGCGTCGGCGACAACGGTGGGGTCCAACGCCGACACATCGTAAGGGCACAGAATGCTCACCTCGCGCCCGGCGAACGCGTAGTTGATCAGTGCTTCGTGCTGGGCGCACGCGGGGTATTCGAGGTCACTGCGACCCGCCCAGATCGGCTCACCCACGATCTGCACCTGCTGATCGGGATAGCGGTCGGCGAACGCACGCAGAACCGTGGCGATGATCCGGCCCGGATTGCGCCCGGCACGGGACATGTCGATCAAGGTGACCGCGTCAGCGGCCGGACCCAATGCCGAACGCAGCAGCTCGAGCCGCTCACCCGGGACCGCCGCGGCGGCCGGTGCTCCGGTTTCGGTCAGGAACGGCACGATCGTGTCGAGGTATTCGGTGTCGGTGCGGTAGAACAGGGCCGGGTGGTCGTGCGGGCGCATCAACACGCGACCTCCACTCGAACACTCGACAATCCCAGCAACTCGACCAGCCGTTCCACACCACGCCACTTCGTGCTCACGACCAGGTCCGCGTGGCGGGATTCAGCATAGGCGGCCAGGCGCAGCAAACTGTTGTGGTCGAGGAAACTCAACCGGGTGGCGTCGATCCTGACCACGCCGTCGTCGGGGTCGGGTTCGATCCCGGCCAGGGTGTCCTCGAACAGCGCACCGCTCGAGGAATCCACTTCCCCGACCACGGCCGCTGCGTACTCGACGGAGCCGAACATGCGGAAATGAGTGCGCACGTTACCGTTCGGGTGCACCGAGGACAGCCGCGTGACCGCGTCCTGGCCCAGCTCGGTCCGGTTGTAGGCACACATCGCCGAAAACGGTTGCGCGGCCATCAATCCGTCGACCAGGTATTCATAGCGCACGAACGCCGCGAGCTGTTCCGGGGTCCGCACCAGCGGAGTGGCTTCGGCCGCGATCCGCAATCCGTTGTACCCGGCCGCGACCGCCGCCTCGGTCGCGGTGGCATAGGTGTGCACCTGATCGGGGGCGATCACCGGCGCGCCCGGCTCGTACACGTCCTCGATCGAAACCACCCGCGCGCCACCGGATGCCAGCGCATCGCTCCAGCCGGGGAGGTCGTCGAGCTCCGCGGCCAGCGCAGCGGCGGCACCGGAGGCGATGTACCAGACCCGACAGCCCAAACGCAGTCCCTCATCGAGGAACTCGCGGGCGCGGACCCGGAATTCGTCGGGTTCATCGAACGCCCAACAGAGGTGGTCGTGCACCCCCAGGCCCTGCGCTCGCTGAACTACCGCTGACTGCCGCACCCGATGATTCTAACCGTGAGCCCGCAACCAGGGCCCGGGCCGAATCCTCGGTCCAGAACGCTGCCGGACCGCATCGGAGCGGTTGCCGGTGACGCCGACAAACACCCCACCTTCTGCCCCGGGGACTGTCACGAATGTGGTGGCTGCTCGCGGCGCCGATCGTGTTCACGGGCCAGTGCGGTGTTCTCGTCCTGCAGGTCCAGGATGCGCGCGATGCCGGCGAGGTTGACCCCCTGCGCGACCAAATCGGTGATGCGGTGCAACCGCTGCAGGTCGCGGCCGCTGTAGCGGCGTGTGCCGCCCTGGCTGCGGGTGGGAGTGATCAGGCCGTGCCGCTCGTACAGGCGCAGGGTCTGGATCCCGATCCCGGCCAGCTCCGCGGCGACCGAGATCGCGTACACCGCCTGACCAGCGGGAGGAATCGCGTTCGGTTCGTCAGATGGAGGCATCGGTGCTCCCTTCCGCGGCTCGCATGCGAACAGATTACCTGTCTTCCACTCTTGCGCTTACCTGGCTTCAGTGCTAGATAATATCTATGCCAGAAACAAGAGGTTTTCTGGTGACGCTACGACAGAGAATGGAGTGTTGGAGGTGGCGACCATGCTGATGCGCACTGATCCTTTCCGTGACCTGGATCGATTGACGCAACAGGTGTTCGGCACCGCGGCCCGACCCGCGGCGATGCCGATGGACGCCTGGCGCGAGAACGACGAATTCTTCGTCGAGTTCGACCTGCCGGGCATCGATCCCGAGTCCCTGGACCTGGACGTGGAACGCAACGTGGTGACCGTGCGCGCCGCGCGCCCGGACATCGACCCCGCTCGGTCGATGCTCGCGGCCGAACGCCCCCGCGGGGTGTTCTCCCGCCAGTTGGTGCTGGGCGAGGCCCTCGATACCGAGCAGATCCGCGCCGACTACCGCGACGGGGTGCTGCGCCTGTCGATCCCGGTGGCCGAGAAGGCCAAACCCCGCAAGATCGAGATCGCCAGACCCGCCCGCGAATCCGATTCCCAGGTTGCGCGGGATCGCCAGGCCATCAACGCCTGACCCCGGAATCCGGGCGCGGACCACCGCGCACACCACCCCCGAATCCAACACCGATTCGTGAAGGTGAGGTGATGCCTGTCCAGAACACCACACGCATATCAGCGAGGGCGTGCCGCCGGCGGCGGTGATCACCGATCGCGGCCGCGACGGTGCATCACGAGGCTGGTGCACGGCCACCGTTGCGGCCCAACCGATTCCGCCACCCGGGTCCGCGCCCTCACGACAAACGCACAGCACTCGTTCGATTCGCACATCGCATCGGGTGGGCGCGGCCCGCCGGATTCCGGGCCACGCCCACCCGATGCCCCGACGCCCGACGCGAGAGGAGACACCCCGAGATGACCGACACCACCGGCGATGCCGAGCACACCCCGCCCGACACCGACACCGGCACCGGCACCCCTACCGCCCGGACCCCGATCTCCTGGACGATCTCCGATGACGATGACCACTACTGCTGCCTCGCCTACTGACCACGCCCCCGACCCCCACGGCCCCGACGAGATCCCAGCCCGCTGGCACCACGCCCACGTGGCGTGGTTCAACCCCGAGAAAGGATTCGGGTTCCTCACCCCCGAGCACGGCCCCGCGGTCTTCGTGGACTTCTCGGTGATCGAGGCCCCCGGCTACAAAACCCTCACCGCCGGCCAGCCGGTCATCTACACCGCGCACAACGCTCCACGCGGGCCCGAAGCCACCCGCGTCATCCCCTACCTGCGCGGCACCACCACACCGGCGCCCGACACGCCGACCCGCGGCGCCGCACTGCGCCGACTCGTCTGCCGGGCCGGGCGCCGCGCGACCTGAACCACCACCATCCACCCCCTCGATCGGACACACCCGTGAGCACGACAACGGCACCCGACCCCCGCACCCGGCACCACCGCGATGATCCGGAGGTGGTGCGCTGGCCCGACCCCAGCCCGCTACGTCCCTGGTGGGACACCGTCATGGGCCCGGCCCAGCGCGCCACCCCCGCCGGACCGCGCTCGCCCGACCCCCGCCACCCCCGAGCCCGCGACCCGCACCGGGCCAACCGCGCCGGTCGCGCTCACCGCGACCGGCGCCGGTAGGACGCAGGTTTCGACTAACCGGTCGATCTCTGTTTCGACCCCAGCGGGCCGGGGCACGCACGGGGATAGAGCCTGAACCAGCCCGATACGCCGTACCGAGGAACCGATATGTCTCCCACCACCGAAACATCGATCGGACCCCAGCACCACACACGGATCACCGGCGATTCGTACGAACACCTCGAGCCCCACCTGCTCCGGCTCGCCGAACTCGAACCCGGCACCCCCGCACACACCGCACTGCGCGACCGGATCATCGAGATCGCGCTCCCCCTCGGGGAACACATCGCCCTGCGCTACGGCGGCCGCGGTGTCGACCACGAGGACCTGGCCCAGGTCGCCGCCCTCGGCGTCGTCCTGTCGGTCGACCGCTTCGACCCCACCCTGGGAACGCCGTTCCTCGGGTTCGCCATCCCCACGGTCATGGGCGAGGTCCGCCGCTACTTCCGCGACAGCACCTGGGCCGTACGCGTCCCGCGCCGGACCAAGGAACTGCGCCAGCACATCTCGGTCGCGGTCCCCCACCTCGCCCAACAACTCGACCGCGAACCCACCGCCCGCGAAATCGCCGAACACCTCGACGCCGACCTGATCGAAGTCACCCAAGCCCTGATCGCGAACAACGCCTACAACACCCAATCCCTGGACACTCGCCTACCCTCCGACGACGGCGACACCGGCCCGACCGTGGCCACCGACGCCCTCGCGATCACCGAAACCGGCTACGCGTTGATGGAGGACTCCATCACCGTCGGACCGCTGCTGGCCGCACTGCCCGAACGCGAACGGCAGTTGCTGACCATGTACTTCGGACAAGAAATGACCCAGGTCCAGATCGGCAAAGCCCTCAATATCTCCCAAATGCAGGTCTCCCGCCTGCTGGCCCGCACTCTGGCCACACTCCGCGCACAAGTCCTCGACGACAACGCACTCCAGGCCGCCTGAACGCTCCACGCACGGAAACCCGAACCGTGCCCGAGCACCCGAGATCGCGCCGGGTGGGCGGCCGAGGTCCGGCGCCGCCCGGACGAGCCGATACCGGACCAGGGGTGCCGACACGAGCCGGGCTTCTTCCCCCACTGGGCTTTCACGGTCGTCGAGTCGACCCTAACCCGCGCGAGTCCCGCACCGGCCCGAAATCCCCTCCGAGACCGCCCATTTCGCACCCCTCGCAGCGCCCGCCCGGCCTCCGGGAGAAGAACCGGGCGGGCACCTTCTACATCGGACCACCCCCAAGGCGGCCGCGGCCGAGCCTAGAGAACACCACCACCCGCCGCACCCCGCCACGCCGAGAACCAACCCCGCCGCCCACCACGCGGCGCGGCCCCCTCCGCGGTGCGCGCACTCCCCCCAAAGCGGACATTAGCGACGACTTTGCTCTGCGAGGTTTAGTGCCTGTGATCAGCGGATAGTTGTAGTGCTGGAGCCTTCCGCCCGATCAGGGGCGACGGCACACCGAGTAGAACGGCCGTATGCCCAAGCGGCCCTTCCACTCCCGTGCCGCAACGGCGGAAACTCCATCGGATACGCGCACCTGGCGGGAGCCCCACCCAACCTCTCCACCACTCACTCCCGCCAGGTGCCGGACCCGGCCGCACGGGGAACGATGGGACGGCCTCGAACACAAGGGGATGCGGTGGACGATTCACGCACCACGATCAACCTGCGCCGCCTCGCGGAACAGGCGCTCGACCGCTACAGCATCGACGCGTTCTGTGCGCACCTCTACCTGCTACTGGACGACCCCACCACCGAACTTCCCATGACCGGACCCCGCCAGAGAGCATGTTTTCTGTCTGCGAACCACCCCGCGCCCGCCGCCCGTGCCCGGTGACAACGCAACGAAGCAGCCTCGTTTCACTCCAGGGCGGCCTCGGCGAGCGCTTCGTCGAGGGTGTCGTGCACCTGTAGCAGGGTGTGCATGCCGGTGACCTGGATCGGGCGCTGCACCGGGGGCGAGGCCACCACCCGCAACGGGGCCCCGCATTCCTGCGCGCAGCCCGCCAGCACTGCGAGCCCGGCCGAGCCCAGGAACACCACCCGCGACAGATCCACCACCACCGCCTGCGGATCATCTTGCAGCGCTTGACGTATCACGCGCTCGAGCAGAGGCGCGGACAGCACATCGACCTCGCCGGTCGCGGTCACGACCTGGGCGGTGCTGTGCGTGGTGGTGTGGACCTGCAGCAGCTGTGCAGGGTCGGTCCCGGTCATCGGCCCTCCTTCTCCGGTGTAACCGTACGCTCGTCCTGTTCGAACGTCAGGACGTGAGACGAAACCCAGGGACACGAAGGCGGACACCGCGCGTTCGTGCGCGGGGACTGCTGGAGCAGGTTCTGCTCGGACGTGGTGGCGGTAGCGAAGTTGCCACGGCAGGCCAGGTGAGGTTGACTCCCTGCTCTGTCGGCTCGGTGATGCGCTGTAGCCGTTGCAGTTCCAGGGCTGGCGAACCTCCGCGTCCCACCGAACACGAAGCCGCTCTGTTCGAACGCATCGTCATCGAGGACGGCCGACCCGAAGCACGCCCAAAGCCGCCGGCGCCCGTGCCTCACCATGCGCCGACCTCGCTGCCACCGCCGGGGAGTGAGCTTCCGGGCCTTGCGCTCGCCTTCCATGCGCGGATTCCACCAGTGGCATTGAGATCGTTTGTGGCAGAGCCGGTTACCGCCGCGTTCGCTCGCGGCAACGCCCCCTGTTCGCGCGCTTCGGCGCACGGTGGGCGGGGAGACGTTCAGGGCACACCCACTCTGTTAATTGCTGAATGTTTGCTGTGTCTCATGAAAATGGGTGTGGCACATAGACTCTGGACCGAACAGCCCATATCGTGGTAACTGTTCGGCTCGATCCCGAGCCTGAACACGCATCACCCAAAAAAGGCGCTGCCCCCACCTGTTCGAGCAGGTGAGGGCAGCAGTTTGTCCAATCGTCCGAGCGCGAACTCTGAAAATCGGAGCAGTAATGAGCGTAACCCCAACCGCCGAGAACAACCATCCACGCCCGCCCGAGTCGCCCAGTGATCATCCATTGCTGGCACTGAGCCTGGCCGTCTCACTGTCCGTTGCTGTCGGGATCCTGGCCGGATGGCAGGCCGCAGTGAGTGTTCTGGTCGCAGTACTGGGCTTGTTCGTGGCCTACCGCAATTCACGCACCCACTAGCCCCACCCGGCAGGATCCGCGGGACGCGGCTCACCACCCAGATGCGGTGAACCGTGTCCCGCTCCACCGATCCCCCGCACCGCGACTCATTCACGCGGTGGTTGCTATCTGTGTGCTCGCAGACGGCTTGCCGACCCTCGATGCCGGTCCGCCTGCGCCGTCGAAGCCTTCCTCGACATCGTCACTCGCGATCCTGGGCCCGCCCGGCGCACGCCCCGGCCGCGTGCGGGGGGAGCACGCGGCCGGGGAGTTGGCGCTAGCGAGCACGGCATGAACGTCGTGGTTGCCCCGAACGGGGCGAGCGTGACCGCGTACCCCGATCCCGGCCAGCCGGGAGTGGGACGCACAGGGCCGGACGGTCGATGAATCTGACTGTCTCGAAACAGAACAGGAGGTGCGTATGCGCGACGAGGCCTGCGCAAGGTGCCCTCGGTGATCATCGAGCGCGACCGCATCGGACACAACCTGTTGGCCGAGCATGACCTAGATGACGCATCTCGCTAGTCAGCGCTCGATCGGCGCGGCCGAAGGTCTGTGCAGCGGCTCGCTCCGTGGTGGTTCGAATCCGTCGCACGGATCTGTGCGTTGCGATTGGCCTCAGTCCGCTGTGTTGCCATGCAGGCGCACCAACCTGCGCGGCAGTGTTGATACTGGGTCGCCACGAATCGGGGACGGGGAACTGGGACGTGTGGGGAGGTATGTCAGTTGCTCTCGTCCAACGAATCGAAGCCGGACTTCGTGGGGATCATCATCGACATCGACCGAGCACGGTCTGGCGAGCCGCCGGCGGACCATCGCTCACGCTCGCGGGTGGCTCTCAGCCGTGCCAGCAGAGCCCGTCGTCGTACTCGTCGGCGTCGGAGGTCGCGGAGTGGTTCTCCGGGCGGTCGCGGTAGGCGGTCGCGGCGTCGTGGTCGGGGATCGTCCGGACGGTGGCCAGGATCGCGTCGCTGATCTGCTCGCCGTCGTGTCGGGCGGCGACGAACAGCTTGCACACGCGCATCTTCTCGCCCCGGTGGTCACGAGGGACCGCTACCACGTCTGCGGGATCGACGAACACCAGAATCGTGGCACTGCCGAACCCGGTGGCGTAGCTGTACGTTCCGACATGCAGACCGGCCGCGCAGGACTGATCACGGTCTTCATCGACGAGTTCACGCGCCATGGAGACGGTCGCTCCGACCGGGTACGGCACGTACCCGAGCACCGATTCGACGGTGCCGTCCTGGTGGGTGATCGTGACGTGTTCTCGACCCGAACACAGTGAGCGACCCTCAGCGCTGACGCCCTTGTAGCCGACGATCATGCCGTCGGGGGTGAGGGTGAAACCACCGGCGGCCAGCCACGCGAACAGCTGTGACCGCGATGCGGCCGAGGGGTTGGCTTCGAGACGGCGGGTGAACGCGCCGAACGCGGCGAGGTCACCGCCTTCTCGACGGACCCTGACCGCAGCCGCCAGGACGACCGCGTCAACGGGGTCGCCGTGGCTGATCCGGTAGGGGGTTTCGCAGTCACCGTCCACCGCGTCACGAACGTCGGCGGTGACCTGACGGATCTCAGCTTTTCCGGCGTGCGCGAGCTGGTGGACGCGGGTGATGTCGCGCCCGCCGTCGATGAGGTAGTCGCGCACGAGCGGGAACGCCGGGTCGGACGCTGAGATCATGATGTACTCGCCGCCGTCACCGATGACGGTGACGCCGGACTTGTCGATGATTTGCCGCATTGTGTTGTGTCCCTTTCGATGTGGTCGGTACTGGTCTACGCTGCGGCGCACACCGATGTTGCAGCAGCGATCGCGGGCACACTCGCGATGTAGTGGCCCAGGTGAACGATCTCGTGCTTGCGTGCGTGGGCTCCCCGCGTGGCCAGGACCGCACGCACCAAGGGATAGGTGCTCTCGATCTCCTGGGCGAGTGCGCCGATCCGGGTCTCGGCGGCAATGAACTCCGGGGTCTTGTGCAGGTGCATCGCCCGCCACAGCGGACGCAGGGCGTGGCCCGGTCGATCCGG
Organism: Nocardia sp. NPDC055321; assembly: GCF_053645575.1. Lineage (NCBI taxonomy): Bacteria > Bacillati > Actinomycetota > Actinomycetes > Mycobacteriales > Nocardiaceae > Nocardia > Nocardia sp. NPDC055321. The sequence goes on from NZ_JBSHMS010000030.1 coordinate 38,451, forward strand.
TTTCGTGTGGTGTCGGTGAATCTCTGTCATGCGGTGCAGGATTCGGCCGCCGGGGTGGTCGGCGGGAACGTGCTCGGAAAGCGCCGAGGCCAGGGTGAACAGGTTCTGGTGATCGCTGTTCCTCAGGGCCACCGCGTCGAGGTCGAGTTCGGTGACCGACTCGGTGATGCGGATGGAGTGGCGCTCGTTCCAGTCGGTGACGTCGATGGCGTGGGGCACTTCGGCGGTGAACCGTGCGGGTGACTTCCGGTTCAAGCTCACGAGCACACCGTCGGCCAGGCTCTCGGGCACCGTGCCGGGCCCGCTCGCGGCGTACAGCACGGTCGTGGTGAGCGCGGCGATCCGGGAGAGCGTCATCACCTGAGTGCTGATGGCACCGTTCTGTTTGACGCTGACCGTGAAAGCCGGATCGGATTGCGCGGCACTGTGTTTGGCGCGCAAGCTCTGGAGTCGGGTGTGCATGTCGGCGTAGGAGACCACTGCCACCCCGGTGGTGCGCACGCCGATGGTGATGCTCTGGTCGTGACCTGCGACCGGCAGTTCGACGGCCTCGGCCGTGCCGCGAAGGGTCACGATGGTGGTCGTGTTCGCGGCGAAGTACTTGATGTACTTCGCGACTCCGCGCAATGTCCGGTTCTCGGGCACTCCGTGCACGACGAGCACCGTCGTGCACCATCGCCCGAACGCTCGCATCGGCACCGATTCGGCGAGTGTTCCCCGATTCCACGCCGTGCGAGCGGTGTCCGGCGCGCGAAAGTACACAGACACATCGTCTTTGAGCGACATGTGCTGGTGGATCGGCAGGTGCGAGGGGTTACCGTCACCGTCGAGTGTGGCGGCGCGAAGCTGCTGTGCCGCTTGTACATCGGTGGCGGCGAGGGCGGCGATCCGGTCCCCCAGCACCGCCCATGCGCGGGTGAACTCGGCCAGGGCGTGCTCGACGGCGGCTTCGGTGCGGGCGGTCGCGATCAGCGACTCGCGACTGGGAGTGTGATCGAAACTGCCGATGGGCAACTCGAGCACGCATCCCATATCGACCCGCTTGAGGATGGTCGCCGCGAGGTCGGTCGGGATCGCGAACAGGGTGCCGCCCGAGAGCACCGTCACGGTGCGGCCACCGTCCACACCGCCACAGCGGATCGGCCCGACCCACCTCGGCCCGCCCTGCATACTCGCCACCGGGCGACCGTCCACCACCACCGTCTCGGGCCGGTGCGCCGCCGCGACCGACTCCACGATCGGTCCCCACTGCGACAGCTTGTCGGCGCTGACCGGGATCGTGATCGTCGTGCCCGATGGCTGGTCGGTGACCACGTCAGCGACCAACACCTGGTGCTCGAGGTCGCGTGCCGCGCGCACCACCGTGCGGCGACCGTCTTTGACCGTGTCGATCACGAACGAATCGGTGACCGTCCACGCGGACTTCGCGCCGACACCCAACCCGCCGACCTGAGTGTTGGTGTCGCGCTTGGTCGATGCCGCGAACGCCAGATAGACCGCCTCGACCTCGGCCATCGTCATGCCCGTGCCCCGGTCGGTGACAACCAGAGTCGGGGTCAGCGCATCCGGTGTGCTCACCTCGACCGGGAACCTCGATCCGGCGGCGATCGTCGCATCGACCGCGTTCGCGATGTACTCACGCGCCACAGCGGTCTCGGGATTGGAGTACATGTCAACGAGCATTCCCATGATCCGCCGAGCACCGTCCTCGTCCACGAGCGAGGTCATCGTCGCGACCTCCGCCTCGGCGTAGTTGGTGTCGATGACGGTCACAGGTGAGACTGCGGGAATAGCCATGAGGTGCTCCAAATCAGTGGGTCGAACGATCAGATGCACCAATCGTGTTGTGCCCCAACGCAGATGTTTCAGGAGTGCGGTTCGACGAAATCACCGCCCGCCCTCGACCGCTTTGGATGCGGCAGCGGCGAACTGAATTGGGGAGGCGGCGGTTTCGGGCAGGTCGGCAAACCTGGTTCACCGCTGCCCGTGGACTTGTCGCGGTATCGACAGACCTCGGCGCGGCCGATCTCGGAGGCCGGCATCGTGGCCTGAAATCACCATCGCGTGGGCATGACCCGAGTTGATCTCGCCGTGGTGCAACTGCTCGGTCTCGGTCGCGATGTTCCGGAACCCTCGCAGGGTCGAGCTGGTGGTACCGGATCACTCGGTCGGGTCGGCCAGCGGGACATGTCAGTGCCACGCGGCAGAATCGAGCAGACCTCGAAGGGGAAAGACCATGGCGCACAACGAGTTCGATGACAGGCTCCGTAACAACCCGGGCAGCATGTACGACTACACAGAGTATTTGTGGCCGCGCCCGACACATCCGATCCTGCGCAAACTCAACCCGCGCCGCCTCCGATCGCGGCGCCGGGCCCGGCACGCGATCCGATACGAGCACTACGGGCCGGCGATCAGCGAAGGTCGTGCAACCGACGTTCGTTCAATCACCCTCTGGCACCGTGATCACGGATGGCCGGTAGGGAAGGTCAGCTACCTGATCTGCCATGATTGCCGACGCGGTTTCATCGGCAATCTGGACGTGGACAGAAGCCTGTGGGGCCAGGGCATCGCGACCCGCGTCCTGGAGCACATCCGCGAACCGATCCCTGGATATCTCTGGCGTACCAGCCTGCACCAGCCTTCTGCGAAAAGCTTCTGGCTATTGATCGCCGAACGCACCGGCGAGGACTACATCGACACCGATCGCGTCTGCGCGCACATGGAGCCGTTCTGGCACCGCGGATCAACACGGGCTTGAACCCGCTCCCATTGAGCGGATGCCGTGGGCGCGCTGATGAATTAGGAAACCGGATCACCGATCTGCCCGAGCTTCGGTTCCCGTTCGCGCCGGACGGGGGCCGTCGCAGTCACACAGCCGCGCCGACGAGAACTGCGATGCCCTTGTCAGGCGAGCATGTCCAGCACCTTGCGGGCCATGACCGCGTCGGGGCCGTCGGTGTCAGCGTGCGCGAGCACTGCTTGGGCCCACCGGTGCAATCCTGCGATGTCCAGGGTGGTTTCGAGCTTGGTCGAGTGCAGGCGCTTGAAGGCTTCAGTGATGGCGGCGTGCAAATGGTGGACGACCGCCCGAGCATTGGGATCGCTGTTCGCCAGTGGCGCCAGCTTCACGTGGACTTGGCCACCCACCACGTGGGCCTCGAGGTAGGGACGACTGCGAGGTCGTCCGTCCACGGTGAAGACGACGTTGTCGATGTCGGGGTGGGAGCGCAGATAGGAGTGGAATGCGTCGGAGATCCGCTGCGGCGAGGCAGTGATCGGGAAACGGCCCCAAGGCCAGTCGTCGCGGCCTTCTGCCGTTGCGACGCTGAGCCTGAGGCGAGGCGAGTCACAGGTCAGATGGAAGCGTGCCGGTTCAGACAATGGTGCGGTTGTCATGGGGCTGAGGTCCTCGGGTGAATTGTCGTCGGGTTCGGTAAGGCAACGGATCAACCTGCGGGCTGACACCAACGACACTTCCAACGGCCTCCTCTGATGTTGCACCGAGCGAGCCTCTTCCGTGGTATGCGGACCACGTGGCCGCGCCCTTGCGCTCAGGCGTGGACCGAACTTCCGGATCCAGTAGCGGTGGTGAGCCGAAAGATTGAGGAACTGGGGTCAGCGCGGATGGGGAATGTTTGGTAGCGGGCCCGTCGGTCGAGAATGCGAGGACGGGCACGATCGCTGTGGCCTGGGGGAATGCTCGCGTCCGCCCGCAACCCTGTGTGCCAGACGTGCCCCAACGAGGGATGTTCCTCCAGGTGTTCTGCAGCGGACAGGATGAATTGAGCCGCAACCGCGTTGCCCGCGGCTGCCCACCGGCAAATCTCCGCCGGGTCGCGAGCGCCGATGAGCTTGACGCGGCGCGCGATCTGACCGCCCGCTTCTTGCTGCTGGTCCGTGCCAGCACCAGTTGATTGACCTCGCGGTGTGTCTGGTTCGTCCCGCACCCTGGCAGGCGAAACAGACGGTCGACCAGGCATCGATAGCCGTACCGCCTATCCCTCGAGATCGCCGGGCAACCGGTTCGTTCCGAAGCAGAGCGACACCCGGGCGTGGAATGATCTCAGCGGCACGACATCTCAGCGCACACGAACCCGCAGCACCCGGACCTCTGCAGAATCATCTCGAAAGGATGACTCCCTCATGACATCTGGTGTCACCGTGTCCGACGACGTCGTTACACAGTTCGACGGCTTCAAGTCGAAACGGCTCACATACCGGTACTTCATCTACAAAATCGACAACGACTCGCAGATCGTCATCGAATCCACTGGTCCGATCGAAGACGACTACGAAAAGTTCTACGACACCCTGTCCAAGATCAAGGACGAGTGCCGCTACGCCCTCGTCGATCTGGAGGTGACGACACCTGATGGACGACCGACCTCGAAGATCGTCTTCATCAGCTTCTCGCCGGACACCGCCACGATCAAGAGCAAGATGCTGTACGCCTCGAGCAAGGAGGCCATCAAACGCGCCCTCGCCGGCGTCGAAATCCATCTCAATGTCACCGATGTCAGCGAGCTCGAGCGCAACTCCGTGATGGACAGCATCAAGAAGTACCTCTGACCGCAGACCCCACCAGTCGGCGACGGTGTTCGATCACCCCGACTGCATGAGGGAACCCGGACGTCCACCTCTCGGCGAACCTTCGACTGCGGCAGGAACGATCAGGAATCTGTGCAGGCGGCAGCCGGAGTCACAGTCGAGACCTCACAGGCCCGCGGCCGTTCGAAGCGCACACTGCACGGCCAGGTTCCGGATGTCCCTGCCGCGGAGGGGGTTCGCCGGGCGCGGTCTCGACGCGGTTGAAGTGACGGACATCGCCGCTCAGCATGAGGGGAGACGTCCGGATCCACTCGGCGTGTACAAACGTACGCGGTCCATCACGATCGCGGCGGCAAGGCCGCGAGGGTGTCGAGCATGAACGCCGACCACGCGGTTGCTGCCCGAACCGCGAGTCGGCCGTGCCGGAGTTCGAGCTGATCGGGGATGTGGCCGTGGTGGTGCCCTTCTCCCGCCGCGTTGCGGTACTCGATCACTCCTGCCGCCACTGCGCCGAGCCGCCCGAGCAGGCCCGCGAGTTTCTGGTCGTGCGCGGCCGCGGTCCGCTTGTCCAGGCCCAGCGCCTTCGCCGCGGCAGTGGTCAAGTGCGCGACGGTCGTGGTGGGGGCGAAGTCCTCGCCGCGTGCGGTGAGCACGGCCTTCGCGGTGGCCTCGAGCAGGTTCTTGGCTCGCCCGATCGCCACTGCCGGGTCGCTGTCCAGGGCGGCTTCGATTCGGCGTAACTCTGCGCGTAGCTCTTGCGGGGCGTCGAGCGCCTGCCCGGCTGTGTCGCCGAGCTCGCGCACCACGGCCACGACGTCTCCTGCGGCATCATCGTCGATCCGGCGCTGCAACTGGTCGAGCAGTTGTCCGGTGAGCTTGTCGTAGAAGGCTTTGCGTTCGGCGTAGGTATCCCGCAGGCGGCCGACTGCGACGCCCTGCTCGAGGCTCGTCCACCGGAAGGGGTTGTCGATACCGGCGCGCCGGAGAATTGCGTTGAGCTCGAGGCGCTCACGCCGATACTGCCGCTCATCCCGGTCCCCCGCGCCCGTGGCGGCGGCGGACAGCCGCGCGCACAACTCCCGGGCCAAGCCGACCGCACGCTCGCTCGCCGCGGGTGGGCGGGAGCAGCGACTCCTCGTCGTCGTCATCGGTCACGGAATCGAGTGTGCCGTGACCGCGAGCAGCCGGGGTGCACGCCGCGGCCCGCGAGTCGCCGCGGCCGGCGGCGGTAGTGGCTGCCGCGGCTACCGGTTCTCGCGAGCGCCGGCGTGCGAGCCGAGGCGAAGTCGCCAGCACGACAGCGGTGATGTAACTCGCCGGCGACCACGTGGTCCGGCTCCATCAGCCGGCCCTGGCCCGCGGCCGCACGCCGGATGTGCGATGAACAGGCCCACACCGTAGATTTTCAGCGAATGTACTTCACCACGCATCGGGGTGGTTCATGCACGGCGGTCGGGTGTGGTCAGTTGTGAGAGATCGGCGGGGGAAATGATCGAAGTCTGGGGCCGGCGAGTAGCCATCCGGTACGACCGGATGCGCCTCTATATCTCACCGTTGCAGCAGGACGCGAGCGTGCCGATCGATATCGGTCTCGCTGATCTGCTGCGCGTGCGGACCGTACTCGACCCGCAGGGTCGGCCGTTGCTGTTGCTGTTCCCGCGCTCACCCCACTTCGGGGTGAATGGGATTGCGCTGCAACGCCACCCGATCCCGATCGCGCTCGAACCCGAACTCGGGACACAGATTCAGGGGCTGGTCGCAGCGATCGAAAACGACCTCCGCGCGCTGCGGCGGGTGAGCCGCCCGCGCCGAGACCTCACACCGCCGCACCCGGTCGCTTCGCCTGCGGGCTCGCTCCGACCGGATGTTCACGCGGCCGCGGACCGCATGCACGACACGGGCAGCGTTCTCGACGAAATCGCCATCGTGCACGCGAGTGCTCGTCCCGATGAATACGTGCTGGACATGGCAGCCGCCATACACAGCCACGACAGCGTGCAGTGCGTGGTCGTGGTGAGCACGGTGCGCCTGATGGCCGTGTCCACGAGCAAGATCCGCGCGATTCCGGTCGGCCTCCTCGACCGCTCGGAGGTCACCGGCGACGCGGCAGCAGCGGTGTTGGGTGTCCGGGTGCAGGACCACGTCCTGCAATTCCACGACATGCAGCGGCGGGATGCGCGCCGTGTCGCGTTGGGCCTGGAGGTCGCGCGCGACATCGCGCGATTCGATGGATCGATCGAGATGGCTTGCCCCTCATCGGCGCAGCTCTTCGGCGAATGGCAGCTGCTCACGGAACGGCGCCGACTGGGAATGGTCCCCGACGATCGATTCCAGCACGAGGCCGTCGGCATCATGGTCGCCGCCGACGGGCACTGACCACCGGCGAGCTCACCCCTGCGGGGTTTCCCCGAACAGTGATCCGCCCGGGTGCAGCGCCACTCGCCGCCACGCGCTACCGGGCGCGATATGGATGTCCCGCAGCGTTTCTCTCCGGTCCGGGATCTGACGCTGCGCCGCGGCGAGATCCTTGGTCGCTGCCCAGAACACCGAGCCGGTGAGAAATCCATCAGCGAACTGGTGCCAGTTAGCGTAGTTGTGTTGCGCACGATCCAGACCCGCGTGCAGATACGACCATCCGGACTGCTGATCCAGGTATCCGGCGGTATAGGCGCCGCGCACGATCAGCACGAGCCGGGCCAGGTCCCAGGCGACGGTGTTGGTGTGCAACGGCTGCGGAAGCTGCTCGGTGATGCCGAGCGTGATCGCCTGCCGCCACGCGTCGTAGTCCCGCACGAGCCCGTCCACATCGCGGTAGCCGCGGTACCGCGCCATGACACGCAGGAAATCCCGATGCTCCTCGACCAGGCCGCCGCGGTCGATCTCGGTCCGGTCCGCGGCCGCGGCTGCCGCGAGAGGGTGAATCAGGTCGAACAGTGGCGCGTGCATGCCGTGCAGCAGCCGGCTCAGGGTGTCGCGGGCGTCGTCGGCGTTGTCCACACCCCACGATTCGTGGAGCATCTCGATCGCGCTTTCACGTCGTGTCGAGGTATCGGTGTGGTGCCGGGGTTCGAGCGCGAGGTCGTCGTTGTAGACGCTCCACTTGCTGGTGTAGAACGCACCGACCGCCAGGGCACGGATCTGGTCATCGGTAACTGCGGCGCCGGACCATTTCTTGACGAACGTTCCACCCAGCTCGGCAAACCCCATGGTTTCCGGCACCACCACCGTGGCATCGTCGGTCAACGTCTCCCCCTACTGCGCCGTGCCGCCGCTGCGGCCGCGGCTACCGATCGTACCCAGACCTGCGACCGTGCAACGCTCAGCCGACACGGCCGCGGAGAACCGCGGCAAGGCCTGGGTCCCGCAACACAATTCGGCGACCTCGCTCACCGATCACGCGTTCTGTCAGCGTCAGCACGCTATCCAGCGAGTGTTGAGACCGTGGGCGAACATGGCGATCACCGGGCGGCTTGGCAGTGGTCAACGTGGCCGGGGGCCGCACCCGCGACCAGCAATGAACCGTCACGAGTAAGGGACCGGCTTCGGATTCAGACCAGCGCCGGTCGGCGTGGCGATTGTTGAGAGTAGTACGCGGCTTCGTATTCGGCCGGACTCAGGTAGCCCAGTCGGGAGTGGAGCCGGGCGTTGTTGTACCAGTCGGCCCACTCCATGAGCGCGAATTCGACCTCGGTGAGCGTCTTGAACGGGCCGTGCCGGTTGACGACCTCGGTCTTGAACAAGCCGATGATCGATTCCGCAAGGGCGTTGTCATAGGCATCGCCAACCGAGCCAACGGATGCTGAGAGTCCTTGCAGAGCAAGTGATTCAGTGAATTTCACCGACGTGTATTGCGACCCGGCATCCGAGTGATGGATCAGACCAGGCTCGATCGGGTGCCCGTAATGGTCGCGGCGCCACACGGCCATATTGAGTGCCTTGGACACCAGCGAGGTCGTTTTCGTGGCCGCGGTGGTCCAGCCGACGATCGCGCGGGAGTAGGCGTCGAACACGAACGCCACATACGCCCATCCGGTCCAGGTCGACACATAGGTGAAATCGGCGACCCACACCAGATTCGGTGCGGCGGCGGTGAAGTCGCGATTGAGCTTGTCACCGGCGCGCACGCCATCCTTGGCGGCGATGGTAGTGCGCAGCTTGCGGCCTCGCACCACCCCGTTCATGCCCAATTCGCGCATGATCCGATCCACCGTGCAGAACGCCACGTCATGGCCGCAGCGACGTAGATAGCGGGTCATTTTCCTGCGGCCATACATTTGCTCCGCCTGGCCGGTCAGATCGCGTAACGCGTTCTCCACGTGAGCATCTGCGATATCCCGCGCCGAGGCCGGCCGACGCCGGGCCTTGCGATAGGTCCTGGGCGCGATCTGGATTCCGTGCGCAACCAGCGCACGGCAGATCGACTCGACGCCGAAGACCCGACGGTATTCGTCGATGAACCCGACGATCAGCGGAGTCGCGGGTCGAGTTCCCGCGCGAAAAAAGCCGAGGCAGCTTTCAGAATGTCGTTGGCCTGCTTGAGATCTCGGACCTCTTTACGCAGCCGCGCCAGCTCCTCACGCTCGGCCACCGACAGCCCCGCACCGGCCTTGCCGACCGGCGGCGCGCCCTGCGCGAGCGCCTTCTTCACCCATACTCGCAACGTCTCGTAATGCACATCCACCAGCGGACCGATCGCCCTCGCGGCGGCATACGGAGACTCGAACTCATCGAGGCGCTCCAAGACCAGACGCACGGCCTTCTCACGAACCTCGGGTGGGTAACGCTTCGTCATGATGGGAACCATCTTCCACTAGGAAGAAGCGGCCCCCAACCCGTGACGGTTCACAACCGTTCTTGCCCAGGCCGATGCGGGCAGTCAGCTTCGGAGGTGTGATGATCCTGTTTCAGCCCGAGCGGTATCGTCTGTCTGCCCCCGGTCAGGGTCGTTGCCCAAACACTGCACGATCAAAGGCTCGGCAGTGCCGCGGGCAGCACATATCACCCGGCCCGTGAGGACTGAACCATGTTGAACGCGCCGCGCGCGGACCTGACAACGCTGTCCGGTGAGGTCGAATGACTTCTCGAGATCACTCTCAGGGAAGTGTGTCCGAAAGTGCTGTCCTGCAATATCTTCGGATGATCGCGGATGTTTCGACCGAAGCCGGACACGGCTGCCCTGAGTGGGTGTATCGGTCCTCCTATCACTTGCTGCTGGACCTGGGGCGATTCTTCGTATCGGGGCCGCGGCCTCCGGGCATCGCCAAGATGCCCGATCGATTGTGCTACGAGAACGCAGCGGCCACCGCACGCGCTCATCACGGCCTGCTCTACACCGAGGGGCTCGCGACGCCCAGTGTCGCCAGCGCACTACCCCTCGAGCACGCGTGGTGTGTCACGCCCGACGGTAGCGTGATCGATCCGACGTGGGAGTCCGCTGGGGCCGTCTATTTCGGTGTTGCGCTGGCCGATTCGACGATGGTTCCCACCGGTGGTGGCGGGCTGCTCTCGGATTTCGACCGATGTCTGCCACTGCTGCGGGACGGCCTGCCCGCTGCGGCGTTGGCAACCTTCCATCGTTGACCGCACAGGATGCCTTCGGTGCCGTCGGAAACCCCAGAATGACTACCACGTCAGAGAGGTACCCAGTCAGGGGTAGGTCTGTCGTAGGCGCTCACCGATCGGCGCTCGGTAGATCATCGGAAGAACTGTCCTTGCCAGGGCGAGCTGTGGCCAGGTTGCGTGGCCGAGAAGATTTTCCAGCGCCATTTCCAGCAACTCCGCAGTGTGTGGATCGCGCAAACCGGTGATCAGTGGCGCGACGTCCACATGTCCGTCGCTTGGTGACAGATTCTCGAGTGTTGCAACTGCATCCTCGAGTATCTTCCTGGACGGACCTGTGCCGGACAGTTCGGTCAGGGTCTCGACGTACCGGGCCGCTGCCCGTTCGGATGCCTCGTGATCGTGGCGGCGAGGTCGTTTGCCTCGCATCGTCGCCAGGCTGCGGACACTCGAGGGGACAGAGATCTCGCGGGTGGCGGTTTGCATTGCGCCACAGATCGATTCGGTCGTGTCGCGGATGATGAATGAGCCGCCGAGACCTTCTGAGAGCGCCTTGGCGACCTCGACACGCACCTGGGTGTTCGCTGTGGCTGCTCGAACCAGAACTCGTGCCACAGCCAACGGGTCGGGCAGGCTCGGAATCTCGAGGATTTCGAAGGCGATGTGCAAGAGCCGATCCCGGTACTTGGGATGCGACCTGGTCATGCCGTCGTCGATCAGATCCAGCGCGAGAGCCGGCGCGATCGGACAGACTCGCCCGAGTCGGTAGGCCGCGTCCCGGTCGACCTGTTCGACCAATGTCACCACTGCCTCGTGCTGGTGCGGCTGAGGCTCGGAGAACTGATGGCCTGCGGCGAAGATCCATGTATTGCGCCAGTGCGGGTTCGCTGCCGCGATCCGCAGGCGGGCGATGATGTCCTCGATCGGTCCGGTCGTCAGGAACCGTGCGGCCATGAGTTCCTGCAGCGATCGCACATCGAACCCGAGCCCCTCGTGCCCCCGTGAGATCGGCGTGAGCAGCACCAGACGATTGGTCGCCGCGGTCACGATACGGTTCAACAGCTCCGAGTCCACATCAGAAGGACGGAATCCGTTCTCCTGCAGCACCTTCCAGGCCACGTCGCGCAACTCCTGAGGCGTCATCAACGCGGTGGAGCCGTCGTTCTCACTGCGGACCTGCAGTTCGAATCCGACACGTTGATGCAGGGTCAGGATCGTCGAGGCATGCTCCTGCAGCAGCTTTGCCAGTCCCGTCGGTTTCTGCCGTTCCCGTTTGAACACCGTGTCGTAATAGCTCCAGAACAGGCTGTAGCGGTCAGGGCCGATCTGCCCTGCGCCTTCGACGATGATCGTCATGATGAGTACCTGCAGCGGTGTCTGCATCAGATGCCGAAGTGCGTCGTCGGCCGCGGCACGCACCAGTTGTTTGTCGATGCGCTCGATCTTCTCCTCGTCGTCCTTGAGCCGCACGCGGGTCACGTGCTGGCCGTATCGGACTGCTTCGTCGATCTCGAGCCGCGCCAGGTCGAGGCGCTCGAAGTGGGCCGGTGCGATGTTCTCGACGTATCCGGTGGGGCGGGTGGTGAGCACCACCAGCAGGTCGCAGTTGTCGCCGTCTGCTTCACTGACGAATTCGGTGATCTGTTCGATCAGCCGCTTGCGGGTGCGCGGCTCGGTAACCTCGTCGAGGCCGTCCAGTACCAGGAACCACGGCCATTGCTGCATCCACGAACTCATCGCGCTGGGTGTGACTGCACCGACGTCCGAACGTTGGGACACCTTGTGAGCGATCCAGCGCAGCAAGGTCGAATCCTGGTTGAGTCCCTGCTCTTCGGCATATTCGGCGAGGTCGATTCGCATCGGCCAGCGCCGGAACTTCGGCAGCCCGCCACGGCCGAGTTGACGCAGGGTGCGCCCGGTCTCCTCGATGACCACATGATGGTCGGCCCCCAGGTCCTCAGCTCCCTCGAGCAAGGCTGCGCGGTATGCCTGCACCAGGAACTTCGACATGGTCGTCTTACCGTTGCCGGGGCCACCCACGACCACGATATGCCGCGGCCCGCGGTGCAGGCGAAGGAACGGTTTGAGGACAGTATCGCCGTGATCGAGAATGTGCCCGAACACTGTGCGGCGCTTGCCGTCCGGTCCTGGTGCGATCGGCAAGTCGACCGCGACGCGGTCGATAGGCATGCCGCTTTCCACGCCCGACCCGGCTTCGTCGAAATAGATCCAGCGATCACCGACCAGCCGGGCGCGCGCGTGCCGACGTAACCCGGTCTCGAGCTGGTCCACCGGAAGCCGGTCGGTGAAATCGGCCAGGTGTGCGAACACATCAGGCACGGTCAAGAACGCGCCGAAAGCCCGCCGGACGTTCTGGTGCACGGAGAGCAACCCGTCGATCTGGTTACCGTCCCAGATACGCCAAGCGTGGATCCGCTGCAAACGCCGCAATTTCTCCTTGCGTACGGCTCCCGAATCCACGTCCCGGCTACTGTCCGCGAAAGAGTCGATGTACTGCTGGATTTGCTTGTTCAGCATGTCGAATCCGCCCACACCCGGGGTGGGTGTCAACGGCACATTGGTCACGATCACCCAGTAGTCCGGCACTTTCTCGCGCTCGGAGTCGGGATCGGCCCAGGCCTCCAGCTCCTTGCGTACCTGTGTCCACAGCCAGGTCGCGTTGTCGGCGGCAACCGCGTCGAGTCGCAGCTTGTGTTTGGCTTGAAAGACGGTGTAGCCGTCCCAGGTCTCGCCGGGTTCACTGTCGGTGCCGGCCCACGCGATCTTGCCGTTGCAGATCATGTCGCGGCCGCCGTCGCGGCCGGGACCGAGGGGCTGCACCTGCGGACCGAACGCGGCGATCGCCAGCGCCGCCGCCAGATCCTGAAATCCGTACGGGCCCACACGAGCCAGATCGTGTTGCACGGTAGAGATCATGTCACGCCCGGCCGCGCCGATCGCTCGATCGGCCGACTCGCGCCTGTCAGGAATCGCTGTGCCCGCGAGCTTTTCACCGGATCGGGACAGCCAGAGCGTGCCCCTGCCTTTCGATTGTCTGTCGAGAGAGGCACTGCGGTGCCGGTGCGTCACGCCACCACAGGACCACCGGGTGCGCGTGTTCGGGAGTCTCTTCGGACAGGACTGACATCGCTCGATCATGAACACTGGCGTGCTCAGGCTTGGCAGCGAGCGGATCGACGCAGCACCAGTGACTGCTGGAGCCGCACCCTTACGACGGTGCGATCCCCCCACCATGTCCTTGCCGATCGTGCCGACTAAGGGCTTCGCGTTCATCGTTGGCCCGACCTGAAAACCGGTGCGAGCGCACGCAGTACAGCGGGACGGTCCTTGGGCGGCACATCCTTGAGCGCATACACGGTGATGATAATCCGGGTGACAGCAGCGAGCAGTGCCGTCACACACGCGAGAATGGCGGTGATCGCACCTAATGTGAGCATAGTTGTACCCCAATCCGGTCCCACATGGAGCAGCAGCTAGAGGAGCCTCTGAACTGGGCTTTCACTGCTGTGGAGACAGGATAGGGGCAGGTGTACGAACAGCCAAGCGCTACTAATTTCGGGATTCAGCACACCCCTTCCTATGTCCGATTCTTCGTCCGCTGAACATGTGACCCGAAGCAAAATGGACCGTTCACCGGAATCGTCCCAGCTCAGCGGCTCAGTGCCCGGCGATCAACGGTGACAGCGCGCGAGGCAGCGGATTGCATTGGATGACTACAGATCATCCCTCTGGTGCCCGAAACCGGTCGATTCATCAACCTGCGATAGGGGTTCACGCACACGCTTTATGGATGCAACAGGTTCCGGGATATGCCGGCTCGTTCGGTTTCGTCGTGCATGGTGGAACGGCGCACGTCCAAAGGTGACGCCGTTGCGGCTCCAGGGATCTGTGAGATGGCCGCCCGCGATGAGCACCCGAGCGGAGTCAGCAGACCGATCGGGCCCGTTCAATCGGCCCCCTCGATCACGGTCCCACCAATCAGCGAGACGAGCCTGGTCACGACCGCGAAGGTCAGGCACGGCTCGATGCTGTCGAAAGGTGTTGTTCAGCAGCATGTTAGCGGTATTGCGAGCGCTTTCCGCCACAGACACGCCTGCGCACGAGCCGGCGTCGACGCGCCGTCCGCTCACCGGCGACCGACCTGAGGTGTGGTCCCATGAGCATCTCCATCCAGATCGCCATCCGGGAGCCACGACCATGCCACAGATCAGCCCGTCGGTTGCGGTCAACGCCGACCTCACCGCACTCGTGACCGCTCGGGCCGAGGCCGTCGCGACCGAGTTGGCGTTGATCAACGGCGTGTACGCCGCCCTGCGAGAGTCGGGAGCGTCGTTGCCGCCGAATACGAGGTTGCTCGCCGAATGCGAACGGCTCTCATCCATCGCCGCCGGTACCGATTCCTGCGATTCAGCGGTGGACGAGGCCGCGCGTGGTCTGAGCGAAGAGATCATCGCCCAGCTGCGGCCCGCTCTGCGCAAGGACATACCGCGGGTGGCCGGAGCCGTGCACGAGTACCTCACCTCGATGGGAGGCGCTAACGACGCTCCGCTGCTCGGTGCGACCCTGGCCATGCTCGGCGTCCGGCTGCCGGACCGCATCGATCAACGCATCGCCCTGGTGGAAGCGGCGTGCTCGAGCCTGGCCGAGGATCCAGCCTCGATGATCGTGCGCGGGGCACCGCACTGGCTCGCCGGCCCCGACGAGCAATACCCCCTCTACGGCCACCGCGACTTCATGGCCCGCTCCACATGACCTCCGCACTCACGATGAGAAGTCGGCGGGCAGTGAACCCTCGATCACGCGCGAAGCCGACCCACACCGGCCGACCGGCTTAGATTTCAGAGCCCGCGGCTCCAGTCGACCTACCTCCGCCGGTCCGCTGTCGCGGCCGGGTTCTTCTGCCTGCAACGGCCTGGAGGTCGCCGCTGAAGTGTTGCGGCGCTCGAATGCCGCGATGCGCTAGCGGTCGGCTACATACCCGGCGATCGTGAGGACCGCTACGGTGCTCACCGCGATGGCCGTCATCGCCAGGATCGGAATGGGCCAGATCGCTTGGCGGTCCCGGACGGCGGCGATGATCGACACCAGCGACCAGATCAGCGCGCCCGCCACAATCACACCGTCGGCGATGATGATCACTGCCGGAGCGTAGCCACAGTCCGGGGTGTCCAGGCACAACCCAAGCACGGTCACCATGAGCGTGAACCCGACCGCGAACACCCCACCCACGACAGCGGCCAGCCACAGCGTCCACCCGGCCACCAGATCGGCTACCTGCCACCGTGTTCGGGCCGGCCGGACAGGGACCTCGGGTTGCTGTGATGCCATGCAAGCGATGCTTCCAGGGCGCGATCTGCCCCTGCAGAGCAGAAATACTCGAGCAATCCCGCCGTCCTCACGCCGGCCTCGGCTCCGTGCCGGCGAGTGTTTGTCGTCGACGGCCCGCGGTGACCGCATCGCGGCCATGGGTGGTGCGATCCATCGGCAACCCGCGAGCACGGCGCCGGGCTCCGCTCATGCCGCTGTTCTCGTGATCGCCGCCCCGCTTCCGGTCCCCGGGAAACGGGATGTCGATCGCGTCCGGCGGGCGGCGTCGCTGGTCGGAGTTGTCGACCTGGGCGGTGTCGGGCCGTCACTGGCGGAATTCGGTGTGGCTAAGGTGTCTGCGGGGGCGGTGGTGTGCTGCCACGACAGTGACTGGAAAGGGGCGGGGCCATGGATTCGTATCCGGCAGGCGGAGGCGGTGGTGCGCAGTGGCATCAGGGGCCGGCACACCCATACCCCGGCCCGCAACCACACTGGCAGGCCCCGATCCATCCCGGGCCGCCCCCGACCCCGCCGGGTTCGGCGCGGCGCCGGTGGTTGGTGCCCGCAGTGATCACCGCGGGCGCGCTGACGCTGGGTTCGTTCATGCTCTGGCGCGGGATCACCAACGACGACCGGCGCACCGATGTGGGAGTCAACGACCTGCGCATCGGTGACTGCATCGACATCTACGGCGACGGCCAGGAACTCGCGTCCTCGGTGCGCCGGAACTGCGCCAAACCGCACGAGGCCGAGGTGCTGTACCGGGGCCCGATCGACACCTCCGGCGGCGAAGCCACCGCCCGCCCCGACGCCCACGCCCAATGCGAAACCCGCGCACGCCCTCTCCTGACCGCCGCCGGCCTCGAGGACAGCGTCGAGCTGCGCGTGTACTACTCGCCCGACAAAGCCAAGTCCTACAACGACTTCCACGGAGTCCTGTGCGTGGCCGTGGGCAACTCGAGCCTCACCGGACAGATCGTCACGAAGTAACCCCCGGTCCGCGCCCGCTGGAACGCGGCACCTTCGTCACGGTGGCCCGAACCGCTGTCGAACCCGCTGTCGGTGGGCAGGGTCGACGGCCGCCGCGGGCGATCGTGCCCCATGGGGTGTGGGCGGAATCGGCGAATCCGTGTGTCCCGCTGTGCTGTTCGTGTCGTTCGCACACCACACGGTTCGGGGTTAACCCGCTGTGCGGAGGTCCGACGCACGCCCGACACCGGACGTGCCCCGTGCACGACCTCAGCCATGCACGGGGCAACGGTTCCGGCTGCCGCGGTGACTACTCCGGATTCCACCGTTCACCAGCGGCCAGCGGATCGAACCACGACGGCGGGGTATCGGTGTCCGGGAACTCACGACCGATCCGATCGATCCGAGGCTGTACCCGGCCCACGTATTCGCGATACCCCGACTCGCAGCGCGGGTACACACTGCCCGACCCCGACAGCGCCGGATACCAGCTCACCGGTCCCCCGCACTCACGCGAGTCATCATGCTCCACACATTCCGAACCCATTACCACTCTCCGATCGCTCGAACTCCGTTGTCCAGCAACAGTGTTCGCAGCCTTTCGGAGCGTGTTGCACATACGCCTGCATGCTGCGATCGCCGGGCCCGGTCCTGTCCTTCGCTCGGCCGCGCCCCGGCACGCCATCCCAACCTGGTACCCGCCGCTCGCGCGGACTCGGCTTCCGGGGCACCACACACGCCATCCCGGCGAAATCTCACTCACGCGCCAGGACAGCGGAGATTCGGGCCGCGGCGACGCACCCGGCAAACGCCATACAGAACTCCGACGGCTGCAAACGATTACGCCGAGTCCAATCGCGAGGTACCGCTGCCAAGGAACCCTTGACCGCGCGCACTCGCCTCGGCCCAACGGTGTGCCACGGTCCGAGGGCGAACGACGCCGGCAGATCCGGGCGTCGAGGCAGCCCCCGAAGACAGCAAGGCATCGCCAAAGACGGCAGCCCCGGGGTGAGCCGGTCGCTTCGAGGCCCGCAGCTGAGGTCAGTTGTGCGCGCGGGGACCAGGTAATGGCGATCTCGCCAGCGGACAGGGCTGCGGCAGGCGCGCACCACGCGAGATCAGCTGCGTTCCATAGGGGTTCGTGACGTTGCTGTCGGGACTGTCCCGATTCCCCGTGCCGGTGGGAGTCGTAGCCCTGTCCGACGATATGACCGGCCGAGGCCGTCATGGTCCGTGCACTCGGTGAAGACCTGACCCTGTCCCCTGCCAGGATCAGGTCGTTCCCTTGTCACGAACCGGTCCATGGCCTCCGCGGCCAACAGGGCACCGGTGTGAAGTGCTTGCTAGTCGGTGCATTTGATGACGATGACGTGTGGGACCAAGCCCGGGCTGGCAGCGGAGCTTCCGGTGGCCGCCTTGGGAGCGAACAAGGCCGGGTGCTCACGGACCGCGTTCTCACGCGCGTTCTGCTCCGCTTCGGCGGGTGTGGCACCGGATCCGCCGGAAACGAAGGCCTCGCCCTCGCTGCCCACGACCGCGCCGCAGCCGTTGCTCCAGCTGACGATGGTCCGGCAGGTGCCGCGCCCGCACTCGTCCAGCGCGGCCTGTTCTGCGGAGACCTGGGTGCGGTCATTCCACGCCGCACCCCAGGACGCACGCGGGCTGCCGTTGATCTTGGTGTCCACCGCGATCGACCCGTGCAGAGTCGCGGCGCCGGCGATCGGCGCGCCGAGCGAGAGAGCGGCTGTGCTGGCCGCCGCGACCGCGGCGACCTTCCATGACATCGACACTTCGTATTCCTCCCCTTGGCAAGACGGCTTCGACGCGAAGCCAATTCGATCTTGAACGACAGCATGTCCGCGTGTCCAATCACACTGACGCACCGAGACTCCCGACGCCTTGTCCCCGCGATGGGTTCCGCCCGAGAGCACATTGGATCCGCGATGCCGATGCTTTCACCCCTGACGCCAGCAGGGCCGCTGAGCCGGTCCCGCAGCGGCGCGGATCAGCAGCTATCGGATACGACGAAGGCGCGTCGAATCCGGTCGGCAACGGATCGAATTCACGAAATGAATTGCGGCTGAACGTTTTTCGTGCCACGGGGCGACGAGTTGTTCGGACCGTTTGTCAGCGGGCTGCTATAGGCTCGCATCGCGCTGGATCAGCAGTGCTTTGAGGGGGTCGTGATGTTGTCGGCATTGCTCGTATTCGTGGTGTACGCGGGAGTCGTTGCCCTGACCGGCAACGTGGCGGCCGGGACCGTCGTGGCGGGCGCCTTGCTGGCTGCGCCGTTCGTGGCGGAGTTCGTGCGGGTCAAGAACGAGAAAGAGAAGAAGAAGGCCGAGACCGCGCAGCCGCCGACAGAGGCACCGAAACGGCCTGTCGAGGGATGGGGGTGGGCCGAAATATCCACCGACGCAACCGCTGCGAGCGGGTTCCGGTTGTCGGTGAGTGCGCAAAGGTACAGCAGCCAGAAAGACGCGGTCGCCGCGCTGGCGCGCCACCTCGACCAACACTCGGCCTCGGATCCGTCCTACGCACTGGGCGCTGACCGGCTGCGCAGCGCCAGCGAACGTTATGACTGGTACTGGCCTCGCGAGGTGTGCGCGCCGCCGCGCCGGTGGCTCGTGTCGGACCGGCCGTTCAGTCAAATGTTCGTGGTCGACCGCGGTGGCGTCGTGCGCAGAATCAGCTTTCCGCTGGTCGCGGCGTAACCCCTGCGCCGGGTCGAGCTCAGGTGGTACGGGTGTGGTGCAGGGATTTGTCAGTGTCACCGATACCGATCCTGCGTTGACCGATACCGCTGGTAGGCAATCGCTTCTGCGCCGTCCGGCGCGGCGCCAGGTCTCGCCCGCGTGATCCAGTACCGCGCCGGGCGAGTTCGATCGAGCGTAGCCAGACCGGAGATGCACGGCGGCCGGGGTACACGCTGACGGTGGCGCTGAGTTGCGGGTAGCCGCGGCCTTCGCACCGGAAGTAGCCGACAGGCAAGCCGAGCGCGCCGCAGGGAAAGACAAGGCCCTGAACGACCTGGCCGCTTCCATTCGCCCTTCGGCGAGACCGCGCTGCTGATCCTACCCGGTTGGCACCTGCTGTGACCTGCGGCGTTGTCTCGTCGCTGAACAGACCTCCTTCCAGCCATCCTCCAGGCAGTGGGCACCTCCAGATCGGGTTATCTGCTCTGGTCAGCGCGTTGCACAGACCTCGAAGGTTTCTGCGGTCCGCGCACCACCCTGCGAGGGAGTACCGCTGCGCAACACCGTCGTCGGCAGCGTCGTACGCCTTGAAGCCGGCCAGATAGGCCGGCCCGGAAGCGGCCGAGTAGCCGTGCATCCACGTCTTGTCGTCAGCGAAGCGAGTGCAGCATCGCGGCCACGTCGGTCGCGAGGAACTCCACTACGGCGGTACGCCCCCCGCCCCGTGCCTCATCAAGCTCGATGAATGCTTCTGTAACCGACTGCATCGACAGAGTTTCATTCGCCTGTCGGCGAGAGCGAGTCCCCGACAAGGCTCTGGCGCCGACCTTCGGGTATGTCCCGGCATGAGTTTCCATTCGCCTGTCGGCGAGAGCGGGTCCCCGACGCGGATCGTCGTTCGCCCCAACACCGACATCTACGTCGTTTCCATTCGCCTGTCGGCGAGAACGGGTCCCCGACAACCCCCGGTTGCACCGATAACCCAGGAGCGAGCACCTGTCGTCTCCATTCGCCTGTCGGCGAGAGCGGGTCCCCGACCAGCGAAATCTCACTCACTGGTGGGCACGCAAGCCCAGTTTCCATTCGCCTGTCGGCGAGAGCAGGTCCCCGACCGGTGATCGATGCGGTTCTCCGGCGCGAAGATCCACGGGTTTCCATTCGCCTGTCGGCGAGAGCGGGTCCCCGACCCTACCCCTGCGGCACGCCCTCGGACCAGCCGTTTCCCAACCGGTTTGCACAAACCTGCCTCGGCCGCGTCGCGCGCGTGTCGGCGAACTCCGACACAGCGCGCGTTTGCTCTGGTAGCAGCCGTGCACAGACCTCGCCCTTTCAGCACCTCCACTCACCACCCCCATGTCACTCAGAACACTGCCCAGAACAGCTCCGGGGTCGGCGGACGGGATTGGCCGATGACGTGGCGCTGGTCCCTACAGGACGCGCAGTGGCGCAGCACCACGCAGGTGGTCCTCACCGCCAGCAGGTCAGTGATGGGGCAGGCGAAGCAGATGCCGCGCACCACGGCGGGCACTGCGCATCGCGCCACCGGCTCGGGCTGGTCGCGCCGGACACCAATGGGGGTGCGCGTCGTGTGGAGAACCCGGTCCATAGCCTGCGGTGCGTCCCCGATGACGTCCTCCGCACCGAAGAAAGCGCGCCGATGCACAGCAGCGTTCCAGTCCCCAGCTTCGGCAAACTCGCCGCGCGCTGGCACACCCTCAACGACCGGTTCGAGGCCGCGATGCGAACAACCGCGTTGCGCGACAAAGAATATCGCGGCACCCCCGACGGGCTCGCCGAATCCCAGCGCCAGCTCGATGTGTGCTGCGATCCCGAGTACCGCACCGTACTGCAGCGCGCCCACCAGGCGGGCCAGGTCGTCGCCGCCCAGGAGTTCCGGGCCCGCGCCGCCAAGGGAACCGTCGATGACCGTGACGGCTACCTGTTCTCGCTGCCACTGGGCGAAAAGTCTCCGTTGGCAACGCTGTTGGTGCGCGAACGGGTGATGGCGACCGGGCGCGCGCATCCCGACCGGACCGCAGATCTCCCGGTGACGCTGCTGCGGATCGACGCCACCGGCGCCCGGCGACGCTGCACGGTCCGGCACCCGAAACCCGGCCCCGGCGCCCTCACCCTCGAACAGGTCGTGCGCGGCACACACGCGCTCGGGCCCGCCGGTGTCCGGAAACTGCGGACCGTGTTCGGCGAGAGCTACGGTGCGCTCGCCGATCTGCTCGACTCCAGCGATCAGGCCAGGTGAGGCCGGTGTGCCGAGCGAGCAATGAGCGCGGCGGGCCGCGGCGCTGCCCCGGCGATGCCCGCAAGGCCGCGCACAGCGCGGCCGGCACAGCCACCGCAGCCCTCGCCGACCGTGACGCGGTCGCCGATCAGCTCGCGGCGGCCGTACCGACGAACCCGAGCGTCGAGGACGTCGTAGCCCTGCACCCCGATCAGGAAGAAATGATCCGGGAAATGCACAAACGAGGCGTGAAAGTCGGACTCACCGCGCAGTTCCGGGACAGCGACGGCCGCCCGATGGTGGTCTTCGGCTCCAACGAAACCTCCACGACCCTAACCCCGACCTCGGCCCCGGCGCCGTCGGTGGCCACGGCGGAGACCGGTCCCGGTGGCGTCCCGCTCGAACCCGGTGTGTCGTCGTACAAGGACCCGATGGGCCGGGTGCAGTACAAGGCCGAAGGCGTGAACGGGAACGTGCTGATCACCAACCGACGCGACGGCGACCCGTACGAAGTCTGGTGGTCCGACTCCATCAGAACCCTGGCCACCACACGATCGTTCAAAGCCGCGCAACAGACAGCGGCCCGATACGCCCGCCGCGGACGCGCCACACCGAACACACCCGGTTGAGCTGCGGACGACACCCCACCGCGAACTCGGGAAACCTCCTACGCGAGGCAATCCGCGCGGTCGGTCGGTCCGATCGCCTCGACCGCCGACAAGTACGCCCCCAGACGTTCGCGACCCTGTCGACCGTCCCGGTCGACAGGGTCGCGAACTGGCTGCCTGGCACTCGGGGAAGCGATCGAATTCTGCTGTGGCAGCGACGATCTTCTCGATCCGGACCCGGTTCTCGGTGGCTGGTTCGCTGGTTAGGGCCAGCCGTTCGGAACAGCAATATATCGAGCCGAGTCAGAGTCTGACCGTCGTAGACGACAGCGAAATCCGCTGCTGCGGTATCGATCACCAGGATCGCTCTCCTGGCTTACGGCATCGAACCGTGCGCATGCCACGTCATTGCATGCGAGTATGGCGGCCATGTCTCTGCGTGCCTTCGTCGGAGTTGCCGGTGTTGTTCTGATTGCTCTTGCTGCCACGGGCCTGCTCTGGGACCTGACAGTCTCCGAGGCGGCGTTGTTCGGAACCTCGCGTTCGGTCGACTGTGGAAATTCCCTGCGTATCGAGCCGATGGATGGCTCATCGCGGATCGGTGGCGGGCATCGCGAACGACTCATGGAACCGTGCCAGGATGCCGCACTCATCCGCCGAGCGATCTTCTGGCCCATCGGGGGCATTGGTGCGATCGCACTGGCTGCGGCCGCGCTGATCAAGCCGTCGTCTGTTCGGCGGCCGACCACCTGAAAAGCGCCAACACGCCGCATCTCGTCGCCGTGAAGGACCCAACGCGATCAGGTGTTTCCTGTTCCGCAGCGCTCGCTCATACGGTGTGCCGCGGCGGCCGAACCGGCCGGCGGTGGCAGATTTCACCAGCACAGAGTTGGGGATGCTCGAGCAGCCTCGACCCGTTCGGCCCGCCGCAGGCGGTGATCGTGCTGCCCGACACCGAGGCCCTGCTGGACCCGCTCGGCGCCACCCCCTTCCATGAACCCGAGACCGTACCCGTTCTGCAGCACCTGTGGGAAAGACGCCGGCGCCGGGGACCCTTTCACCGCCACCGTCGGCGGGCGCGCCATCACGACACCAGGTGTCGGGCCATCGACGCCCTCATCGAGCGCGCAGCCCGAACCCGCAGCGCAGCGCACCTTCCGCAAGAAGTAGTACCCGGGTGCGCCCGCGCGGCACCGAGCCCCGCGTGGGCGTGCCCGGTTCTGTTGTGTCACAACGTCACCACGGCCAGATCCAGACGCCGGTGGATCATCGAGATCATCGTGAGCAGTTCCAGCAGTTCGTCATCCGAGACCGTCCGAGTCGCGCGCGGGTCGTGCGCGGTCGGGTTCCGGTACATGCTGTTCAATCCCTTCAGCAGGGTCGCGAATCCCACCTGCTCATCGCGCTCGGACGCTGTGCGGCCGCTGTTGACCGCGATCACCGGCTTGGCCCGGGCGCCGATCGAGACCACCTCGTCGATCAGCTTCGCGCCGTCTCCGGTCCGCTGGGACATGGTGCGCAGTCGGTCGAACACGCCCTTCGCCGCTTCCAGCGATGCGTGGAAGTAGCTCTTCTTCAACACCTCCACTCCGCAGTAGGCCAACACCTGTGCGTGGGTGTTTCGCCGCCGTAACTCGGCCACCAACGACGCGGCGTGAGCGCTGGCCTCGTCCAAGGTCGTCGCCACCGCACCGCGCGCAACTTGGCCGGCCTCGGTCACCCGCAACCCCACGAACACCAGCGTCTCGTTCAGCTCGCCCTGCACCCGGGTGAAGACCTCCGGGCGACTCGAATAGCGCGCCGGCGCCATCGCCCGGGTGATGAAGGTGATGATCCGTTTGGACGAACGATCCTGCGCCTGGCGGGCCTCGAACGCCGCGAGCAGCCGCTTCCACTTGGTCACTGCGGGCCCCGCGGGGTCGCGCATCTGCAACTGCCCCAGCACCATCCCGATCTCGGTGCCGGTCAGCTCGTTGCCCACGATGGTCGCCACACGCGTCAATACCGCGGAATCCCATACAGGTTCGGTCACCGGCGAAGCAGACCACGGACCGCCGTCGACCGTCCAGCGAATTGCGCGGGCGGTGACCGGCCAGGCGCGGACGGACGACGAGCAGGCAGTGTCGATTGGTGCGTCGAGGTCCGATCCTGGGTCAGGTGTGGTTATCGGGTGCCTGGCGTGCCGCCCGGGCGCGGGCGATCAGTTCCTGCACGTCGGCGCGCGATGGGCTCGCCCCGGCGGCTACGGCGGATCCGACCTACTGCTGGATCGCCATGGCGATGTCGGAGGGTACGTCGTTGAACACTGCGGTCATCTCGGGTCGGTCCCAAGCAATCCTGCCCATCGTGATCTCCTCTGCCATCGTCGGAGGCCATCGTCACCGACAGCCGTGTGCGCGGCCGAACCGGACCAGACCACCCCTGCCCCAACAACTCTCGCGGCCCGACCGACCCGGACCACCGTATCCTGTCGCGCGGCTCCAACACCGACCGTCGATCCGCGGCGGCTGGGACCGTATTCACCGGGGGGGCGGCGACACCGCGGCGCGTGTGCTGCAGGTGACCGGACTCGAGTCGTCGATGGCGGTGTACCCGTATCGGGGCATGGCGTCGGTGTGTACAGCGGCCGCGGTCGCCCTCAGGGCCGGCGCTGCGTCAGTTGCGGACTTCGTACCGCCCGGCCACCTGTGGGAGTTCGGTGGTCGGATAGTCCAACAGCAGGTACATCTGCGCGCAGAACGCGTCGATGCTGCCGTACCGGGCCAGGACCTGCGCCGCGAGCCGGCGCAGGTTCACCTGAGTGCGCGAATCGTCCACCGCAAAACCCCTTCTCATCCGAGGCCACCACGCCGGCGTGGGTGCCGGACCGGCTCCTGGCGGGAGGGGTCGTGATGTTGGGTGGGCTCCCGCCAGGTGCGCGTATCCGCTGGAGTTCCCGCCTGTCGCGGCACCGAACGAGAAAGGCCGATCGGGCAAACGGCCATCTCCCCCACCGTGCCGTGGCCCCGAAGTGGGCAGAAAACTCCGGAATCGGGATTGACCACGAACACCAGCGATCAAACCTCATTCAGCAAAGTCGTCGCAAATGTCTGATTGAAGCCTGTGCCGTGCAGGAACATCCGAAGATCACACCAGCGCACACCAGCACAGCACGCGAGCAGTCACCGCAGAAAAGCGGTCACTGTCCCGCAGATTCGATACACGTGCGGATCCGGCCGTCACGGTGCCGCGCGCAGGACCACCCCGGATCCTGCGAAGCGGGTCGGGATCATCACCGTGCCCGGATAGACCACCGTGTGTGCGCCGAAGTCCGCGGGCGCGCTGGCCGGGTCGAATCGCACCGCCTGCACCGGCCGCTGGCCCGAGAAGAACAACATGAACGCCTCGCGCAGGGCACGGTCGGAGTCCCAGCCGTACGCGGCCTTCGGCAGGTTCGCCCAGCAGATGTCGAAAACCTGCGAGTCGGTGTTGAGCTTGGCTGCCCGCTCGCTCCGCACGATGACCATCCGGTCCCACCCGTCCACCGCCCATCCGGCACGAACGGTCAACTCCCCGACGGTGACCGGAGCGGTACCGCCGCGCGCGGTAGCGATCTCCCCACTCAGCAGCCGATCCTGCCCGAGCAGATCGGTGTCCTCGGCATCGAAATCGAACCTCTTGCCGCAGTCGGCCGGCAGCGCAGTCGGCGGAACCTGCGCACCACACCCCGACAGCACCACGACCACCACGCACGCCAGCGCCGAAAAACCCCACCGTCGAATCTCCACCCCACCAGTCACCCCAGGCAGCCTGCCACAACCAGCCCCAGCCCCTCGCCCGGCCGCCACCGCAGACCACACCTCACACGCCGGCTCCCCCGGCGCACATGGGCACGAGCATCAGTGTTCATGGGCGGACCCTCCCTGGTGAGCGCTCCCGATACGCGCCGCGCGGCGCAGGGGACAGCATCGCCAGTGTCCGGTCGCCGGAGTCAGTGCTGTGTCCATTGGGGAACGGCCGCGGTCGGTGATGTGGCGGTGAGCCGGGTGGGGGCGGGTCGTGAGGTCGATGCCGGGTTCGCGGTCGGGCTGGTCATCGTGGCGCGGGCGCTTGTCACGGTGTTCCTGGTGTCGTGAGAGGTATCCGAGGCGGCAATGATGTTGCGTTCGTGCAGCGAAAATGTTGTCGTGTACTGCATTTCGCTGTCCGGCTGCGCCCGGCGGTCCGGGGCGAGAGCGGAGAGGGTTCTGCCGTGGTGAGAAGTGTTTCGGTGATCGCGGTGCTCGGGTGCGTGGTACTGGCGGGGTGCGGTTTCGATCCGTACGCGAAAGGACCGACGAACGCGGACATCCTGGAGTCGACCGGGCTGACCGAGCAACGCGCGCAGGCGATCCTGCTACAGAACGTGCTGGCGGTGTCACCCTCACCCGCGCAGTCGTACCCGCACATCGTCATCGGCCAGCTCGCGTGCCGGACCAACAGCGGCGGGATGTCCGAGGGCCCGCCGTGGAAGATCGATATGCGCAGCACCATCGACGATCTGTCTCAGCAGCAGGTCGACGCGGCGCGCACCCGCTTCGAAGCGCTGGAAGGGTACGACCGATCGGACGAGGACATCTCGCAACAGGCACCGGCCGGCACCCTCTACCGTGCCGTGCGTGAAGACGACCGCGGTTTCAGTGTCGTGTTCGCCGCGTACGAACAGGACCGCACACTCGGAGTCGAGGTTCGGTCGTTCTCGCCGTGCGCGGCACGCGAACACTCCGACGAGGCCGCCATGGACTGGCTCGAGGCCAGTGCGCGCGCAGTCACCGACATCCAGGTGACCGGCTACGGCGACGGCACCGAGACGACGATCACGTCCCAATCCTGCGGCACGCAGGCCCTCGAACACGAACTCACCCAACAGTTTCCGCAAGGCCCGGCTATGGTGACCGCGTTCGAGGACTTCCGCTTGACCAGCCCGGGCCGCGCGGTGGACGCGGACGACAGGACCGAAGCGGTAGCGACGGTGACGGTCCGGTACGAGCAGCCCGCCGACGGACTCGATGCGAACCGCAGCAAGCGGTACACGGTCCGGTACCGCGGCGGTGACGTGATCGGCCGGTCGGATGTCGCCGAGGCCATGACATGGCGGCTGTGCTCGTTCGATCCCGCGTGAGGACCAGGGCTACCGCAGCCGGAACGAGCTGCGCGATGTCACTACCGAGCCGAACCGGTGGACTCGAGGTCACCCACAATCGAACAGTCCGAGCAGACAAGCCACAGGTGAGAACCGTGGAAGCCGCGCCGGCTGCGGCTGGGGCTGGGGCTGGGGACGAGTAGAACGCGACAAGTTCTCGAATTCCGGACAACGACAACTCGATCGAGAATGAACCGCGGCCTCAACCGGTCACAGCACCGTCTGATCAAACACCGTAGCGCGGGCGCCGACGATCGCGGCACACAGCAGGACTGCCAGAACGACCGCATCGGCTATGTTTGACCGCTCCTGACACGCGGCTCGCGCCGAACCTGGGCGTCGGCCGGCGAGGCTTGAGATCTGTTGGGATCGCTGAGATCTGACGTCATCGGCAGTCCTGTCCGGCCGGTTGGGCCTGTCCAGCAAACGCACCATAATGCCGAATTCAGTGCGATTTCGACCGCGCTGTACGACATCGAAATCCTGGTTCATCCGACGCCACGGAACCTCTCCTGCCAACCTCTCGTGCCGCTGGTCGCCATGGTCGCGCACGGCGGCGCTGAAGCCCTCAGCGCTCTTCCTTGTCGACGGAGTGATGTCGTCGGGGCGATGTAGGTTGTCCACACTGATGTGGGAAGGGACGATCCGTGAACGATTCTTCGTGGGCTGCGGTGGCCGAGGCTTTACCGGAAGTATTCAACCCGGACTACGATCGGATCGATGGTCGAATTCAGTTGTGTGACCGGTCATCCGGTGCGCGTGTGCTGTTCTACCTCGACAACACGGACGTGATCGTCAAGGTCGCCGTTCCCGCAGATCCAACCCTCGAGGCCCGCGTACGAGCTCTGATCGATACCCAGAAGACGCTGTCCTTTTCGCGATTTCAGGATCCTGTCACCGGTGAACTGCGCCCGCGCGAAACACAGGTGTGGCAAACCAGCCGCGCAGGCGAGAATCCCGCGGGTGAGTGGTCAACGGGGTGGCGGGCCTACGCGGACTACAAGACCGAAATCGCAGCGGCGGTACTGACGATCATGCGCGACGGACTCGAAATGACAGTGGGGGGAATGTGTTTCCTCGCCGCTGACCGGCACGGACCTTTGGACGACATGGGGTTGTTCGCCGGCAAACCTGTCATACCGGATCGCCCATCTCTGCGCGGCGTCCCTACCCGCTGCACGCAGTGGCCGGACTTCACACGCAGGCTCGACTGGACACTTGCCACCTTGCCGCAGAACAGCACGGTGACCTTGGTTGCTGTACGCGGCACGGAAATGCTGGCGATGGTGACTTTTCGGATGAACGGGTTGATGATCGAAGGCCGCGCCATGCTGGGGCACGACCGCACCGAGGACGTTCGGCACCGGATGAGCGCACTGGGATGGCGACTCGATTCCATGGAACCTACTCCGAACTGGTCTGCGCCGGAAGCTTGGATCGGATCGGTTGTCGGGTTGCAGGAATTCGCTCATCACACCACCGCCTTCTTTGCGGAACTGGCCGATGTTCGCTCACCCGAGGAACTCTTGTTCTTCGCGACGAAGGGCCTCCACGACGGACCCGATCCCAGCTTGGACTACCTCGATGCGGAGCTGGGCCTGAGAAAGAATTCTGGAGAATAAGAGGCGGTCCAAACCCATCGCATCCGGGCGGGTGCCGCTAGGGACTTGACCCCGAACCTGCTGTGATCGCGCGGAAGCCCGGTCAAAACTGCGGCGCGACTGGCGTAATCGTCACTGAGCGAGCTCGGCCTTGATCCGATCGGCCATGTCAGCGAACGCGTCGATCACGAAGGTCGGCGGTACACCATCGGGTCAATATCAGTGGTGCGGACCGTCAGCCAGTCCATGGTGGTCCCATCTCGACCGAGATGAAACGCAGCTAACACAGCATCTTACGATTTCCCGCAATACGGGGACCGGTCGACTTGTCGTGGGCGGCCAGTCAGCGGACTTGAACAGTGCGTCAGGTTGATTCCGCTCGGCTGGTGGCATATTCAGGGAACCGTTCGCATAGCGCGATGTCGAAGGCTGTTGCCCGCTCGAGCGAGTCGAACCTGTCGAACAGGTCGCCGCGCAGATACCAAGCCATCAGGTCCGCCGCCTCCGCGGCATGTTCGTGCAGTACGCAGTGGATCACGATCATCCGCAAAAGGTAGGCGTTTGGGCTCGGTCGATAGCCGACCATTATCGAAGGTTGGATCTGTTTGGCCAGGTGGATGAGCTTGGGAAGGCTGTCGCGATGCGAGAGCCATTCACCGACGGGGCCGTGCAGGCAGCTCATCACCCACTGCGCCGCCCTCGGGACATCCGTCTCATCGCCGAGACCGTTGTCCTGGTCGCCGAGGTCCGCTGGGCCGTGCCAGCCACCTCTGATGTGGTCTGCGAAGATCGTCAACTCGAGCAGACCGCGGCCGGAACCACCGAAGTCCGGATAGTTGTCAGTCAGCCACGCCGATTCCGCAAGCCCACGGACCACCTCACCAACTTCGATCGAGATCAAGCTCGCATACGCTGACATGCCCACCCAAGATTTGATGGGTGAGAACAGACAGTCGACTGCGATGGTCAGCCCGGGAACGGGAGACGACCTGGCGAACCAGATACTTTCGTCTTCGAACTCCGGCAGGTCACCACCATCGAGGTGAGGGGACAACACGAAGCCTTGCTCGGCCAACAACGGACCGAGTTCATGCGCAATCACCGTCTTGTAGTGATTGATACTGCCGCTCAACGTATCCCGCTCTCCCGCCCACTGCGATGCGGTGCGATGCCGCAACGACACTCCGACCGTAACCAAACGTACTGACATGCCGCGACCCGGGCGTTCGGAACCAGTTGCGGACTCGGCTGGCGTGTGCACGAAGCACAGTCCCAGCCGATCGGCGAATCGCAACGCGAGCTCGGTGGTTTCTACCGCGGTACCCGTGCGGGTTGGAATTGAGTTGCCGTGGTGCCGATTTGACCGCCACTATCGCCTGTGTGGATGTGGAATCGTCGCCGGCCCTGGCACCAGGTGTCGGCCCACCGCAGCGGATCGAATTGCAGGACTTGCTGATTCGTCGTTGGCGGCCTGAGGACCTGCGAGCACGGTTCAAGGCGATCACGGAGTCTTTCGAGCATATTCATCCCTGGATGGACTGGCTCGCCGAACCGACCACTCTGGAGCGGCAACGCGCATTCGGCGAGGTCGTCGCCGCGAGCTGGCCCACCGGGGATCGGGGTTTCAACTACGGCATCTTCGGTAGCGACGGCACTCTGCTGGGTGCGATCGGCTTACACGACCGTCTCGGCCCGGCAGCGGTCGAGATCGGCTACTGGTGCCACGCGGAGCACACCGGTCGTGGTGTGGTGACCCGTAGCGCGGGCGCGTTGACCGAGTGCGCGTTGGCACTCCCGGGTATCGACAGGGTCGAGATCCACTGCGATGAAGCCAACCATCGCAGTGCCGCGGTCGCCCGAAGGCTGGGCTATCGCCTGGATCGCGTCGCGCCCCGCGACAAGCGTGCTCCAGCCGAATCCGGTCGCGGGATGTATTGGATCAACCAACGATAGCCCCGATGTGGCTGGCCGCGAGCCCGACCGTGCACCATCTGACGCACTTCCCGACAACGCACGGAAATGCCACATACGGCGCTGACCGAACCAGCCGACGCGGAGCCCGCGGAAGGTCTGGTGGCAGCGCCGGTCCAAGGCTGGTGGAACGTCCGAAACCGCCGGATGCCGTATGTTTCCGGCGGCGGCTCAGAGTGCCCTCTGTGCGAGGAATACGAACTCGCGGCCAGGGCGATCAGGTGCGTCCCGAACCTCTCGAACGAAGTAGCCATGAGCAGACAGGCTCCCTTCGAGTTCCTCCCGATCCCGGAACCTCAGGGTCGAATTCGACACGACAACAGCGCCATCGACCGCAAAGACGTACGTGTGTCGGAACGACACCAGCGGCAGTTGTACGGCGGTCACGGCCAAACGCTGCTCCACATGCCCGATACCGGGGACTTGGTTAACAACGGGCCCGCTTTGCTCGGCCCAGTCCTGCCAAGCGCGTCGATCTGGACGTCTTGTTTCGAAGACCAGGTGTCCCCCCGGTCGCAGGGCACGGTGAACAGCGGTCAGGACTGCGGACCATTCGTCGTCGGTGACGAACACCTGCGCCACATTTCCGGTCATGACAGCGAGGTCGGCACCGATCTCGGGCACGTCCACCGCACCGCCGTGTATCCACCTGATTCGTGGCGGCGCGTCCTTCGCGCGCGCCACGTCCAGGGAGGCTTCGGCGGGGTCGATGGCCACCACGGTCAGGCCGCACCGCGCCAGTTGCACGGCCAGCGAGCCTGTGCCACAACCGATGTCGAGGACCATCTCGGAACCCAACTCCAGGGCCAGGTCGACGTATGCCAGCAGATCGGTTCGGTCACCTTCGAACTCGTCGTATACCAGCGCTAGGCGCGCATCAGAGAAGATCGCATCGGGCACCGGGCGACCCTATCCGCTCAGGCGCACTCGGTACCACGGGATTTCAGCCATCGGCGACGTACTACATTGCCGCGGACAGCGCGGGGCGAATCGGCCAGACGGTCGGCCCTGAAGATCGCTGGGGCCGAGCGCTTTTGATCTCCGCGAGGCCGGGAGTGCCCAGCCGCCGAAGATCCGATTCTGCCGGTTTCAGTGCGTTGAGGAGGGGCCGACTATCGCGCTGTACTGCCGGTCTCGCATCCTGGGGGCGAGTTGAAATAGTCACGCAGCTTATCGGTGTAAATCCATCGCTGCTCGCCGGTCGCGTGTCCCGGCAACGGACGAGACCCATACAGATTATCGCCGTCATATCGTGGGAAGACATGTACGTGGTAGTGCCAAACATCTTGGCCGCCAGGTGGTTCGTTGTGCTGTCGCGTGGACACTCCGCTGCAGGCGTAGGTGGCCCGCATCGCGATGGCGATCGTGCGCACCACGTCGTGTACGGCATGTCCGTACTCCGGCGGCAGGTCGTAGAGGTTTTCGTGATGAGCGTTCGGAATGACCAGCACATGGCCATGGTTGTTCGGCCACCAACGCGATGCGGTGAAGGCGGTCGCCTGGTCGGTTCGCAACACGATGTCACGCGGGCTGTCGAGCGGGGTCTCACAGCCGGCGAGGAGAAAGCAGAACGGACAGTCGTAGCCAGCGGGTTCATGATTGTGCACGATTAACCAAAGTTACTGCATCGGCGGTTACTGACACACCAGATGCACTGTCGCGCAGAACATCCTCATCTGCCGCGTAGCGCGCTGACCGAACCGGCCAGCGTAAGCAGGGCGAAGGTCAACGGGCCGAGCCGATCTGGCGTCGACCGAACGCACCGTATCGCCTGCGGGTTCAGGCAGTCATCGCGACCTCCATGCGTGTCGAGTTCCCCGGCGGTGTTCACCGGCAATTCGATCACCGGCCATCCGTTCGCAGTGCACCAGCTCGGTAGATGGTGCTAGTTTTATTGGCACCATGTTGTGGTACATCGATCAAGCCTCCCGGGTGTCGCTGCACGAGCAGATCGCGGCGTGCGTGCGTCGCGCGGTGACCACCGGGGAGCTGGCGGTCAACGAACAGCTCCCACCGGCAACGGAATTGGCGCAGGCGCTCTCGGTCGACCGCAATACCGTGCTGGCTGCCTACCGCCGGCTGCGGGAGGAGGGGGTGGTGGATTTCCGGCGCGGCCGCGGGGTACGTGTCACCGCGGCCGCCCCGACCACAGCGCCGGTGGAACAGGCCGCCCGCCAGTTGATCGAGGTCGCTCGCGCGCATGGCTACAGCAGGGCCGAAGTGCTCGGCATGATCGAGGAGTTGATGTAATGCCCGCCGCGACGGTCTACACCTGCCGCGTCACCAACTGGCCGATGGTCTGGCTCACTCTGCTGGTCGTGGTGCTCCAGGTTTTCATCGGCCTCACCGACCGAACCGTGGCAAGCGTTGTGATCGTTGCCATCTGGACCTTCGCGCTCGTGCAAACGGTGTTGGAATCGAGTCAACGCGTGAGCACGGGCCCGGCCGGGGTGAGTGTGCATCGCGGCCTGTTCGGCTTCCCTCGGCTTACCCTCGCCCGCGACGACATTGCCGATGCCGAGACCATCCACTATGCGCAGCCACAAGTACGGGAATGTATCCGCAGGCTGTGGACTCGGGAACGCCGCTCGTTCCTGGCACCGGCCAGCGGACCCGCACTGCGGTTGCGCTTGCACAGCGGCCGCGACATCACGGTCTCAGTGAAGGACCCCTTCGCAGCTCTCTGGGCGCTGGGCATCACGCCGCAAAAGCCCTAGCCGACAACAATCCCGCGCATTCACTCGAATCTCGGGTCGACATCATTGAAGGCGCCAGCAGTACGCACCATATTGCCGCATGGCGCGCTGATCGAACCGGCCATCGTCGCATTCGGACGTGTCGCATCTGATGCAACAATGACTCGGCTACTACGGTGGCAGTTGTCGGGCCCTCCGCTGCGATGTCGATCGGCGGGCGGGCGACCACATCAAGTGCGAGATCGAGCTTGCGGCAGCGGTCCTGCCAACCGGCGGCCGTCGAGGCCTGGTGCCGGACTCGGGTGTCGGCCTGTTATTTCCGTGCGATCCTGAGCAGGGGGAAGGTCAGCGGGCGGTTGCTGTTGAGTGGATCCCACGCCGTGTACTTCAGTAGCTCGGGACTGGGGAGGTGGAATCCGTCTCTCAGGCCTGCGACCACCATGGCTGCGACCTGTCGACTGCTTGGTGCCGGTAGTGGGTATGGCACCTGGTACCACCAGTTCGGCCAGTCGTCGGGCTCGTCGCCGGGTGGGTGCCAGCCGGCGGCGAGTGCGAGCCGAGGCCCTGGGCTGTGTGGTCCGGCGTCGACAGCGAGGTCGGCGAAGGCACCGAGTTCGGCGTGCAGGATCTGGGTGCCGGACATGTCGGATTGAGCGAATTGTGCGAGACCGGGCTGTGATTCGGGTGCACTGGTCTCGAGTATGAGGTACGCCTTGCGTGGTAGCGCAGACAATTGTGCAGCGAGTCCGTCCTCGAACTCCTCCCAGCTGATCACCGTTTCACCCTCCGCTGGATCGGTTCTCGTATTGTGCAGTGCTGCATCATGTTACGTGGTTCGGCTACCGCCACGACGGGGTGAGGGTTCATCGGCGGCCGGCGAGGACTTGCACGGGCCGACCGGGCCGCGGCGATCTCGAGTCCGACCGAAAGTCCTTCGGCTCATTCGGTCGTCGCCTGAACACGAACACTCATGCCGATTTCCGGACATTCGACGTGACCGTCACGGTCGGGTGGCGGGGCTTTTCAGACGCAAGGTCTGTCGTCTCGAGCATCCTCGCGAAACCGGGTTCCCCGGCATAGTCGGATGACTGGATCGTGAGGTGGTGACTACGATCTGGATTGATGTGCCGCGGGTTCTGCGGTGTTGTTGATGTGGGGGCGGACTCTTGGGGGCATGGGCATGGGCGTGGGTGGGATTGCGGAGTCGCTCGGATGGACTCGTCGGGGTTCAGCGCGGGCCCAGAGTGGATCCCGGTGCGGTAGTCGATCTGCGCCGGCGGCCTGAGGTCGCCGAGCGCGTTGACCGGTCGAACGAACCGCCAGCAAACCAGCATGTGCCGATCGAGCGAATGGTCGACGAGGCAGGCAAGGAATCCTCGCGGCCACGACCACGACGAGTAGCCACGTCGCGAACCAAACGGGGTGTGATCCTGGTCGTTTCGGCGCTGGTCACGGTCGTCGGGTGCTCGTCGTTTTCTGGTCCCTCGATCCAATTCACTTCCCCCTCGAAGTACGCGAGCGCAGAACTGTGCGGTCGCTACCAGACTTTTCTCCGGAACTCGCTGTCGATTTCCGACGCGGACGTGGACACACTGACCTTCGAAGAGAGTGGCATCGTCGGCTGGTCGACCATCTGCTCCGGCCGCCACGGTGGTCGCGACATCATCGGCGCGCTTCAGGTGCACAACCAGCGGATAGATGACGGTGAACCTGTGGGGATACCCACCGATTACTCACCGGTTCCAGGGTTCGAAGGGAAGGCATGGGTGGGAGCCCCGCTGCCGTATTGGACGGAAGTACATGTCCAGGATGGGCTTTGGAGTGCGGAAATGCGGTTCGTGAAGAAGAGCCCGGAACAGGAGTTGCTCGCGCCCGCCGACGTCCGAGCGGTGACCACGTTCCTCGTCCAGGTCGCACACGACCTCAACGCCTGATCAGGTGAGTCGGCGCTGCGCCGAACCGATGGCCGCCCGAAGCGCTGTGATAGCCGCATACCACGCTGACCGAACCGGCCAGAGGTAGAATCGACCTCTGGCTTGAGGGTCACCTGGCACATGGCCGTCCCGTAAGCACAGGTTTCTATTCGCCCAGCGGCGAGAGGTAGCTCGGACCCCTACCTGGGTCTAGGTGAACCGAACCCGGACCATCGGCACGTGCTCGCACACCGGACCGACAGCGAACTCGCTTCCCGAGTGAACTCGCCCGCCCGGTGGGCTTGTGACGAGTTCATCTCCAGGTCTCATGCCGAATGTGGCAGGTTCTGCAGCGCCTGGACGGCTTCGGCGACCGTGATCAGCTTCTGGTCCGGGTTCTCTTCGACTTCGATCTGATGGTCGACCCATCCGCGGACCAGGCTGGATACATCCACGCCGCGTTGGTGGGCCAGCACGGCGAGCTTGTCCCTGGTGGCCTTGGAGAACCGGACGGTGGTCGGAACCATCGCCGCGGACTCCACCTCGGCCGCGTCGGGTACGGGGAGCTCGCCGGCGTCGGCCGGCTCTGCGCCACGGATCAGTGTCCCGGCCAGGAAGCTGTCCATGAGACCGGTGTCGGCGGCCTGGGCGGTCAGGTCTTGGATTCGACGGTCGTTCGTCATGGCTTTGCCTCCCAAACGGTGTATTCGGCGTTCTCGTCCACCTCGAGATGGCGAGCTGCATAGATGAGCCAGTCCCAGTGGTCGATCTGGATGACCAGCACGGCTACCCCGACACCTTCGGCTGTGCGGCTGAAGATCTGGAGTACGCGGGCGTCGACTTTCGATTCGATGCGCTGGGGCCAGCGCCGCGGATACGCCAGTGCCTGCACAACCTCCGCCCTGGTGAGATCGTGAAGGTACTCGGCATCGGTGACATCGTCCCGAAAGTGAAAACCCACCCCTTGAGCATACAAGCGAATACGCTCCTGGGACAGGTGCTGTGAGCAGCCGAACCGCGATGACACCACACCACTGGACCAGCACAGCGTCGACCGGTGGCAGCAACGGGGAATCGTGGGTTGCCCAGGTGCGAGCAGCACTGCCAGGGTGACCGGCAGTCAATGGCCTGGTTGGCCGGTTCGCAGCCCAGCCACCGGGTCGGCGACGGCACCGGCGTGCTGGTGAGCGCGCCCATCTTGGAGCCGATCGAGACTTCCCTGCCCAGGCTCGGTGTGGTGTCGGCAGGAGCGACTGCGGCAGTGAGCACTTCGATCCCCTACGCCATCGGGTGCGCAGTGGCGTCGTGTGCCTCATGCGGACTGTGTTCCGCGGTGGCTACGGCGAAGATCGCTGAAGATGCTTGCATGACCTGGACGTAGGCTGCCCAATCACTTATCTGGTACCCATTTGGCAGCGATCCATAACGAGATAGAAGTACCTAGCAGATCGCACCCGGTTCACGGACGGATCTTTTAAGTTCTGGTTAGCGATTCCCTGCAGTCCATGTTCCGTTGAGCAGATTGGCCGGCAGATAGTCCGACTCGACGTTTATATCCATTCCGACCTTGCGTGCCAGAATGGCAATTGCGAGCGGCCCCAGTGCAATGAATCCATCGGGGCAATCGGCAAGTTCTGGCGTCGACCAATAGTTCCGATGTGAGATGATCGCGCCGGCCAAGGAGTCGTTGAATTTTCCTGAATCACCACGAAGCAGGTAGTAGAACATTTCGATCGGGGGGTACGAGACAAGTAACATGAAGTCTTCCGGAGTGAATCTCGTTACTTCCGGATCCGACAACCTCATGACGGTCTCGAATAGATCGGCAGGGATTTCTTCACGGCTGAGAAATAGGCGCAATACATCAATCCAGGGGTAAACGAAGTCTTCAACGACAGATCCACTGGCGCGAAGGCTGGGTTGGTCGACGGCGCACACCTCTTGGATACGTTGCTCGCTCCCGGTCAAGATTGCGAGCCAAGCCGCACCGATCCAAGCGGTCGGTGTACTTAGGCGGTTTACCCCGGCGGCGAGTATTTGGCGAGGCTGTTCGATGGTGTACTGTACCGTGCCCTCGGGCATCGAAGAAGCGGTAAAGATCGCATTTGCGGCCTGCGAGGCGAGCACTGCAGCTTTCCAAGTCTGCTCATCGATGGCAGTGGAATCAACCGCCAGTTGATACAGCAGTCGGTCCAATGTCTCCGAACGCAGGCTGCCCAGTGCGTCTGCGCAGGTCCCCATATCTTCCAACGTGGAGATAATCATCGACTGGTATGCAATAACCTGGCTCCGGCAAAAGTCTTGGTCGATTTCGTGTCGGGAGATTGATTGCATGAAACGTGCTCCTAATGGCAGGCGCGATCGGTAGTCGTAGCCATTGTACGGCCGGTACTTCCAGCCGGTAAATTTGTGTGCGGAGTCGTTCTCTCGTCAACCTGGGCAGGGGCCTCCAGGTAGTCTAGCCGGTGCTCGCTTCTGGCCTTTTCCAGTTCTTTGGCGAGAGACCCTTCTTCGCCGCCACGTCGCTTCATTGCCATTAGGGTGTCCTTGAGGTAGTCGGGATGACCCTTCTGGACTATTCGGATTGGTTCTTCTGGTCCAGGAACTGTTCGGGTGCTTACGCCTCCGTCCGGTGCCTCGGCTTCATGGACTACGTAATCTGGAAGCCTTCCATCCTTGTAGTATATTTTTCGGATTTGATCGAAATTGCCGTGTCCTGGCCGTCCGGTCGTGTGCATAGGGGTGATTTTCACCCAAGACCCTGCCTTCTTGATTCGGCGATCCTCGACATGGTCGTCAATTTCGCTGTTGTCTTGTTGGCGCCAGCTTCGCGTTCTGTTTTTATCCATCGAATCAGGCGCAGGGTTGGTGGTGTCGCCTTCGTCTCTTTGTGGCACGCCCGCCGGGACACGAACCTCGCGGCAGTCGCGACACATATTCGCTCACACGTCGAACAATGCTGCGGACTAGTTACACACGGTCGCGGTGCAGGGTTCGACGAGGTACACGAACTTGCCGAACGGGCGCACATATACCGTGTGGGACAGCGGGTCCGCGGTGATGCCTTCGGCCGAACGCGGCATCTCGATAGTGTTCGCAATGGCACGGGTGGTGGTGTCGATGACGGTGAGCCGGGCGGGTCCGCCTCCTGAGTAGGAGGCGTAGAGGTGGCCGAGGTCGGAGTCGATCGCGATCCAGTACACCCCGTGCCCGACGTCGATGACCGTGCTGATCCCGGTGGTGAGGTCGAGCGCGAGGATGCTGGTGTCCGCGGACATGTAGGCGACGTGCGTTACAGGATCGATG
The DNA here is from genome assembly GCF_053645575.1 of Nocardia sp. NPDC055321. NCBI lineage: Bacteria > Bacillati > Actinomycetota > Actinomycetes > Mycobacteriales > Nocardiaceae > Nocardia > Nocardia sp. NPDC055321. The sequence continues at coordinate 77,046 of NZ_JBSHMS010000030.1, forward strand.
ACGATCTGCCTGCCGCCGACCGGCGTAAGGTCTTCGCGCACGACCGATCTGGTGTTCGGGTCGATGGTCCGCACGCTCGCGCTCCCGACGACGTAGACCAGGCCGGTGTTCGGATCCACGGCGACGTCATGGCCGTTGCCCGGGGCCATGATCCGGCCACTGACCTGCAGGGTGTCCGGGTCGAAGATCGTGGCGACGATGCTGGCCCCGCTCGGGTCGACCGTGTCACCGTTGGCTTGGGCGATGTACACCTCGCCGGTGACGGGATGGACCGCCATTCCCTCGGCGGTCGAGGGCACGGGCACCGATCCCAGGGTCGCGCGCGTTTGCGGGTCGATCTTGGCCAGGGCGGTGTCCCCGTTCGTGTCCCCGCCCAGGAGCAGCCACAGCGTGCCGGTCCGGGGGTCGGTCGCGATATCTCGCACCGACTTCTCGACCGGGACCGCGGCGATGGACGTCTTGGAGGCGGTATCCACCACCGACACCGTCCGGTCGGAACTGTCATAGGTGTACAGCCGTTTCCGGGCCGGGTCCACGGCCATGTGCCCGACGCCGCTGGAAGCTCCCACCGCGATGGTCTCGAAATCTGACCCCGGCCGGTCCGCCCGGGTCAGGAGCGCGGCCGCGCCCAGCACGCCCACCGCGACCAACACCACCGTCCCGACGATGAACCACGACAGCAGCCGCGAGAACGACTCGGAAGGTTCGGGGTTCACCGGCGGCGCGGGCGCCGCCGGTGAAGGCCCGCCATCCGCGGCCGAATGCGAGCGGGGTCCGGGATGGGTTTCTGCGGCTGCGGTACCGAGCCGATATCGCGGTGGTGGAGCCGTTTTGGCGAAATCGACGCCACCAGCGGCCGGGGCGCCCGGTCCGGCCGCCGCGCTCGCCGGCACCGCGAATTCGGCTGCGGTGGCCGCGTACTCGGGCGACTTCGGGTACAGCCGGAGCCGGTCGGCGGGATATCCGGCCTCGTGCGCGGCCGCGACGAGCACCTGTGTCTGCCTCGCGGTCCACGCCCGGGGATGGGTCAGCTCGAGCCCTGCGGGCAAGGTCCACCCGCACGCGGCCTGCGCCTGTGCGATCACCGCGCGCAGCACCGCCGCCACCACCGCGTGCACCGGCACCGCCGTCCCGCCCAGCTCGCATGCTGGCCAGTCGTTCTCGATGCACCGATGTGGTTGTGCCACATACCGAGAGGGATCGAGCAGGCCGTGCTCGTGTGCGAGAGTTCCGGCTTCGAGCCCTGCTGTGGGCGAAAAATACACTCCGGACGGCATGGTGTGGGCGGTATCGCCGAGCCGCACCATCTGAATCGACCCATCGGACCCGCACAGCGCCGCCGAGGTCTCGATCAGCCCGAAATCCACCCGCAGCCACACCGGCTGTACATCCCCCACGTCACCCCTCCACCGACCACCCAACCCCGCGAGCATACCCAGACCCCGCACCAGGGCATGCCCACCACCGATCCATGCCACCGACCTCCGGTCCAACCTGGCAATCGCTGCGCGCGGGATCCGAAGGCGCACCGGATGTGTGAGCGTTCCGAGCTTGGCGGCGGTCGCGGTGCGTGATTGCACGCCGCGCCATCACGCACCCAGATGGGCCGCACGGCCCGGCGAATTCTGCTCCCTGGATCGCGCCAGGCGGAGCGGCGGACCGGTTGCCCGACCCCGGCCGGGCCGGGGTGGCACCGTCGCTGTCTAGGCGCGGCGCAGGCGGCTCAGCACGTTGATCGCGATGGCTTTGACCGCTGCTTCGCTCTCCGCGACCGAGGCATAGCCGCGGTATCCGATGTCGAGGTGCGCGTTACCGGACCGGGCCAGGATCCGGGCATCGAATGCGTTCGGCGACAACGCCGATCGGCCGGACAGCATGTACGCCTCGTCCCCGACCTCCACCGTCACCGTCGCCGGTGAGGTGTGCGCGGAAGCGAACGAGGACGTTGTCCGGTCACGCGAGTCGGTGAACAGGTGCGGTGCCTCGTCGGTGATCGTCAGCGCGAGCGCGATCGAGGTCTGTGGCTTGCCCGGGGTCAGGACGGTCCAGCTCGGTGCGTGGGTCTGGACCCCGCCGCGGGTCATGCCCGCATAAGCCTGCAGATCGCAGGTCGCTCCCGGCGCGTGCCGCTCGATCACAGCGCCCGCGACCAGATCACACTCTGCCGCGGTGCTCAAGGACGCGTAAGTCGCGCTCATCACCGGCACAGACGGGTCGATGCCGCTGACGTTGACTACCGCCAGACCGATCCCGCCGACAAACCCCACCAGCACCAGCGCTCCGGCCACGGCGATCCACCGTCACCGCGGCCGCTCGACAGGTGCAGCGGCAGTGCGGAGCACGGGTTCGGCCGCCCGCCCGCGCGCAGACCCCCAGTAATCGCCATGTAATTCGACCTCGTCCCCTGCGCTGTGCCAGATATCGCGCTGACGCTAACAGACGGTCGTTCGAATCGGTGGTCGTCGACAGCGGGCTTCCCGGGACGGTACCTCGGTATGGTCGGCGAGTGTTCACCGTCGAGATGAGACGACGATTCCGCGCTCGCCAGGGCCTTGCCTCACCGGTATGGCAAGCCTCTGCCCGCCCGCCGATCACCGATGCCAGCGTGGTGATGAGTGTCGGGTTCGGGTTCACCGAAGCCCACCTCGACCGCGAGGGACGGTTCGTCGACACCGATGCCCTCGAGCGTCATCTCGACACCTATGCCGAACACCTGGCGAGTGCGACATGGACCAAGCTCTTCGATCGGCGCCCGACCTACGAGTATGTCTGCCTGTGGCTCTACCGTGAGCTGGCACAACACATTCCACGGATACTGTACGTCTCGCTGGACAACGAGACCGCAGGCGTCACCACGACGTACCGTCCGTGAACGCCGACACAGTCCGACCGCCAGGGCCATGAGAGCGGCCTTGCTCGTATGACCTCGAACGTTACGCCCGAACCGTTTTCAGCGCCGCGCGGAGCCGGCGGGCTGGAATCCACCTGACGGCACCACCTACGTCAACTGGTGGCTCGATCTGCCGTGGCCGGCCCGCACGGCCCTATACCGCGAACTGGCGGCGATGGTAGTACTCGGGCTGCGCGACGCCTTCCAACTGTCCAGCCCTCACTACCTGACCTACAGGGCATGGAACTCTCGTGCCGGTAACCAAGCACTGTCTCTCCCCATGCTCGGCATCGCACAGCGATGACGATCGCCTCCTCGCAGCACTGCGCCGCCCGCCCGTACGTGGGCGAAGTCACGCAGATCAACATCGTTCACCACGGCGATCAACCAGTTGCTGTTCCGCGAGCTGGTGGGACGACTGCGCTGGACTTCATCGCACAGTGAACCCCGATCGGCACTGATACCTCCCAGGTGTCACGACCGCATCAGCGCGGTTCGTGCTGTGCGGATTTCAGGGATGCCGATCATTCGTGCGGCGACTAGGAACACCCCGGGCGCGACGGTAGCTCCCACGGTTGAGGGTGATGGGCTGTTCGATGATCCCGGCGGCCTTGTCCGGTGAGCCGCCCTCGCCGCGCATATCATCATCTACCTGCGCAGATAGTGGTTCCCGTGCGCTCGGGACATTCCTCACACCACACTTGCTGATCAATAGCTGATCCACATAGGTTCAAACGACCGGCGAGCAGGGTAACCGACAGTTTCGCCGTTCCAGCCCCTGATCGGGCCTCACCGCGGCGAGCACACGGCCAGCACGTAGGGATTACCGCACCATGCAGCGACCAGGACCCGTCACCCCGCCCCACACCAGCCTCGTCTCCGGCACGGCACGGCTCCTGGTCGTCGAGCCGAACGCCGCCGCCGCGGAAATGGCGATGCTGGTGCTGTCCGCCGCCGGATTCGACACCCTCCACCAGCCGACCCACCACGACGCCATCGACGCGGTCGAGCACTGGCATCCGGACCTGGTCCTGCTGGACCTGCTCCCCGCAGCGCACTCCCCCGCCGAGCTCACCGACCTGCTCGCCCACTACGCCCCCACCCCGACGATGGTCCTGTCGACCGATCGCGACCCCGAGCTCATCGACCTCACCCTCACCGCGGGCGCGAGTGCGTACCTCACCAAACCGTTCCGCGCCGGTGAACTGCTCGAGCACATCCACACCTGCCTGCACCACGACGCCCCGCGTACCGATACCGACTACCTCTGACGCAGCAGCCGGCTCTGGGCACATCGTGTTCGAATAGCGTTTGACGGGATGACCGATGCTCGACAGCATGGCTGTCGGGAGGACCTTGCCGGTGAATGTCTTTGTGCAGACCGACCGTCTCGTCCTGCGTCGGTTCACCGACGCCGACGTGGAGAATCTGGTCCGGCTGGACAGCGAGCCCGCGGTGATGAGGTTCCTCACCGGTGAACCCACGCCGCGAGACGAGATCGAGCACGGGGTGCTGCCTCGGATCCTGCGCGACTACCAACTGGGTCCGGCGGGACGCTTTGCCGTCATCGAGCGATCCACCGCGGCGTTCGTGGGCTGGCTGGCCCTGCAACCACCGCAGGACGGCAGCGTCACCGAGGTAGAACTCGGATACCTGGCTCACGCCGTCGGTCTGGGGCCGCGAATACGCCACCGAAGGCGCGCGGGCGTTGATCCGGAAGGGCTTCACCGAACTCGGCGTTGAGCGGGTCTGGGCCCAGACCATGGCCGTCAACATCGGCTCTCGACGGGTCATGGAAAAGGCCGGCCTCACCTACGTTCGAACCTTCCACCAGCACTTCGACGATCCACTCCCCGGCACCGAACACGGCGAGGTCGAGTACGAACTCCACCGAGCCGACTGGGCAGAGTAAGGAGTGATCAGGAGACGTAACCTGGTCGATCACTCAGCCGAATTCATACGAGTCGCTTGCGATCCGGAAGTACTGGGCCCCGCGCTCGCATCGAACGCCCGCCGAGGTGCTGGTGCAGGTGAACCCCGCGAAGGTGGTCGACGAACCGTATTCCAGGACCTTCATGTTCGCGGCGCCGCCGATGGTATCGCTTGCCCCGCAAGTGAATCCAGGCTTCTCCTCGGTGGAGAAATAGACGACCCGGCCATAAAGCCTGCTGCCGGGCACGGGTTCTCCGTCCTGGTAGCACCGGGCGGGAAGCGCTGGCGGGGTGAAGGAAATCTGCAGGAGTTCGCAGCGCACACTGGCTGGGGCTGTGTCAAAGCCGGCAGAGATCTGGCAGGCGATATTGCCGGTCGGCGAACCGAAAGTCTCCCACTTGTTCGCCTGTACGGGCTGTGTGGGATTCGACGCCGGGGTCGTCGTGACCGGCGCGATAGGTGTGGAGCTCGCCGGGGTCCCCGCGTCGGTATCGCTCGACTTCTCGCTACATGCACCCACAGCGAACGCGAGGGTGATCAAGGCCGCCGCTACAGCGACTGAACCGGTGCTTCGCATCAGGACTCCTGACCCTAGATTGGCTTGACGGTAAGCCGGTTTCACGGCTTGTGCCTGCCAGGTGCCAGCGAATCCGATGTGGACATGATGCTCGACAACCTTCGGCACCAATCCGGCGGGGTTCCACTCCGACTCGCCGCCGGTCCACAGCGTCCCGGGTCAGCGGTGTCGCTCCCCCATCGGCCGACGCTGCTGAGTCAACGGGGTAGCCGGGTCTCCAAGTCCTACGGGCCTGCGGGCCAGGTGTGGTGGGCTATCAGCGGCGCATGCGAGCACTCGAATTACCGGCCGGAGAAGACGCGATCCCGGGTGATCGGCGCAGGTACTGCCCGCGTGGATCGCCCTGCACGCGCCCGTCCGCGCACACTTGCTCCCCGCGCAGGAACACGTCCGTGACCCGAGCCGTCATCTCGAACCCTTCGAACGGCGTGTACTCCTGGGCGGACTCGGAATCGGCGGCGCGGACCGTCCAATGCGTATCCGGATCCACCAGCACGATGTCCGCGTCGTAGCCGGGGGCGAGATCACCCTTTCCGTGTAACCCGTAGCGGCGGGCGGGATTCCGGGACGTCAGTTCCGCTACGCGGGACATCGGCAGCCCGCGTTTGCGAGCCTCCCCCACCAGGCCGGGAAGCAGGTACTCCGCACCGCCGAAGCCGGACTTCGCGGTGAACACGTCGTCCGGGTCGGGGCCGAACTTCTGTTCCGCGCGGCAGCAGGCGTGATCGCTGACCACCCAGTCGATTTCGCCGGCCAGCAGGTGCCGCCACAGCGCCTCGACGTCGGCGCGCTCCCGCAGCGGCGGGTTCACCTTGCCGCCCAGGCCGTGCGCTGTATCGACATCGGCCAGCAGGTGGCCGATGGTGACCTCGCGCCGGAAGTCGATGTGCGGGAACGCAGCCGCCATGGTCAGCGCCGCCTCGACCGCCTTCGCGGAGGACAGGTGGAGCAGGTTGATGTTGGCCAGACCCGTTTCGTGGGCCAGGTAGGCGGCCGTGGTGATCGCCAAACCCTCGGAATGCGGCGGGCGGGAAGCGCTGTAGGCACGCAGGCCGGTGAGAACGCCTTCGCGTTCCACCAGCGCCGTGTAGGCGGCCATGATCTCGGCAGTCTCGCAGTGCAGCGAAAGCGACAGGCCGTCGCCCAGTAATTTGCGCGCCTCGGCGATCGCGCGCATCACGAACTCGAAATGCGCGACGTCGTAACGCTCATCGGGGCCGATCATCAGGAAGTCGGCCTGATCATCGGAGCGCCCGTGCAGGCCGTGGCCGCCGTAGAACATGAAGACCTTGAACGACGTCACACCGAAATCGCGTACCAGCGAAGGTATTTCGGCGATGTGCTCGGCCGTCATCGGGGCCAGGTGCAGGGCGTGGTCCACGAACGCCCGGCCGTCCATGCGCTTCAGGGCCTCGGGCACGAAGTCGCGGTACGGCCCGCCGCGGTTCAGGTAGTAGCGGCCTGTCCGCAGATAGGTCAGGGCGGTGGTCACCCCGCCCTGCGCGCAGGCCCGGCTTTCGCTCCCGGTGTCGGCGGACAGCTCCTGATAGATCCCCCAGTGCTGGTGGGCATCGACGACGCCGGGGAACGCCAGCCGGCCGTCGGCCTCGACCACCCGGCGCGCGCCCCCGGCCGCCAGGTTGGGGCCGACGGCCGCGATTCGGCCGTCGGTGACAGCGATGTCCATGGGTTCGGGGAGTTCGGCGGAGGTGCTGCCCGGCCGCACCACACGGGCGCCGCGAATCAGCAGGTCTGTTGCCGGCATGGCATCGACTCCAGTTTCTCTCTGGGAAACACTATTACCAATGCGGCGATCATGGCAGTACTATCCGCTGATAGTCAATGCCTCCCAACACATGTGCGTTTCGCCAAGCGAAACACGGGGAGAACGAGAGGGAGTGCGCGATGGACGGACCGCTGTCCGGGATCCGGGTGCTGGATGTGGCGACCCTGTTCGCCGGGCCACTCGCGGCGACGCTGCTGGCCGATTTCGGCGCGGAGGTGGTCAAGATCGAGCATCCGGGCGGGGATCCGGTACGCAGCCACGGCGCACAACGCGAGGGGGTCGGACTCTGGTGGAAGATGCTGGGGCGCGGCAAGAAATCGGTCACCCTGTACCTGGGCGCGCCCGCCGGCCAGGAGATCTTCCGGCGCATGGTCGCCGAAGCCGACGTGGTGATCGAGAACTTCCGGCCCGGCACCCTCGAACGCTGGGGCCTGGGCTACGACCGGCTGTGTGAGATCAATCCGCGCGTGGTGCTGGCCCGCGTCACCGGTTTCGGTCAGATCGGCCCCTACGCGCAGCGCCCCGGCTTCGGCACGCTCGCCGAGGCCATGAGCGGGTTCGCGGCGGTCACCGGCGAACCCGACGGCCCGCCCACCCTGCCTCCGTTCGGTCTCGCGGACGGAATCACCGCCCTCACAACCGCATTCGCGATCATGGCCGCGTTGCGCGCCCGCGATGCCACCGGCCGCGGCCAGCAGATCGACATGGCCATCATCGAACCGATCCTGACCCTGCTCGGCCCCCAGTTGATCGCCTACGACCAGCTCGGCGAACTGCAACCGCGCATGGGCAACCGCTCGAGCAACAACGCCCCGCGCAACATCTATCGCACCGCCGACGACGGCTGGGTCGCGGTGTCCACCAGCGCGCAAACCGTCGCCGAACGGGTCCTGCGCCTGGTCGGACGCCCCGACCTGACCGAACAGCCCTGGTTCGCCAGTGGTGCCGAAAGAGCCCGGCATGCAGAGGAACTCGACGCCGCCGTCGGGGCGTGGATCGCCCGGCGCGACACCGCGACGGTCCTGCGCGAGTTCGAGGCCGCCGAAGCCGCTGTCGCACCGGTCTACACCGCCGCCGACGTCCTGGCCGACCCGCAGTTCCGGGCGCTGGGCACCATCGCCGAACTCCACGACGACGAATTGGGACCGATACGCATGCAGAACATCCTGTTCCGGCTCTCGGAGACCCCGGGCCGCATTCGCTGGACGGGTCCACCGCTGGGCGCGCACACCGCCGAAGTCCTGGGCGCATACGGCGTCGACGCCGCGGAACTCGACCGCCTGCGCGCGGCGGGGGTGATCCGATGACCACCCGCGACCCACTGGTGGAACTGGTGCGCGGCGGCGTGCGACTGATCGAGCTCGGACGGCCCTACTTCACCGGCATGCCCTGCTCCCCCAACCATCCCGGCTTCCGAATGACGCTGGCGCGCAGGCACGGTGACACCGTACGCCCGGACGGCGGATCGGCGGCCAGCGAGATCATCGTGACCGGCGGCCACGTCGGCACCCACATCGACGCCCTCAGCCACGTCAGCCAAGACGGCAGGCTGCACGGGGGAATCGACGCGGACGAGGCGCAGCGCGGCGGGAGTTTCGCCGCGCACGGGGCCGAGAACCTTCCCGGATTGCTCTGCCGGGGAGTACTTCTCGACATAGCCGCCGCCCAAGACGTGGACGTCCTGCCCGGCGGTTACGAGATCACCGTCGCCGATCTCGAGCACGCGACACGCGACCTCCCGCTCGAACCCGGTGACGTGGTCCTGATCCGCACGGGATGGGCACGCCACTATGCCGATCCGGCAACCTATCTGGGCGCGGACTCGGGCGTGCCCGGGGTGGGCGTGGAAGCTGCACACTGGCTTGCGACCCACGGCGTCGTCGCCACCGGCGCCGACACCACCGCCTACGAACGCCTCGCCCCGGGCGCGGGACACAGCGTGCTGCCGGTGCATCGGGTACTGCTGGTCGAGTCCGGCATCTATATCATGGAGCACTTGGACCTGGAGGTACTGGCAGAGAGCGGAATTCACGAGTTCGCCTTTGTGCTCGCACCGCTACGCATTGTCGGCGGCACGGGCTCCCCGGTACGCCCCCTCGCGGCGGTGACCCGATGACCGCACCCACGATCGTTCGCGCTGCCGCGCCACTGCGCACCGTCGGCGGCACAGGCTTCCCGGTACGCTCCGTCTGCGGCGGTGACCTCATGAGCGCCCCCGTGATCGTTTTTGCGCTAGCGCCATTGCGCCCCCTCGGCCGCACAGCCTCCCCGGTACGCCTCCTCTCGGCGGTGACCCCATGACCGCACCCACCATCGTGCAGCAACTCGCCGAATTCACCGTGGCCGCTCGTCGCCCCGGCGGCGTGGGGACCGCCCTGCGCGCCGATGCCGCCCGCCGGCTGCTGGACGTACTCGGCAACAGCCTCGCGGCGCAGTCCACCCCGGCCGCAGCCGCGATGCGTGCCGTTGTCACCGAATGGGGCGGACGCCCGATGTCCACCGCGCTCGGCCTCCCCGATCGGGTACCCACCGCGAGCGCGGCTCTGCTCGGTGGAACACTCGCCCACGCAATGGATTTCGACGACACCCACCTCCCATCGGTGCTGCATCCGTCGGCCACGGTGGTGCCGGCCGCCCTCGCTGTTGCCGAAGCGGTCGGCGCGACCGGCGGCGCGCTGCTGGATGCCATCGCGGTCGGCGTGGAGATCACCGTCCGCGTCGGCATGGCCGGATACGACGAGCGACTGGGCAACTCGGTCTTCTTCGAACGCGGCCTACACGCCACCGCGATCTGCGGTGCACTCGGCGGAGCCGCCGCCGCCGCGCTGCTGGCCGGTCTCGACGCGCCCCGCGTCGCGCACGCGCTGGGCATCGCGTCCAGCATGGGTTCGGGCCTGCTCGAGGCCAATCGGACCGGCGGCACCGTGAAACGGATCCACTGCGGCTGGGCAGCGCACGCCGCGGTGACCGCCGCGGAGCTGGCGCGGCACGGGCTGACCGGCCCGCCCACGGTCATCGAGGGCCGGTTCGGGCTGCTGCAGGCGTTCTGCGGAGACCAGGCGCGCGCCGAGAGCGTCATCGAGGGATTGGGAACGGACTGGGAGCTGCCCGGAGTGTTCTTCAAACCCTACCCCTGCAACCACTTCACCCACGCAGGCATCGATGCGGCCCTGCGCCTGCGCGCCCGGGGCGTCACCGCCGAGCAGGTGGAACGCCTCACCCTCGGCGCACCCACCCCGGTCCTGCGCACGATCGGCGAGCCCGCGGCGGACAAACGCGCACCAGAATCCGGCTATCACGCCGCGTTCTCCGGCCCGTACACGGTCGCCGCCGCCCTCATCGGCGGCGGCGGGCTCGGACTCTTCCACGAGGACTTCACCGACGCGGCGGCCCGCGATCCGCACCGGCTCGCCCTGGCCGCGAAGGTCGATTGCGTGCCGGATCCCCACTGCGACAGCATCTTCCCGCACCAGTTCCCCGCCGTCCTCACCGCTGAGCTCCGGGACGGGCGGGTGCTCACCGAACGGGTGGACGTCAACCGCGGCGGCCCCGGCAATCCGCTGTCGGCCACGGAACTGGCCACCAAGTTCCGGCTCAACGCCGCCCGCTCACTATCCGCAGACGACGCGGAGGCCATTGCTCGAATCGTTTACGACACGGCGGAAATCAAGGACCTGCGAGAACTGTTCGATCCGGTGCGCGGCGCCATCGAACGAGTCGGCGGCATGGCATCCGGTACCGAGCCGGGGTGGGCACCCTGCGCCTGAGCGAGGACGGGCTGCTGCGGCTGCTGGACACCGAGCTCACCGGTTGAGACACCGAGAACGCACCGGCGCGAGAACAGCGCGGAAGTCCGAGTTCATCAGCCGCGCGCAGGTCGGCCGACTGACCGCCGCCATCATCCGCGGCGTCAACCGGGTGCAGGTGTCTCGCGCACCGCCCCTGAGCGTCATATCCGGCGACGGCAGGTGCAACGAACGGCAGGCCTGACGACGCGATTCTCGGGCGCGTAGACGCCACTCGGCGACGCGGTGGCACCCGCGTGGGGCGAGCGGGCGTGGGGCCCAGCACTGCGACCGCGAGACCCTTCGGCCCCGATCACGCCGGGCTCGGAAAGCCCCCCGACCGGCCCAGCAACGCGGGCACCGGCGCCCCCAGCACCGTCCCGAGCCACCGCCCGGTCTCGGCGACCTCGTCCATCCCGACCCCGGTCCGATACCCCATCCGATGCAGCCCATAGAGCAGATCCTCGGTCGCGATGTTGCCGGTCGCGGCCGGCGCGAAGGGACACCCGCCGATACCGCCCGTGCTCGCGTCCAGCACCCGCGCACCCGCCCCGACAGCCGCGAAGGCATTGGCGTACCCGGTATTGCGCGTGTTGTGGAAATGGCACCGCACCACAGCGTCGGGCGCCAGCGCGGCGGTGGCGGCCACCAGCGTCCGCACCCGGTCGGGCGTGCCGACGCCGATCGTGTCGGCCAGCGCGATCTCCTGCGGCCCGGCCTCGGCCACCCGGCGCACCAGGTCCAGCACGGTCGCCTCGGGCACCTCGCCCTCGAACGGGCAGCCGAAAGCCGCTGCGATGGTGACGGTCCGGAGCAGGCCCGACTCCGCGGCCCGCCGCGCCAGGCCGTGCCAGCGCCGCACCCCCTCGGCCGTCGAGCAGCCCTGATTGCGGCGGCTGAACGTATCGGTCGCCACCACGACGACATTGATCTCGTGCACGCCCGCCGCAAGAGCGCGATCGAGGCCGCGCTCGTTGAAGACCAGCCCGATGTAGGAGACATCGGCCGGTCGCGGCACCCCGGCCATGACCGCCTCGGCGTCGGCCATCTGCGGCACCGCCTTCGGATTCACGAAGCTCACCGCCTCGATCCGGCGCAGGCCCGACGCGATGGAACGCTCGATCAACTCGATCTTGCGCTGCGTGGGAACGATCTCCGGTTCGTTCTGCAGGCCGTCGCGTGGGGCCACCTCGAGCACCGTGATGTCCACGGGCACACCTTCTCTCACCTTGCCGCGCCGTTTCTCTCAGGGATACAGTGTATCCACTTTCACCCTACCGTTCTCGGGCGCTCGGCGCGCGAGCATCGGGCGCACAACGAAACGGAGTGGCCGCATGACAGCCGAAGCAACCCCCGGGGCCGGCGCGCTGGCCGATCTGCGCGTGGTCGAGATGGGCCAGCTGCTGGCCGGTCCCTTCTGCGCACAACTGCTCGGCGACTTCGGCGCGGAGGTGATCAAACTCGAATCCCCCGGCACCGGAGATCCCATGCGGCAGTGGGGACGTGAGCAGTCGAACGGCGCCTCGCTGTGGTGGCCGGTGGTGGCGCGCAACAAGAAGTCGGTCACCTGCAACCTGCGTGACCCCGAAGGTCAGCGGCTCGCCCGCGAACTCATCGCCCAGGCCGACATCGTGATCGAGAACTTCCGCCCCGGCACCATGGAACGCTGGGGCCTGGGCTACGACCGGCTGCGCGAGGGCAATCCCGAACTGATCATGGTCCGGGTCACCGGCTACGGCCAGACCGGCCCCTACGCCCCGCGCGCCGGCTACGGCTCCATCGGCGAGGCCATGGGCGGAATCCGGTACACCACCGGCGATTCCGGCCATCGCCCCGCGCGCACCGGCATCTCGATCGGCGATTCGCTCGCCGCCGTCTTCGCCACCATCGGCACCCTCGCCGCCGTGCACCACCGGGAGAAGACCGGGCAGGGGCAGGTGGTCGACTCCGCCATCTACGAGGCTGTGTTGGCCATGATGGAATCGCTGCTGCCCGAATACGCGCTCACCGGGTATCAGCGCGAGCGCACCGGTTCGGTGCTGCCGAATGTCGCGCCCAGCAACGTGTATCCCACCGCCGACGGGGAGATGGTGCTGATCGCCGCCAATCAGGACACCGTGTTCGCCCGGCTGAGCGAGCTCATGAACCGCCCCGAGCTGGCCGTGGACGAGCGCTATAGCAGCCACACCGCACGCGGTGCGCGCATGACCGAACTCGATGATCTGATCAGCGCCTGGACCGCCGGCCACGACGCCGAGCCGCTGCTGGCGAAGCTGCACGAGGGCGGGGTCCCCGCGGGCCGGATCTATACCGCGCGCGACATGTTCGCCGATCCGCACTTCGCCGCGCGCGAGGCGATCGTGCGGGTCGCCCATCCCGAACTGGGCGAACTGCCCATGCAGAACGTGTTTCCCAAACTCAGCGCGACCCCGGGCCGAGTCCGGCACGCCGGTCCGGCACTCGGTGAGCACAACGCCGCGGTCTACGGCGAACTGCTGGGCCTGGACGCCGACCAACTGGCCAAACTCGCCGAAACCGGCGTCATCTGAGGGGATTTCGCATGTCCGATCTACACGAGGACGCCCGCCGGGCCGGTTACGGCACCACACTGGGCGCCGGGGTGCGCCCGGCGGTGCTGGTCATCGACGTCTGCGCGGCCTATCTCGACGACGCGTCACCGCTGCGGGCCCCGGTGCAGGACGCGGTGCGCGCGGCCGCGCTGGTCGTGGACTACGCACGCGCCGGTGGGTATCCGGTGGTCTTCACCCGGGTCAGCTACCGCCCCGGAACGAACGAGGGCGGCCTGTTCCGGCAGAAGGTACCGACCCTGTCCGTCTTCGAGGAGGGCAACCCGCTGGGCGACTTTCTCTCCGAACCCGCACCGCACGAACGTGATTCGGTCATCGTCAAGCAGTACCCGAGTGCCTTCTTCGGCACGCCGCTGGCCGCGAACCTCACCGCCGCGGGCATCGACACCCTGATCATCACCGGGCTCACCACCAGCGGATGCGTGCGCGCCACCGCGGTGGACGCGCTCCAGCACGGTTTCCGGCCGCAGGTGGTGGCCGACGCCTGCGGTGATCGGGACCCGCGGCTGCACGAGGCGAACCTGTTCGACCTCGGGGCGAAGTACGCGGATGTCATCGACGTGAAGCAGGCCCGAGAACTGCTGCTGTGAACCGCGCCGGCCGGGGCCGCCGGAGTCGGGCGGCGCCGGCCGGGCGGGAACCGCACAGGTCTCAGGGGAGTTC
>NZ_JBSHMS010000031.1:0-91204 GCF_053645575.1 Nocardia sp. NPDC055321
GACGCGACCAAGAACGTGACCCCGGACGTGATCGTGGAGGACATGGTCAAGCGGCTGCCGCTCAAGCGCATGGGCACCCCGGAGGATCTCGTCGGCGCCTGCCTGTATCTGCTCTCGGACGAGGCGTCGTGGGTGACCGGGCAGATCTTCAATGTCGATGGCGGGCAGGTCATTCGATGACCGCCGACCCCGCGGCCGTACCCGTAGGGTTCATCGGCCTCGGCAACATGGGCGCCCCGATCGCCACCCGCCTGCTGGCGTGGCCGGGCGGGCTCACCGTCTGCGACGTGCGCCCCGAAGCCACCGAACCCTTCACCACCGCCGGCGCGCGAGCGGTATCGACCCCGGCCGAACTCGCCGAGCACGCGCGGGTGATCTGCGTGACCGTCATCGACGACGCCCAGGTGCGCGAGGTGCTCACCGGGCCGCAGGGCATCCTGCGCACCGCCGCACCGGGCACCGTCGTCGCGGTGCACTCGACCATCAGCGATCGGACCGCGGAGGAACTCGCCGCCGAATGCGCCGAGTACACGGTCGAATTCATCGACGCACCGGTCAGCGGCGGGGCCTCGGCCGCGCAGCGCGGGAGCCTCGCGGTCATGGCCGGCGGCAGCGACGCGGCCCTGGCGGCCATTCGAGAACCGTTCGCCTGCTTCTCCGATCGGCTCGTGCACACCGGGCCCGTCGGCACCGGCACCCGCATGAAGCTGGCCCGCAACCTGCTGCACTTCGTGTCCTTCACCGCAGCCACCGAGGCCCAGCGCCTGGCCGAGGCCGCCGGACTCGACCTGACCGCTCTGGGCAAGATCGTGCGCCACTCCGACGCCATCACCGGCGGCGCGGGCTCGATCATGTTGCGCGACAACACCGCACCGATCGACCCCGACGACTTCTGGTTCCCCATCCTCACCCACGTGCGCAACCTGGGGGAGAAGGACCTGTCGCTGGCCGCGGACCTCGGCGAGCGCCTCGGGGTTGACCTGCCGCTGACCCGGCTCGCACTGGGGGGCCTGGCCGCCGGACTCGGCGTCGCGACGCCCGCACTCACCACGGAGAACTCATGACCGCGGACGCGAAAACCACCGAGCCGCTGCGCGGTTCGGACATCACCGACTGGACCGACACCGCCGACGTCGTCATCGCCGGCTACGGCATCGCCGGGGTGTGCGCGGCCATCGAGGCCGCCCGCGCCGGGGCCGACGTGCTCGTGCTCGAACGCACCGGCGGCTGGGGCGGCGCGGCGGCCCTGGCCGGCGGATTCGTCTACCTCGGCGGCGGCACGCCTCTGCAGCGCGCGCTCGGCTTCGACGACAGCGCCGAGAACATGGAGCGCTTCCTGCTCGCGGCGGTCGGCGAACAGGCCGATCCGGTGCGCATCGCGGACTACTGCCGCGGCAGCGTCGAGCACTACGGCTGGCTGACCGACTGCGGCGTGGTGTTCAAGGAGGAGTTCTGGGGCGAACCCGGGTGGGAGCCGCCGCACGACCAGGGCCTGATGTACTCCGGCGGCGAGAACGCCGCGCCCTTCCACACCCTGGTTCCCCCGGCGCCGCGCGGGCATGTCCCGCAGATGCAGAACAAGCGCACCGGCGAGCGCGGCGGCGGCTACATGCTGATGAAGCCGCTCATCGAGACCGCCGAAAAGCTCGGCGTCCGTGTCGAATACGACGTGCGCCTGCAGCGGCTCGTCGTCGGTGACGACGGGCGCGTGGCCGGTATCGCCGCCCGCCGCTACGGTCAGGACCTCACCATCGCCGCCCGGCGCGGCGTGG
This sequence comes from Nocardia sp. NPDC055321, assembly GCF_053645575.1. NCBI lineage: Bacteria > Bacillati > Actinomycetota > Actinomycetes > Mycobacteriales > Nocardiaceae > Nocardia > Nocardia sp. NPDC055321. Next base: position 1,773 of record NZ_JBSHMS010000031.1, read on the forward strand.
TGCTGGCCACCGGCAGCTTCGCCTACAACCAGGACATGGTCGCCGCCCACGCGCCGCGCCTGATCGGCCGCCCCGCGGCGGCGATCGAGGAACACGACGGCATCGGCATCCTCGTCGCCCAGGCCGTCGGCGCGCAGGTCGAGGCCATGGACGCCACCGAGGTCGCGTTCTTCGGCGACCCGCAACTGCTCGCGCGCGGCATCCTGGTGAACGGGGAGGGCAGGCGCTTCATCGCCGAGGACACCTATCCCGGCCGGATCGGCCAGGCCGCGCTGATCGAGCAGGACAACCAGGCGTTCCTGGTCATCGACGAGGACAGTCACGACGCGGCGCTGAAAACCACCACCGCCACCCCGTTCTTCCGCCAGCAGCCCAGCTGGGTCGCCGAGACGGCCGCCGAACTCGAAGTCGAGATGGGGCTGCCCGAGAACTCGCTGCGGCAGACGGTCTCCGCGTACAACGAGCACGCGGCCCAGGGCGCCGACCCCGAACAGGGCAAGAAGGCCGAGTGGCTCACCCCGATCGGATCGCCGGTGGCCGCGTTCGACATGCGCGGGTTCACCGCCGGATTCCCCCTCGGCGGTCTGCGCACCGACCTGGACGGGCAGGTCCTGGACGAGGCGAACGCACCTATCCCGGGCCTGTTCGCCGCCGGGCGCTGCACGGCGGGCATCTGCACCGGCGGGTACGCCAGTGGAGCGTCCCTGGGCGACAGCAGCTTCTACGGCCGCCGCGCCGGCCGCACCGCCGCTGCCCGGTGACCGCACCGCACTCACGAAAGAGATAGGCCCCGTATGCGATTCGGAGTCGTACTGTTCACCAGCGACCGCGGCATCACCCCCGCGGTCGCGGCCAAGGCCGCCGAGGACCGCGGCTTCCGGTCCTTCTTCGTCCCCGAGCACACCCACATCCCGGTCAAACGCGAAGCCGCGCATCCCGGCACCGGGGACGCGTCCCTGCCCGACGATCGCTACACCCGCACCCTGGATCCGTGGGTGTCCCTCGCCATGGCCGCGGCGGTGACCGAGACGATCGAACTGTCCACCGCGGTCGCGCTGCCGGTCGAGCACGACCCGATCACCCTGGCCAAGACGATCGCCACCCTCGATCATCTCTCCGGCGGCCGGGTCACCCTCGGCGCCGGATTCGGCTGGAACACCGACGAACTCGCCGACCACGGGGTACCGCCGAACAAGCGGCGCACCGTGCTGCGGGAGTACATCGAGGCCATGCGGGAGCTGTGGACGCGCGAGGAGTCCAGCTACTCCGGTAATTACGTGAACTTCGGACCCAGCTGGGCGTGGCCCAAACCGGCGCAATCGCACGTCCCGGTGCTCATCGGGGCGGCGGGTACCGAGAAGACGTTCGAGTGGATCGCCCGTACCGGCGACGGCTGGATCACCACCCCGACCGAGACCGATATCTCGTCCAGAATCGCACTGCTGCACAAGATTTGGGCGGATGCCGGGCGTGAAGGCAAGCCGCGGGTGCTGGCGCTGGACTTCAAACCGGATCGGGACCGGCTCGCGCGCTGGTCCGAGGACGGGGTCACCGATGTGATCTACGGACTGCCGGACCGGTCCGCGGAGGACGTGCTGCAGTATCTCGACCGGCTCTCGGGCAAACTCGCCGGCCTCGACCTGCCGTAGGACACACTCGTTCGACACGCGTCGTGCCGCGCTGCGGCAGTGAGGATCTCGCACCATGTCCGAAGAACACACCCTCGCGGGCCGCGCGGCCGTGGTCGTGGGCGGCGCCAGCGGCGTCGGCCTCGAGGTCGCGCGGGCGCTGGCCGTCCACGGCGCGGGCGTCGTCATCAACTCCCGTAATCCGGACGCGGTGCGCCGCGCGACGGAATCGCTTGCCGGCGAGGGCGGCCGGGTGATCGGTGTCGCGGGCTCGGCCGCCGACGAGCGTGTCGCGGCCGAGCTCGTCGCCACCTGCGAGGCGACCTACGGTGCGGTCGACGTGCTCGTGAACTGCGCGGGTATCGCCGAACCGCCCGGATCCTCGATCCTGAACGTCACCATCGCCCAGTGGCGGGAGTTGCTCGACTCGCACCTGACCACGGTGTTCAACACCTGCCGCCTCGTCGCGCCGGGCATGGCCGCGCGGGGCGGCGGATCGATCATCAACACCGGATCGTTCGCCTACCTCGGTGACTACGGCGGCACCGGCTACCCGGCGGGCAAGGGCGCGGTCGCCAGTCTGGGGTTGGCGCTCGCGGCGGAACTGCGGGCATCGGGGGTCCGGGTCAACACCGTGTGCCCGGGCGCCAAGACCAGGCTCTCGACCGGACCCGAGTACGAGGAACACATTCGCGACCTGAACCGGCGCGGGCTGCTCGACGAGATGACCATGCGGGGCTCCCTGGACGCCCCGCCCGCCGAGTACGCCGCCGCGCTGTACCTGTACCTGGCCTCGGATGCCGCCCGCGAGGTGACCGGTGAAATCTTCATCGCCGCCGGTGGTTTCGTCGGAAAGTTCGAACGACCGGGCATGACGGTGCTCGGTTATCGCGACCACGCGAACGAGCCGCCGTGGTCGATCGACGAACTGCGAAAGCTGACAGGCCGGGGCTGAGCGCCCACCGAGAACATCGAAACACAGTGTGCACCAGCCGGATCGGGGATTCGGCGCCGTGAGGAAGAAGGACCCGTAATGGCGATCGTCAGTGCCGTGCCGACTCCGGAGGGCGATCGCCGCCGACTGGCGTTGCTGAGTCCGGTGGACCGCCGCCCGATCGGCGAAGTGCCGGTCGACAGCGCGGCGGACGTGCTCGCGGCGGTCGAGCGCGCCCGCGCCGCCCAGATCGATTGGGCCGCACGCAGTGTCGCCGACCGGGCGGCGGTGTTGCGCAAGGCCGTCGGGGTGATCAGCGCGCGCCGGGCCGAGATCGCCGAGACCATCACCCTCGAAACCGGCAAACCCCAGGTCGAGGCACTCGGTGTGGAGATCGTGCCCTCGTGCGATTTCCTCAACTACTGGGCCACGCGCGCGCACCGCACCCTGCGCCCGCACCGGCGGCCACTGCACGGGTACCTGCGCCCGTTCAAACAGCTGTATATGCAGTACCAGCCGCTGGGCGTGGTCGCGGTGATCACCCCGTGGAACGCGCCGTTCGTGCTCACCCTCAATCCCGTCGTGCAGGCCCTGCTCGCGGGCAACGCCGTGGTGTTCAAGCCCTCGGAGGTCGCCCCGCGGTCGGGGGAGTGGGTGGCCCGCGTCCTGCACGAGGCCGGGGTGCCGAGCGATGTCGTGCAGGTGCTGCACGGTGACGGGGAAACCGGTGCCGCCCTTGTCGATTCCGATATCGACAAGGTGTGCTTCACCGGCAGCGTCGGGACCGGACGCAAGATCGCGAGCCGGTGCGCGGAACGGTTCGTCCCGTGTTCGCTCGAGCTCGGCGGCAAGGACGCGATGATCGTGTGCGCCGACGCCGATCTCGAACGCGCCGCCGCCGGGGCGGTGTACCTGTCGATGTTCAACACCGGGCAGGTGTGTATGAGCGTCGAGCGGATCTACGTGGTGGAATCCGTCGCGGACGCGTTCATCGACCTCGTCACCCGCAAGGCCGGCGAGGTCACCTACGGGCCTGGTGACACCGACATGGGCCCGCTGTTCTGGGACCGCCAGCGCGACCTGGTCGCTCAGCACATCCAGGACGCGAAAGACAAAGGCGCACAGGTGCTCGTCGGCGGCGAGGTCGGGGAGGGGGAGGGCCTGTACTTCCAGCCGACGGTGCTGGTCGACGTCGATCACGACATGAAGGTCATGACCGAGGAGACCTTCGGACCCGTCGCGGCGATCGTGCGGGTGCGCGACGAGGAGGAGGCGATCCGCCTCGCCAACGACTGCCGCTACGGTCTCAGCGGGTCGGTCTTCACCCGGGACCGTGCGCGCGCCCGCCGCATCGCCGCCCGCCTGACCACCGGATCGGTGGTGCACAACGACGCCGGGGTCATCTACGGGTGCCCCGAGGCGCCGTTCGGCGGCCGCAAGGACAGCGGCCTGGGCCAGGTCAACGGCGTGGACGCGCTGCGCGGGTTCACCCACGCCCAGCCGGTGCTGCTGGACCGCTGGCAGCCCAAACGCGAAAGCATCTGGTACCCCTACACCGCGAAGACGACCCGCGATCTCGACGATCTGATCCGCGTCGGCTTCGGCACCCGCCTGCTCCGCCGCATCCTGTCCTGATCCGCTCTCCCCGAAGGAAACCCATGGGCACCCTGCACCCCTGCCGTCCCGTCGATCTGACCTTCGTCGACACCGCCCCGCACCGCTTCTCGAACTCGGTCGAGTTGAACGTCACTCCCGCACAGGTTTTCGAGGTCCTCGCCGAAGCCGACTCGTGGTCGCGCTGGGCCTCGGTGATCACCGGCGTCACCTGGACCAGTCCCGAACCGCACGGGGTCGGCACCACCCGCACCGTTCGGATGCGCGCGGGCATGGTCGGCAACGAGGAGTTCCTGGCCTGGAATCCCAACACCCACATGGCCTTCCGCTTCAACGAGTCCGGGACCAAGGGCATCACCGCGTTCGCCGAGGACTACCGCATCGTCCCCACCCCCACCGGTTGCCGCCTCACCTGGACCCTGGCGATGAGCGGCGACAAACCCACCGAGGTGTCCCTGCGCCTGTTCGCCCCGTTGATGAACATGACCTTCCGCCGGTTCCTGCGCAACCTGCGCACACTCACCGATAGCCGGTTCGCCATTAGCGCCGCGTGACACACCCGGCGAAGCTATTGACGTACCGAGGTACCCACGTCCAAACTTCCAACCAGTAACCGGACGACCCCGTCCGCTGGTGTGCGAGAACAACGGCCACCGCACCGATCCGCCCCCGGTCCCCGGGTCCTGACCATCCGGTCCGGGGGCGCCCGATCGGCGCTGTGTCCCGCTCGAGGAAGACGTCATCCCATGACAAGGCGCTATCCGGCAGAGGTTCGCGAACGGGCCATTAGCCTGGCCCTGGAAGCCCTCGACGAGTTCACCTCCCCCTACGCCGCGGCCCGCGCGATAGGCCCCCAGGTCGGCGTCCACTACGAGACCCTGCGCGTCTGGGTGAAAGCCGCCCTGGCCCAACACGGTCGCCCGATAGCCGAGGCCGCGGCCCTGTCCCCCGCCGAACGCGCCGAGTTGCTGCGCCTGCGCCGCCAGGTCCGAGCCCTCCTGCAGGCCAACAGCATCCTGAAGTCGGCCCGCCGTCCGGGCCCGGACTGCGCCGCCCACTCCTGCGCGTACTGATCCGGCGACTTTCGCGGCCACGAAGGTCCGGCCGGTTCGGTCAGTGCGGTATGCGGTGCGGGCTCAGGCGGTCAACCCTTCTGTACGGAGGGCCAACGCCCGCGCAGCGGCATGAGCGGATAGGCCCAGTCGGTGATCCGGTCCTAACCGATGAAAAAAGTTGCCGCGGTGGCGAATTCGTTCACGCTCGCTCGTCGGGCAGGTTCTGCGCGGCCCAGCGCCGACCGGGTTCGGGGTCGAGACCGAAACGCTCGGCGTAGCTTTCGTGGATCTCGCGCCACGGCTTGTGCGCGTCGCTGTCGGAGAGGAAGCCGCCGGCCAGGTGGGGTTCGAGTCGCGAGAGGTAGGTCTGCCAGCCGGTGGCGGTCTGCGCGACAGGGAGGCCGGTGACGGTGGTGGTGAAGGTCAACCGGCACCCGTCCGGCTCGGCGACGAGTTCGAAGCTCTGGGACTGCCCGTCGAAGTCCCAGGCCAGCCGATGCGGCGCGTCGACCTCGGTGACCTCGAGAGTCATCCCGCCGAGGTCGATGACCTCGCCCTTCTCCGGCGTCCAGGGCGCGGCACCGGGAAAGAACTGCTCGAGCTCGGCGGGCACGCTGACGGCCTGCCAGACGCGCTCGGCCGGGTACGGCAGCGAGCGCTCGAAGCGAAGCGTCGGATGACCGTCGATGATCTCGTAGGTTCCGTAGGCCACGGTGTCGTTCACAGGTTCTTCCTCTCGTTCGGTGCCCGGTGATCGGCGATCGCCGGTGAATCTCAGGTCAGCCGTGGTGATGGTGAATCTGAATCAGGTTTCCGCAGGTGTCGTCGAATATCGCCGTGGTCGTCTGCCCCATCGCGGCGGGCGGCTGGGTGAACTGGACGCCGAGACCGACCAGCCGTCGATACTCGGCCTCGACGTCGTCGACGTCGAACGAGTTGAACGGCACACCGTCGTCGAACAGCGCGTCCCGGAAGACTTTCGCCGCAGGATGGCCCAGCGGCTCGAGGACGAGCTCGACACCGTCGGAGTCGTACGGTGAGACGACGGTGAGCCACCGCGCCTCACCACCCAGCGCGACATCGTGCTTGACCATGAATCCCAGCACGTCGGTATAGAACTGCCGCGCGTGTTCCTGATCGTCGACGAAAAGGCTGACCCACGTGACCCGCATGCCCGTCCTGTGCACCGACGCGGTGTCCGCGTGCACTTCGCTCACGGGCAGCTGCGCCTCGACGGGCGCGGCCGGCCAACTGCCGAGAACCGGCGCGAGTGCGGTGGTATCCAGGTGTAGCACCCGGTATCGGCCCTGACGTTCCGTCGTGACCAGCCCCGCCGCCTCGAGCACCGTGAGGTGCTGTGACACGGCCTGCCGCGACGAGGTCAACCCGTGGTTGGTGACCAGCCGCGCACACAGCTCGAACAGCGACTGTCCGTCCCGGACCCGCAACTCGTCGACGATGGCCCGCCGTGTCGGGTCCGCCAGCGCCTTGTACACGTCGTTCACGCCACCCACGATATGCAAGTGTTCACTTGCACGTCAAGCGCAAGTGAACACTTGCATGTTGACGCGGGGTTGCACGTCCGGTCGCCCTCCAGCGGGAAAGCGCCAGAGGTGGGGGTCGAGAACCCCGACCGATGCGAATTGGTACCGGGCCCCTACTATGTAATGAACATTTGTTCATTACATAGCCCAGGGGGAGACATGGCACGCACCGCTGATCAGAGCGCAGCCATGACCGCGGCGACACGGAGCACAGTCCAGACCGCGGCCGTGCGAGTCTTCGCCCGGCACGGATACGCGGCATCCACCATCCGCGACATCGCGGTGGAGGCCGGTGTCAGCATCGGCACGATCTACCGTCACTACCCGACCAAAGACGCGCTGTATGCCGACCTGCTCGACCAGGCGCTGACCGGCCTTCTCGCCCTGACAGAGGAGCTGTCCGGCCCGGGCAGCCCGGTTGAGACGATCCGAAAATTCACCGCTCGGTACCTGTCCGGTCTCACCGCCGACGACCGCGCCGCGGAGTTCATGATCGTCGTCAACCAAGGCGTCGCAGCCGGTAGCCCGGCCGCCTCGATCGCTCGGCTCCACGACGCCCACCGCGCGATGTGGCGCGCCTTCGAAAACTTGATTCGTCGAGGTCGGGCGGACGGTGAGTTCGGCCACGGCGATCCGGCACAACTCACTACCTGCTACTTCGCGATGCTCGGCGGCCTCACCTCGATTCGGGTCACCCTGGGAGCCGAGTTCACCGCCCCCGACGTCGACGTCGTACTCACTTTGCTGACAGAAGGACGCACGAGATGATCGAGATCGAACATGGCGACAAGCTGGGCGAGAGCTACCGGCGACGGATCACCGAGGTGCTGGTGCGGGGATTCGCTGAGGACTTCGCCTATTTCTCTTCCGACCCAGAGCAATTGACCGCAGCGTTCGAGCACATGCTCCTGCTGGAGCGTTTCGTCGTGGCCCTCGTCGATGGAGAACCAGCCGCCATCGCATCGGTAACCACCGGCGATCAGGAGTGTTTCGCGCCCCGGCTGCGAGAGTTCCGCCGCCACCTCGGACTCTTCCACGGGACCATCAGCTACCCGATCGTGCGCTCGCAATTCCTCGGTGCGCCGGAAGAGGCACGGGAGGGGCTGGCCGAGATCGGTTTCGTCACCACTGCCCCCGCCCACCAGGGGCGTGGGGTGGGCACCGCACTGATGCGGCACATCATCGCGATTCCCGGCTACGACGAGTTCGTCCTGCGCGAGATCAAAGACACCAATACGCCCGCTCTCAACCTCTACCGCAAGCTCGGCTTCAGCGAATACCAGCGACGCCCTGTCCGTTTCGCGGGCCGCGCCGGCTTCAGCCACTACCTCTCACTTCACCTGAAGACGTAATCCGGGCGCGTGTGCGATGCGCCGGTCCGAAGCGAATGCGTCATGCGTTCAGCGGGCTGAGATGACCTTGGCCCGTTGATCTTCGGCCTGCGCCGCGCTGGGCACTCGAACCGCCCGCCACGCGGCATTTCCGTGCGCTGTCGGGAAGTGCGTCAGATGGTGCAGGGTCGGGCTCGCGGCCAGCTGCATCGGGGCTATCGCTGTTTGATCCAGTACATCCCGCGACCGGATTCGGCTGGAGCACGCTTCTCGCGGGGCGCGACGCGATCGAGGCGATAACCCAGCTTCCGGGCGACTGCGGCACTGCGATGGTTGGCTTCATCGCAGTGGATCTCGACCCTGTCGATACCCGGGAGTGCCAACGCGCACTCGGTCAACGCGCCCGCGCTTCGGGTCATCACACCACGGCCGGTGTGTTCCGTGTGGCACCAGTAGCCGATCTCGACCGCTGCCGGGCCGAGACGGTCGTGTAAGCCGATCGCGCCCAGCAGAGTGCCGTCGCTACCGAAGATGCCGTAGTTGAATCCCCGATCCCCGGTGGGCCAGCTCGCGGCGACGACCTCGCCGAATGCGCGTTGTCGCTCCAGAGTGGTCGGTTCGGCGAGCCAGTCCATCCAGGGATGAATATGCTCGTAAGACTTCGTGATCGCCTCGAATCGTGCTCGCAGGTCTTCAGGCCGCCAACGACGAATCAGCAAGTCCTGCAGTTCGATCCGCTGCGGTGGGCCGACTCCTGGTGCCAGGGCCGGCGACGATTCCACATCCACACGGGTGATAGTGGCGGTCTTATCGGCACCACTGCAACTCGATTCCCGCCTGCACGGGTACGGCGGCAAGAACCCACCGACCTCGCGTTGCGATTCGCCGATCGGCTGGGTCTGTGCTTCCTGATATCCGCTCATCGGCGGGCGCGCGCAGCCTCGGCGGCCGTGATGTGCTCTGCCTGGCGATCTTCCGATGCCCGCCATGGCCGGTACGAGCGCCACATGCGGCAGAATAGCCCGTTGCACAACTCCTGGCGGCCCCGCCTATCGGGTGGCGGGCCGGTCGATGATGGAGAGAGTGCCCCGCCCGTATATGTACAGGGCGTGGGTGTTCGGATCGACGGCAACCGCACTCGGGTCGGATACGGTCACGGTGTCGATGAGCGCGCCCGTGTCCGAATCGAGTGCGACGACCATGTTCTTCGGACCTATGGCCATGTAGAACGTGCGCGTTGCCGGATCGACCGCCTGGCTCTCCGGGGCGTAGGGAGATCCGCCGAAAGTGGCTGGGTTTGCGATCTTTCGGCTGGTCAAGGCATCGACATCGGTGAGGACGACGGGGTTCCATCGCCAACTGCTCCCGTAGAGCGTGCGTGATCGGTCATCGAAGAAGAATTGCGACGTTGGGGCCGCTGCCGGCACCTCCGCGATCACGGCGTTGGTCACCATGTCGACGATGTGAAGCGTGACGCCGCGCTCCGCGAGTACGAAAGCTCGTTGCCCGCGGGGGTCGAGAACGAAGTCGGAGGCTTCCTCACTGAACGGAATCGGGGGATTCGCGGTCGTGGCACCGGCGGGAATCACCGTCAGCGTGCTCGGGGAACCGGGCAGGTCGTAAACCATCCGGCAGGACCGGTTGCAGTTGAGAACGTATGCGGTGTGGGAGTTCTCGTCGACATCGATCTCCATCGCGTCCTTGTCCACCGGCACGGTCGCGGTGATCGTCATAGACGGAATGTCAACGATGCTGACGAATTGCTCGTCGACGCGAGTGGGATCACCCCACAACAGATGGAACGTATTCGCAGCCGAGTCGAGCGCGACATCACGGGGACCGTCCGGGAGTGGGATTGGGAGTGGGAGTGTCGAAACAACACTGCGGGATTCGAGATCGACTACCGACAAGATGGCTTGCCCGGATGGATCGTAGGTGAAGACGTACAGGATGTCCCCTTCCGGATCGAGGATGATCCGGCCGCCCCGCGGACCTTCGCTGATCGTGATCGTGGTCCGCGCTTCGGCGGGGGAAACCTGTGTGGTCGCCGGGCTTTCCTGCGGTGTGAGCATGCCGTTTTCGGTTGCACCCGTGGAGTTGTCGTTGCCGGCTACCGCGTACCCGACCACCACCGTGGCTGCGACGGCGACGCTCGCGAGAATTGCCGCTCGCCGCCGATACACCGGCTCTCGTGCTGCGACTTTCGGCGCGAACTCGTCGAGGTCCCCCTGTGTAGCGGCCGGAGGTTCCTGCGGCGCTGTGTTACCCGATGAACCCTGCTCGTCGGCCTCGTGCATCGTTCCCCTCCACGTCGATCTTGAATAGCGTGAAGGAGGTTAGTGTCAGGCCCTTTCGTTCGGCTTGTAGTCCGACTGCGGTGCGAATCAGGGCCGGCCGTTGGCTTCGTGATCCAGCGGCTCGCGATCGAGACCGAGTTCGAGCGGCAGGTAGCTCAGGCGGTTGTGTTCACCGAACGCGGAGAATCTGAGGTCCCTGGGGGAATCGACCGCGACAACATCACGCAGCGTCATCATCACGCGTGCGGCCACCCCGCGAAGACTCGGTTCGGCTTCGTCGACAGCGGACGGCATTCGCCAGGTCCGAAGGCTCTTGTCGCTCGCACGCCACCCGAGATCGACCATCCCGGTTTCGAACTGTTTCGCATCCGGCGCGACGACTTTCGGCACACCCGTCTCGAAAGCGAGTGTGTGGCTGTGCGCGTGTGTGAGCATCGCGAACACCCAGGAGTTGTCGGTCGACAGATACAGTTCGGAGTGGGGCTGGAGGGTGTGCAAGGTCCAATCGAGTCGATCGACGAAGTCGGCCCACGTCGTGCACCGGGCCGGAGCGCCGCGTTCGGAAGGTCGGTCCGAGACGAGGCGGTAGGAGTTGTAACCCGGACCGAAGTCGTTGCTCCAGAGCCGGATTCGCAAGCGCTGCAACTCCATACCGAGACCGTCGCGCATGACTTCCGCCAACGGACGCGTGATCTTCAATCGGTCGTTGTGGTCGGTGAACTGATGCGACCACCCCAATGTCCACGTCGGGTCGTGGTACCCGCAGAAAAGCGAGGAACCTTCGCATCGGCGCAGGATGTCGGCGATGGACCGGGCGCGCTCCGGGTCCTGCGGAACGGTGCCGGAGATCCAGACCTCCGAGTCGTTGACGATCTGAAATCGCACGTAGCAACCAGTTTCATGATCGAGGACCTCGATGTAGTGCTCGGTGTCCGGGTCGGGGTCCTCGCCCATTTCGAATCCTTCGAGGTTCGCCTCGATCTGCTCCTCGTGGAACGTGGTCATCTCCCGGGCCAACTCGTCCCAGCTCTCGGTCATGCACCCTCCCTCTGCGCGCTCGAACAGCCTATCGAGCTCACTCGTGGTCGGATCCCGTGAGTGCTCGCGGCGAATGCACTGAACGCGGCATCGGTGCGATCGCCGGTGGTGGATCAGCGAATACCTCAGCCCTCCACCTCTTGATAAGCGACAGTGAAACGGACACAGAGGATGTGATCGAGCATGTGCCCGACCGGTTCTGGAGGGTCGAGTTCGAAGTCGTACAGCACAACGCCCTCACCGGGAGCCAGATCAGGAGACACGCAGCCGGTAACCCGGCTGTAGGTTGCGACCAGCGGCAGCAGTCGAGTTGAGTCGGGGAAGTCCGTCCAGTCCGGAATCCCGTCAGGGCATCCGTTCATCTCGGCAAGGGTGCCCATTCGTCGAGGCTGAACAGGGCCGAAGGATAACCGGTCCGGAGCCGTGAATCCGGCGTGAACCTCACGAAGGTAGCTCCGCAGCGGCGGCGGCACGCTGTCCCACAGCGGCGGGTTCGATTCGCCGAAGCTTGCGGGATCCCACCCGATCCAGCAAAGTACGTACCTTTGGTCCTCGATGTGCTCCAGCGCGTAGACCAGAACCCACTCGTCATCGAGTCGGCCAACGAAAACATCGGCGAGTTCGTCGTGCAGGGCCGCCGCGAATTCGGGCACCATCGCAAGGAAGTCGGAGTTCCACAGCCGCAGCGCTTCCTGGCAGCGGGCGTGAGGGGTGGCTGCCGCCGCGACGTCTCGCCAACGCTCGGGAACCGCTCCCAGATCCGGGGAACCAAAGGCCACCAGCGACACGACCTGAGACTCGTTCTCGACGAGTGCAAGCCCCCGCTCGACTTCGGCGATGGACACCGCCATCAATTGCCTCCTTGATTGGCTAACAGTTCCTGAATGATCTGCTCGAGTTGCGTGAGGAGTGCGTCCTCGAGTGCGACCTGCATCGCAACCCAAGTCGGAGATATAGAGGATGCGTGCGAGCGATACCAGGTGGTCGGCGTCGACCCAGGCGGTGTTCGGATACTTGGGGCGGGGCAGGATGACTCCGTTGCCGGTCGGATGCATCGACGGGGTCAGGCGCCGAACGGACCGTAGCAGTGAGGCACGAAGCCATGTCGGCGCAGAGTGATTGCCCTGCAGGCTAGCTCGTTCGCGGGTGGAGCGAATACGTTGTGCGGCAGAGCTTCGCGATGGATGTCACGGTCTGCGCCGTCACCCGGCGGATGCGCCTGTATGTTACTGGCAAATCCGGCGGTAGAGCGCGAGATTCCGTGCTACCGAAAGCTCGAGAAGTCGTATTTCGTCATTGACTGATCGCTGACCACCAGTTAAGTTAATGACAATTCTTGCTGGTACGCACTGTCGCGGAGGGGGAGATGAGCGGACGTTCCGTCGGTGGCTCGGTGTCCCTGTGCGGCATCGATCCGCGCCGCGCTATCAAGGGATGAGATCCATGACTGCTGCTCCTGATCCGTTTTCCTCGTCCGAGCCGCACCGGGAGCCGGAGGTGAAGAACCGGTTCGCCGTCGTCGGCGAACCGGCCGACGGGCGGGTCCGGCTGACCAACGAGCAGACCCGGATCCATATTCCGGCCATTCACCGGTCGGCGACCAAGAAGCCGCCGCAGCTGCAGGACGCGCTCGACTTCTGGCAGTTTGCCGGGGCCGCGGCCAACGTCGCCATGCAGCTGTCCTCGCCGGGGGTCGGGCGCGGCGTCGTGGAGAGCACGGTCGAGTCCGGATCGCTCATGGTGCACCCGTGGAAGCGGTTGCGCACCACGGCTTCCTACCTCGCGGTGGCCATTCTGGGTACGCCGGAGGAGAAGACCGAGTTCCGGGAGGCGGTCGACGTCGCGCACCGGCAGGTGAGGTCCGCGCCGGGTGCGAAGTTCAAGTACAACGCCTTCGACCCCAAGCTGCAGATGTGGGTCGCGGCCAGCATCTACATCGGGTTCGAGGACTCCTACCAGCTTTTGCACGGCAAGATGGACGCCGAACAGGCCGAGGCGTTCTACTCGACCTCGGCGACCCTGGGCACCACCCTGCAGGTGCGCGAGGCGATGTGGCCGCGGAACCGCGCCGAGTTCGACATCTACTGGAACGAGGCCTGCGAGCAGGTCCACCTGGACCCCGACGTCGCCCAGATGATCGACGACCTGCTGCACCTGCGCATGATCCACTGGTACCTGCGGATCATGTTCGGCGGCCTCCTGCGCTTCCTGACCACCGGCTTCCTGGCCCCCCACTTCCGCGAGCTGATGGGCGTGCCCTGGACCGAGACCGACCAGCGCCGCTTCGAAAACCTGTTCCTGTTCGTCGGTTTCGTGAACCGCTTCATCCCCAAGTTCATCCGCTTCGCCGGCACGAAGACGATGATGCGGAACGTGCAGTACCGGATTCGGAAGCAGAAGGCTCTGATCTGAGCCCGCGGTGAATCGACAGCCGGTCGGGATGTGCGTTGTCCCGGCCGGCTGACTCATTCGCTCAGCGGTGTAATCGAAGCCCTCGGACTCGTGCGGTCGCGCCACTTTCGGCAACCGATCGCGGATCGGATTGCCGGACAGGCGATCCGGCGATACCCTCATCGCGGGTCGGGGTGTGAGCAGCTCGGGAGTGGCTGCCTGGATTCCACCATTGGGGGCTTTGTTGTTCGTTCGAATTTCGCTGGTCGTGTGCGCCGTCGTCTCCGTCCTCGTGGGCGGCGGGACCGCGCGGGCCGATACCGTTGGCGCATCGGTGTTTCCGCCATTGGGCGGCGACCTCGCCGTCGGGCAGACGGTGATGCACCTGGTCGATGCGGGGCGGGCGGACCCGTTCCGGCCCGAGCAACGGCGTGAGCTGATGGTCTCGGTGTTCTACCCTGCGGGACAGGTGATTCCGTATCCGCCGGCCCACTATCTGTCCACCGAGCTGATTCCGGGAATCGAGCAGCGGTTCGGGATCCGGTTGCCCGGACTGCTGACCGGCTCGTTCACCGGCGCGCCCGCACTCGGGGGCGCCAAGTACCCGGTGGTGCTGTACTCGTCCGGAGGTGGCGACTCGCGGCTGTACGGCACGGGCCTCGCGGAGGACCTGGCCGCGCGGGGATACGTCGTGGTGACCATCGACCATCCCTACGAGGCATCGGCGGTCGAATTCCCCGGCGGCAGAATCGTTCTCCATGAAGCAGCGGGGGAGTTCAACCCCGAGCTGCGAACCCGGTACGTCGACGCCCGGCTGGCCGACACCCGCTTCGTGCTCGACTCCCTGACCGAGCTGGGACGCGGCGGCAACCCCGACGCCGGACAGCGCGTGCTGCCGGCGGGCCTCGGCGAGGTGCTCGACCTCGAAAACGTCGGCATGGTCGGGCATTCCTCCGGCGGGTATGTCGCCGTCGAAGCCATGCACCGGGATCCGCGCATCGACGCGGCGGTCGATCTCGACGGGCAGATCGGCGTCGACGAGGCGTTCGGGCGCGCGGTCACCGAGGGAACAGACAAGCCCGTGCTGGTCATGACGAGCGAGCAGATCGAACAGGTCGGCGACGCGAACCCCTCGCTGGACGCGTTCTGGCGCAACTCATCCGGCTGGCGCCGCCACCTGATCATGGGCGGCGCCGCCCACTACGACTTCACGGATCTGAGCGCCCTCGTGCCGGACCCGCTGCGCGGGTCGGTGAACTTCGTCGGCCCGATCGGCGCACACCGCGCGGCGGCCCTCACCCGCACCTGCGTGGCGGCGATGTTCGACAAGTTCCTCCGGGGCCGCGACGGCACCGCACTCGATCGTCCACTCACCGACCCCGAACTCACCGAAGGACGACCGGCCCACGACTCCTGAGCACACCGGCACGCGCGGCCGCGCGACGTCACCGCCGCGCGAACGCCCTGCCGAAATCACTGCTGACCCGGTCCGCACCGATCAGGCGCTGAATCGGTGACAGCAGACCGGGGGCGAGGCAGCCGACCGCCGCGCCCAGCCGCAGCTCGAGCGGCGCGACCACGATCTCGTCGACGTCGTCCCGGATCGCCCGGACGACGGCCGACGCGACGTGTTCGGGTGCGCTGGTGCGGATTCCGGGCGGCAGCGCGGTCCCGCTCTCGGCGAACATGCCCGCCGAACGGATGAATCCGGGCTCGACGATCGACACACCCACACCGTGCTCGGCCATCTCGTGGCGCAGCGCTAGCGAGAACCCGCGCAGCCCGAACTTGGTCGCGTTGTAGACGCTCGCGCACGGCGCCGGGAGCTGGCTCGCGATCGACCCCATGAAGACCAGGTGACCGGACCCGCGCACGCACATCGACTCGCCGAAGACGTGCGCCAGGGCCATGGGCGAGCCCAGGTTCACCCCGACCGCGGTGGCGAGCTGCGGGACCGTGAAATCGTGGAGCCGGCCCGCCGAGGGCAATCCCGCGTTGGCGATCAGGACATCGACCGGCCCCGCCGCGTCGCGCAGCCGCGCCGCGGCATCCGGTTGAGCCAGATCGGCGACGATGACCTGCGCGCCGAACTCGGCCGCGAGCGCGTGCAGGGTCTCGGCCCGGCGTCCGGTGAGCACCAGGCGCGCCCCCTGCGCGGTGAGTTCGCGGGCGATCGCGTGGCCCAGGCCGCCGGTCGCGCCGGTGAGTAGCACTGTGGCTCCGGTCAATTGAACTTTCGGCATCGCTGAATCTCCTTTCGGGCCGTCGGCGGCGATGGCGATCGGCGATCGAGTGATCACGACCATGGGGTTCCCCGCGGTGGCGTCCGTACGCACCGTCCCCCTGTCGATAGCCCTGGACTATGGCACAGGACCGAACCTCATGCAAGCCACCTGTGTGAGAATTATTAGTAACTTAGGATCACATGTCATAGCGAAACAACGTGTGTAATAGTGAGTTTCGATCCCATCGAATGGCAGCGTCGCCTTCTAATCTCAGATTCGATCGAAACTTAACTGCCCGGAGGGATGCCTGATGGATTTCCTGAGCCCGATCGACGCGGTGTTCTTGGCCGGTGAAACCCGCGAACACCCGATGCACGTCGGCGCGATCCAGCTCTACGAACCGCCCGAGGACGCCGCCCCGGACTTCGCCGCGACCCTGTTCGCCGACATGATCGGCGCGGGCGCGGTGGAGCCCCTGTTCCGCAAGCGCCCGGGCCGGGCGCTGGGCTTCTTCTCCAACCTCACGTGGGACCGCGATGCCGGGGTGGACCTGGACTATCACCTGCGCCGCTCGGCGCTACCCGCTCCCGGCGGCATCCCCGAACTGCTCGGCCTGGTCTCGCGATTGCACGGCGGACTGCTCGACCGGCACCGGCCGCTATGGGAAGCCCATCTGATCGACGGATTGGCCGACGGTCGTTTCGCGGTCTACCTCAAGCTGCATCACGCCCTGGTGGACGGCATGAGCGGCCGCCGGCTCCTGCATCGCACCCTGAGCACCGATCCCCTCGATACGTCACTGCCGGTGCCGTGGACCGTGTCCGGCGCCCGGCGGGACAGCGCGCCGCCGTCACCGCTCGCCGCGGCGGCGGACCTGCTGCGCGCGGGCCTCGACGAAGCCCGCACCGCTCTGCCCGCGCTCGCCCGCGTCGCGAACACCGTGCTGTCCGAACGCCTCACGCTCCCGATGACCGCCGAGCCGACCATGCTGAACGTTCCGATCGGCGGCGCCCGCGACATCGCGGTCGGATCCTGGCCGATGGAGCGAATTCGCCTGGTACGCAAAGCGACCGGCACCACGGTCAACGACGTGGTGCTGGCGATGTGCGCGGGCGCCCTGCGCGGGTATCTCCGGGAACGAGCGGCGCTGCCGGCACGACCGCTGACCGCCATGGTCCCCGTCTCCATGCGCGGCGCCGACGCCGATGCCGGCGGCAACGCGCTCGGGATGATCCTGGCGAACCTGGGCACCCATCTCGAGGACCCGGCCGAGCGGATCCGCGTGATCAGTGAGTCGACGGGCGAGGGCAAGCGAATCCTGGGCGATCTCAGCAAGACTCAGGCGATGGCGTTCTCGGCCCTGTTGCTCGCGCCCCTGGGAGTGGTTCAGGTACCGGGATTCCAGCGGCTGCCCAGGGCGCCGTTCAACATCATCATCTCCAACGTGCCCGGTCCGTCCGAACCGCTGTACTGCCGTGGCGCGCGCCTGGACGGAAACTTCCCGCTGGGCATTCCGTTCGACGGGCAGGCGCTGAACATCACCGTGGCCACGAACGCCGACAACCTCGACTTCGGGATCGTCGGCTGCCGGCGCTCGGTGCCGCAGTTGTCGCGGTTGCTCGCGCATCTCGACGATGCCCTGCGCGCGCTGGAGCACGCCACCGGCGCCTGACCGGCCGACGTATCAGGCGTCGCGGCCGAAGAGAATGGCGCGCATCAGGTGTGCGACACGGGCTCTGGAGCACGCGGGATCGGCCGACCCGTACCGCCGGCCCAGGTCGACCACCAGCGCCAGCGCCGTGTGCACCAGCAGCCGGGCTTCCTGCGGGGTGAGCTGCGGGCGCACCGCGACCAGGAGTTTCGCCCACTCCTCGACATTGAGACGTTGAATGTTGCGCAGCAAGGTGCGTTCGGCGGTGTCGACGTTGCCGATCTCCGCGTAGTAGACGAACGTCAGCTCGCGGTCGTCGAAGGACCCCTCCACGTACAGCTCGATCAGACGCGACAGCGCCTGCTTGGGGGTGTCGGATTCGGCGATCGCGGGACCGATCGCATCGGAGACCAGTTTCGCCGCGCGCCGGAACGCGGCGGTGAGGATGTCACCCTTGCTGCGGTAGTAGCGGTACACCGCCGACGGCGCCTGCAGCCCGGTCGCCGCCGCGATGTCCTCCACGCTGACATTGGGATAACCCCGCTCGTGGAACAGCGTGATCGCCTGTCGCAGGAGCAGTTCCGGGGTGAAGGTCGGCTGCACTTCCTCCGGTGGACTGCGCTCGGGCTCGACCGCGGGCAACTCGCAGCTACACACCGCGATCGCGGCGGATCGCAACCGGCGGTGCATCGTCTTGGCGGGCAGGTTCACGTGGTGATCGCCCAAACTGCCGATGATGCTGAAAAGCGCCTGTGCGAGAACGGCTTTGTCGACGTCGTCGAGCTCGGGGCGGAATTCGCCCAGTAGCGCGGTCCCGGCCGCGTGCACGGTCATCAGCTCGGCGCTCAGCTCGCGGCGGTCCTCGGGCCGCAGATACCGGGCCTGCCAGCGCAACAGCGCGGCGCCGCGGCGATTGGCGATCGAGGCGGTCAGCAGCGCATCGAAGATCAGGTTCGCGCGTTCGGCTACCGGACGGCTCGCTTCCTCGGCCGACAGTCGCACCAATTGCACGGC
This sequence comes from Nocardia sp. NPDC055321, assembly GCF_053645575.1. Lineage (NCBI taxonomy): Bacteria > Bacillati > Actinomycetota > Actinomycetes > Mycobacteriales > Nocardiaceae > Nocardia > Nocardia sp. NPDC055321. The sequence continues at coordinate 20,495 of NZ_JBSHMS010000031.1, forward strand.
GACCGTGCCCATGCGCAGCGTCTCTTCGCGGAACAGCGCGTACTTGCTGGGGAAGTGGCGGTAGAGCGCGGTGGAACTGATGTCGAGTCGCGCCGCGATGTCGTCCATGCTGACGCCGTGGTACCCGAGGGTGCTGAACGCTTCGGCGGCGGTGGCCGCGATCATCGCGCGCCGGTTCTTCGGCCTGCGGCGCACCGGTCGTGCTTGGCCGGCGGCCGGGGAAACCTCCTGGATCTTGCGATCGGCACCCGCTGTCATGCGAGCGATGTTAACCGAACGGGAACCAGATTTTCAGCTCCGGAATGAATCAAAAGAAGAATGAACTATAGATCACATATGTGTAGCGATTCAGCCTATTTCGGCGATGTGTATGCCACATTCGGCCAGCTAGAACTGCTACAAAGATGTGGAACGTGTAGCAGTTCGATCATGAAAAGATGTGAGAACTCTCAATAACTTAAACGAGTCGACCGGGTACCGCTAGGGACGGTAGGACACCGGTCCCGCGTGACCGAAGAGCGCGGTCAGCATCAGCTCGATGACCCAGGGGTGTGGGCACGCTCGCTCGTCGTCTCCGAACACCCGCCCGTAGTCCACGACCAGTCCGAGCGCCACGTGCACCAGCACCTGGGCCTCGGCGGCCGTCAGCTCGGGACGCACCGCGATCAGCAACCGCGCCCACTCGTCCACGACCAGGCGATGCACCGTGGTCAGCGGAACCAATTCCTCCGGCGGCAGGTGGCCGAAGTCCGCGTAGTAGACGTAGGCCAGCTCCCGGTCGGCGAACGCGCCGCGGGCGTACACCCGCACCAGGGTCGCCAACGCCTCGGCCGGGCAGGTGGTTTCGGCGATCGCGGCGCCGATGGCCACCGACATGCGATCCGATACCCGCCGGAACGCCGCTGTCAGCAGGTCGCTCTTGCCGCGGAAGTAGCGATACACCGCCGAGGCGGCAGGCAGATCCGCGGCCGCCGCGATGTCCTCGACCGTCACGTTCGGGTAGCCGCGCTCGTAGAACAGGTGAATCGCGCGCTGGAGCAGCAGTTCGTGCTTGAGTCCGGCGCGGATCGGCACGGGCACCGTCGGCGGGTCGTCGGCAGCGGGGACGGGCAGATCGATGTCCGCCATCGCCCAGCACATCGACTTCAGCAGCGCCTTCATCGATTTGACCGCCAGCACGGCCCGGTGATCGCCGATGCTGCTGACGGCGCTGAACATCCCGACCGCCCGCACCCGCAGTTCACGCTCGGGCAGGTCGGGCCGCACGTCCCCGATCAACCCGCTCAACAGGGTGATCGCGGTGGCGAAACAGCCTTCGAGAGTGAGCCTTTCGGGCTCGGCGAGGTACCGGGTCTCCCACCGCGTGAGAGCGACGGTCGGGCGATTGGCGATCGTGCCCGAGACGATGCCCTCGATGGCCAGGTCCAGGCGCCGGCGCGGTGACCACGTCGCGGCCGCCGGGGGCAGCGTCGCCGCGGCCACCGTGGCGGCGCCGAGCCGCAGCAGTTCCTCGGCGAACAGCGCGTGTTTGCTGGGGTAGTGGCGGTACAGCGCGGCGGAGCTCACGTCGAGGCGGGCGGCGATGGTGTCCATGCTCACCCCGTGATAGCCGAGTTCGGCGAAGGCCGCGGCCGCGGTCTCGGCGATCTGGCTGCGCCGGTTCTTGGGGCGGCGGCGCACCACCCGAGCTCCTGTGCCGGCCGATGACGCTCGGCCGGGCTTCATGACTGCGGCAGTTGCGCCAACGGCGAGTTGACCTTGTTCACCAGCCACCGGTCGCCCGAACGCTCGAGCCACAGGATCATCGAGAGCTGGCCCGGCGCGGGCTGGCCCTTGGTGCCCAGGCTGGTGATCGTCTGCCCGATCACCACGATCGCCTCGGCGGAGTTCTCGTCGCCGGTGCGGATCGCGCACTGCACGTCGTCGGCCTTGGCGACCACCTGGCCCTGCACGAGCACCTCGCGCAGATCCTTACTGGTGGAGTCGAATTGCTTGCGCCAGTCGCCGGTCGCGCCGTCGAGCACCGAAGTGAAATAGGTGTCCAGGTCCTTCGCGTCGTAGGTGACCAGCACCGGCGCGTACCGGCACGCGGCCTCGCGGGCGGACTCGTGCGCGGCCAGCAGGTCGGCCTTGCTGTCGTCGCGCTGGTAGAGGAACACGTTCGAGGCCAGCGAGGTCACCAGGAGTAGCCCGGCCGCGACCAGCGCCGCGAGCTTGCCCTTCCTGCCGATCGAGGGCAGGCGCCGTGTGAAGGACCGCCCGGCCGCAGGTTCCGGATCGGGCGCGGGTTCGGTTGCGGGCGTGGCCTTCTCCGGCTCGGGCGCGGCCGACGCCGACTCGGCGGGCGATTCCTGCCGCGGCGCAGCACCTTCCACGTCGTCCGTGCTCGGTGCGGCCTTCTTGGTCAAATCGACGTCGTTCTCGCTCATGGGATCCTTCTCCTATCTCGCCGGAACGGGCTGGGACAACGCGTTCGGGTCCGCGCCGTCGGGGATGTCGGCGCCGTTGTCGGGCACGTTCGGGCGCGGTGCGTTGGCCGAACCGCGGACCTGCAGCGCGGGATTGCTGGTCACGCAGTAGTTGTAGAGCCGCACCCGGGTATCGACCTGAACCTCGGCGGGGGCGACGGGGATGGTCTCGTATTCGCACCACGGCCGCGGCCAGGGATCCACGAGCGTGTGATACGCGCCGTCGTGCGCGGGAATGCCGACCGCCTCGGACCCCGCGCGCAGGGCGGGGAACAACGCGGCGATGGCCGGGGCGCGCAGCTTCGCGGCCTTGGTGATGGCGACGAAGTTCGTCACGAGATTCGTGATGGGGTCCTGTGTTTCGCTGATGAACCCGTCGATCGTGGACAGATGCCCGGGGCCGTTGGTGAGCAGGCTCCGCAGCTCGGCATCGGCGGCGGTGAACTGGGCGAACAGCGCGGTGCCGGCCGCGGTGATGGTGCCCAGGTCCGGCTGCGCGTGCGAGGTGGTCTCACCGATCACCATCAGGTTCTCGAGCAGCTGCCGAGTTTGGGGCAGCAGATCGGTCAGCCCCGACATGGCCCGGCTCAGGCCCGAGATCATGTTCCGCAGTTTGTCCGGGCCACCGGCCAGCGCTTTGTCGAGTTCGTCGACGATCACGGTGAGCCGGTCGGGGTTCATGCCGCCGATGAAGCCGGCGAGGTTGGACAGCACCGACTGCATCTGCACGGGAGTCGTTGTGCGCGTACGGTCCACGACCGCGCCGTCGAGCAGGTACGGGCCGGAATCGGCGTCGGGGCGGAAGTCCAGGAACTGCTCGCCCGCTGCGGACAGCCTGCCCACCGAGACCGTGCCGCCCTCGGGGATCTTGACGGTGTCCTCGATCTCGGCGACCGCGGCGACACCGTCGCCCTCGACCCGGATCTGCGCGACCCGGCCGACGGGCGCGCCGCGGAAGGACACGTCGTTGCCCTCGACCAGTCCGCCGGAGGACGCCATCATCACCGTGACGGTGTAGGTGTGGGGAATCGGGTTGAACCGCAGCACATTCGCCGCCAGGTACACGCATCCGACCGCCAGCACCACGACCAGTCCGATGTTGGCGACGAAAATGCGGCGGCGGACAAGCCATTGCCACAGAGGGGGATTCATCGCGGTGCCTCCTCGGAGGTGTCCTGGCCGGCATCGGGCGCGGGCGCGGGCGCGTCGGGCACGACCGGCTGGACCGGGCTGTTGAGTCGTCCGAACACCTTCTCCAGCACCTGGATGAAGCTGCCCATGAACGCGGGCAGGTCGCCGAGTTCGGGCAGGCGGCTGCCGGTGGGATCGGTGAGCGCGCCGAGGCTCAGGTACGAGATGGTCGCCGAGACCGCCAGCGTCGGACCGCGCATGCTGGCCACGACCCGGGGCGAGAGCTGGTTCAGGCCGTTGAGCATGGCGGTCAGGTCGTCGGCCTGGGCGAAGCCGGCCATGAGTTTCTGGATGCTGTCGAAGAGGCTCACGAAGTCCTCGCCGCTGGTGTTGCTGAAGTCCTCGAGCGCGGCCATCGTGGTCGAGACCTTCGTCAGCAGATCGACGATGCGCTGATTGTTCTCGTTGAAGAGTCCGATCAGCTCGGGGAACGTGTCGGCGGCCTGGCCGAGTTCGGCTTTGCGGCTCGCCAATTCGGTGGTGAGCACGTCGAGTCCGCCCAGGACCCCGTCCAGGTCGCCGGTGCGCTGGTTGAGCGCGGTGATCACGCTGGTCATCTCGGTGATGAGGTGGGCGAGCTGCGGACCGCGGCCGGCGAACATGGAGTTCATCTCGGAGGTGATGCGCGCGGCCTGGTTGATGCCGCCGCCGTTGATCAGCATGGAGATCGACATCATGAGCTGTTCCACCGAGGCGCCGGTGGCGGTGTGATCGGTGCCGATGGTGTCGCCGTCGCGCAGGAGTTCACCGCTCTCCTGCTCCGAGGGCAGCGCCAGGGCCACGAACATGTCGCCCAGGGGGGTGGCCTGGCGCAGTTCCACGGTGGTGCCGCGCGGCAGCGGAATGTCCTCGCGGATCAGCATTTCCACGTTGGCGATGAAGTTGGTCGAGGTGATGTTCGTGACCACGCCGACGTCGCTTCCGCCGATCTTGACGTGGGCGCGGTCGGGCAGGTTGAGGGCGTCGCGGAAGCTGGCGTGCACCGTGTAGCCGGGTGCGCCGATTCCGGGTTTGGGCATCGGCATGCTGCTCACCGTCACCGCGCACCCGGTCGCGCTCAGTAGCGTGGCCGCGCTGATGCCCAGTGCGGCAACGGATGTGGCGAGTCGTGTCATTTCATCTCCGTGATGCCGAGCAGGGCAGAGGTCAGACCGAAATCGGGCCCCATGTCGGCGATCTTTCCGGTGCGGCAGCCGTCGAGGCGCATCTGAACGCGTTCGCAGAACGTCGACAGGATCTCGCCGTCGATCACGGACTTGTCCAGCAGGCCGTGCAGGCGCAGCGCCTGGTGCTCGCGGCTGGTGGCGTTGGCCAGGTTCTGGAACATCAGCGGTCCGACGTCGACGATCTCGGTGAGCGCGCGCGAGTTGGCCCGCATCTGTTCGGTGATGCTCACGAACCGGGTCATCGCGCCCGCGAGCTGGTCACGGTTGTCCCCGACCAGGGCCGCGGTGTTGTTGACGAAGTCGTTCAGCTGGACGAGCACCGCCTGCAGACCGGGGGCCTGCTGGCCCATCAGATCGACCAGCTGGGTCAGGGTGCCGCTGAAATCGCGCACGGTCTGATCGTTCTGGGCGATGATCGAGGTGATCTCGTTGAGCTTGATGATCGTGTTGGCGATCTGGTCCTTGTTCGCGAAGGTCACCTCGAACGCCGAGGACAGCGCGTCCAGGGTTTCGCGGAGCCGGTCACCGTTCCCGTTGAGCAGCGGGAACAGCACCCGGCTGGCCATCGGCCCGGTTTCGTTATCGCCCTTGAGCGCCGCACCGAGCTGATCGAAGTTCTCCAGGATCCGGTCCAGTTCGACCGGTGTTCTGGTGCGCTGCAACGGGATGTGCGCGTTCGGCGCGAGCGTCTCGCCGCTGCCGTTGTAGGCCGGTGCGAGCTCGACGTGCCGGTTCGTGATCAGCTGCGGGTTCACCAGGGCCGCGATCGCGTCGGCGGGGATCTGCACATCGGATTCGATGCTCATCACCACCTCGACGTAACTGCCGCGCGGGGTCACCGATTCGACGGTGCCGACCGGGACACCCAGGACCGCGACCTCGTTGCCGGCGTAGAGCCCGGCGACGTTCTCGAAGTCCGCGCTGATCCGCATCTGCGAGCCGAGGTACTGCTTGGGAACGCCGGTGATGCTGTTGGGCAGCATCGAGCAGCCCGCCGTCAGCAGCGCGGCGCAGCACACGGTCGCCAGTTTGGCGGCGAGACGGCTTCTCATCAGTTGCACCCCTGAATCGCTTGGGCGAAGCACAGCCAGTTGTCCGGGAAAAGCCATGGCGCGTAAACGTTTCCGTACGGTCCGTCGCCGAGGACGTTGTTGAACTGGCGCAGCGTCACGGGCATGACCTCGTAGAGCCGGCCCAGGTTGTCGCGGTTCTTCTCGAGACCCTCGGACATGGTGTTCAGGTCCGAGATGAGCGGGCCGATCTGGTTGTTGTTCTCGAGGCCCATCTCCTGCAGCACGCGGGAGAGCTCGGCGACGTTGTCCAGCAGCGAGCGCAGCAGATCCTGCCGCTTCTGCACGGCGGCGCCGATGGCCTGCCCCTGGGTCAGCAGCACCAGCACGCTGTTCTGGTTGTCCGCGGCCAGCTGCGAGACGGTGTCCATGCTCTTGAGCAGGGTGTCCACCGCGTCACGGCGGTCGTTGACGACCTTGGCCAGCGAGCCGATGCTGTCCAGGGCCTGCACCGCGAGTTCGGGGGATTCACCCATCTGCGCACTGACCGCGTCCAGCGCCGACCGCAGCTTCTGCGGGTCGATGCCCTCGATGCGCTCGAAGGAGTTCTGGTACTTCGGATCCTGGACGACCTTGCTCAGGTTGTACGGGACCGTGGTGCGGTCGATGCGGATGCGGTTGTCCGGCAAGCCGTTTCCGTCGCCGGGGGTGAGTTCGATGTGCAGTCGGCCGAGGATGGTCGACATCTTCACCGCGGCGCGCGCGTCGGCTCCCAGGCGCAGGTCGTGGCGCACGCGCAGGTCGACCACCACCTTGTCCCCCTCGAGACGGACGGCACCGACCTGACCGACCTCGATGCCCGAGACGTCGACCGTGGCGCCGGGTCGCAGCCCGGCCGCCTGCGCGAATTCGGCTTCGACGGTGATATCGCCCAGGCGGGCCTGCTTGATCGCGATGGAGCCGACGAGCAGCGCCGCCACCAGGCCCGCGGCCAGCAGGCCCATGCGCAGGTGGCGATTGGTCAGCACACCGGAGACGAGTTCGCCGAGTCGGGTGATCACCGGCATACCTCCGACTGTGAGTTGCCGCCGACCTGCGAGAACAGGCCCGGGGGCAGCAGGATGTTGTAGAGCGAGACATCCAAGCGGCACAGGTAGGCGTTGCCGTAGGCGCCGTAGTTGGAGAATCGCGCGATGGAGTTGAGCATCTCGGGTAGCTGGATCGCGGCCTCGTCGAGCGCGGCGCCGTTGAGCAGCAGCAGGCTGACACCGTCGGTCGCGTCGTTCTGCGCGCGCACCAGGCCGGGCTTGACCATGGTGACGATGTGCACCAGTGAGTCGGTCGCGGTGGCGATCTGATCCACCGAGCCCTTGAGCGCGTCGCCTTGGGCGTACAGGCCCTGCATGAGCGAACGCGTCTGGGTGATCAGGGTTTCCAGCTCGCCGCTGCGGTTGGCCAGACCCGCCATGACGCTGCTCAGGTTCGTCAGCACGTCACCGAGGATCTGATCGCGCTGGCCGAAGGTGCCGGCGAGTTCGGCGGCCTGGGTGATCAGCGCGCTGAGCGAGACGTTGTTGCCCTGCAGCGCCTGCACCAGGGTCTCCGACAGCGAGTTGACCTGGTCGGGCTGGAGCACGGTGAACAGCGGTTCGAAACCCGACAGCAGCGAGGACACGTCGAAGGACGGTTCGGTCTGCTCGATGGGGATCTGATCGCCCGGTTCCATCGGCGTTCCGGGCTTGTCCCCGGGCATCAGCGCGACGTAGCGCTGGCCGATCAGGTTCTGGTAGCGCACCAGGGCTTTGGTGGTCGTGGTCGGGTGCTGATCGGACTGGATCCGGAAATCGACCCGGGCGCGGTAGCCGTCGGTGAAGTCGATCTTGTCCACGCGGCCGACGCGGACGCCGGCCATGCGGATGTCATCGCCGACGCGCAAACCCAGCACGTCGGAGAACACCGCCGAGTAGTTCTCGGTGTCCCCGGCGACCGAGCGGTGCAGGGTCGACCACATGGTGTAGGTCACCACCGACGCCAGCACGGCGAAGAGGCTGAATCCGATCAGCGCTTTTCGTGACTTCATAACTCACGCACCACCTTCCGGCGCATCGGAGACCTCGAGGTAGCCGCCGCGCAGCACCGAACCGAGCAGCAGGGTCTGTGCCATGTTGGGCTTGCCGCCCACGAGCGCGGCGATCGCGGCGTCACCGCGCAACCCGGCCGGAACCGTCGCGCCGCCGCCCGAGGGCGCGGTGTACGAGGCCGGGGCGGTGATTCCGGGAATGGCCGGCAGGCCCGGAATCGACGGCAGCAGCTGGGTTCCGGCGGGAACGCCGGGCACCGTGGACGGGACACCGGGTACCGCCGGAACACCGGGCAGGCTCACCACGGGCGCGGGACCCGCGGCCGAAAGATGCTGGGGGAGCATCTGTTGCGGGTAGTCCTGGACCGGCGCGGCATCGGGAACGGTCGAGCCGCCGCAGCGCGGGCCGCGCAGATCACCGTACGTGGGGCAATCCTCGGCGGTGTACTGCTGGAACGGGGTCAGCGACACGTCCATCTTCCACACCATCTGGCGCTTGGGGCCGAAGGTGAACACCGTCTGCAATCGCGCGATCGCGGAATTGAGGTTGCTGACCGCGAAGGGGATGGCGTCGGGGTCCTGGGCCAGGCTGCTGAACAACTCGTCCAGGCCCGAGACCAGGAACTTGCCCGCGTCCGGATTGGCGCCGAACAGTCCGTTGACCGTGTCGATGGCGGTGCCGCCGTTGGTCAGCAGCGCGACCATGGCCGCGCGCTGCTCGGTCAGGGTCCGGGCGGTGGTGACCGACTCGGACAGCACGCCGACCAGTTCGGGAGCGGACTGGCTCAGCGCGGTGGCCGCGCGGCCGAGATCGCCCAGCATGTCGCCGATTCCGTCGATGGCGTGCACCTGGGTCAGCCAGTTGTCCAGTCGCTCGATCGTCGAGCCGGGCACTCGCGAGCCGGGATCCAGCGCGGCCGACAGCGTGGCGAGGACGCGGCCGAGCTTCTCGGGCTGAATGTTGTTCAGCACGTTGCGCAGGACGTTGAGGGTGGTCTGCAGCTGGATCGTCGCCTCGCTGGTGTCCTCGGCGATGGTCGATCCGGAGCTGAGCTTGTCGGTGCCGGTGGGCGTGTTGTCCACGAGCTCGATCGCGGTCACACCGAACAGGTTGTTCGGGATCACGCGGGCGGTCACGTTCGCCGGAATCGTGCCCGCCAGAGCGGGTTTGAGCCAGATGGAGGCCTGCTGGCGCGCGCCCTTGGCGGCGATCTCCACGTCGACGACCCGGCCCACGATGATGCCGCGGAACTTCACGTCGGCATTGGCGGGCAGGCCGTCACCGGTGCTGGTGAGGACGGCGGTGACGGGCACCTTGTCCTCGAAGCGCCCGTTGTAGCGCATCACCAGCAGCAGCAACGCCATGGTGAGGGCGAGCAGCATGCACAGGCCCGCCAGGGTCAGGTCGCGAGCCTTGGGCCCGCGACCACTGGGATCGAGAATCATTGTGCTACCCCGAGATCCGGAAACCGGGGTCGATTCCCCAGATGGCGAGTGTCAGGAAGAGGTCGATGAACACCGTGACGACGATGACCATCTTGATCGCGCGGCCGGCGGCCACACCCACGCCTTCGGGGCCGCCGGTGGCGACGAAGCCGTAGTAGCACTGGATGAAGGTCGCGGTCATCACGAACACGACGACTTTGATCAGTGACCAGAACACGTCCGGGCCGAGCAGGAATTGATAGAAGTAGTGGTCGTAGGTGCCGGTGGTGGTGCCGCCGAGCACGAGCACGGTGAGCTTGGTGACCATGTACGCCACCGCGAGACCCACGCTGTACAGCGGGATGATGGTCAGCGTGGCCGCGATCATGCGGGTGCTGATCAGGTAGGGCAGCGGCCGGATCGCGATGGATTCCAGCGCGTCGATCTCGTCGGAGATGCGCATCGCGCCCAGTTGCGCGGTGAACCGGCAGCCCGCCTGGATGGCGAAGGCGATCGCGGCGATGATGGGCGCCAGTTCGCGGGTGGTGGCGAAGCCGGAGATCGCGCCGGTGAGCGGGCTCATGGTGAGCAGGTTCAGGGCGCTGTAGGACTCCATGCCGACGGTGATGCCGGCGAATCCGCAGAGCACGATGACGATGCCGATCGTGCCGCCGCCGACGATCAGGGAGCCGTTGCCCCAGCCGACGTCGGCGGTCAGGCGGGCGACTTCCTTGCGATAGTGCTTGAGTACGAACGGGATTGCGGCCATCGCCTGGAAGAACGTGATGACCTGGTGGCCCAGGCGCTGATTGGCCTGGACCGGCACGGCCACGGCGTTGGACACCGCCCGGATCGGCTTGAGCGCCGCCGGGGTGTAACTGCTACTCACCTCAGATCACCTTCGTCGGCAGGATCGTGTTGTACAGCTGGGTGATGATGATGTTGGTCGCGAAGAGCATGAGCGCGGAGGTCACCACGGCCGAGTTCACCGCGTTGGCGACACCGCCGGGGCCGCCGTGCGCGTGTAATCCGATGTCGCAGGCGATGATCGCGGTCAGCGCGCCGAAGATCGCCGCCTTCAGCAGCGCCACGATGAGGTCGTTGGCGACCGCGAACGAGGCGAAGGACGAGATGAACGACCCGGGCGTGCCCGACTGGGCGTAGATGTTGAAGATGTACGCCGTCGTGAATCCGACGAAGACGATGAACCCGCACAGCAGCATGCTCACCAATACCGCCGCGGCCAATCGGGGAGCGACCAGCCGGCGGACCGGGTCCACGCCCATGACCATCATGGCGTCGATTTCTTCGCGGATCGTGCGCGAGCCGAGATCGGCGCAGATCGCCGATCCGACCGCGCCGGCGATCATCAATGAGGTCACCAATGGTGCGCCCTGGCGGATGACGCCGAGTCCGGCGACCGATCCGATGAAGGTGGTCGCGCCGACCTGATTGACCAGTGCGCCGATTTGAATCGACACGACGACCGCGACGGGAATGGCGACCAGCACGGTCGGGATCGCGGACACGCTCGTCATGAACGCGCACTGTTTGATGAATTCCTGGTACGGGAATCGCCTGCGGATCAGGGAAATGATCAATTGCACGAAGGCGTCCCGGGCCAAACTCACTTGGCGGCCGAGGGTTTCGAGCGATCGTTGCGGGTGATTGCGCCACAGTGTGGTGACGCTGGCCGAAAGCTTTTCCAGCTCACCGGGTTCCGGGGTTGGTTCGGTGGTGGTCGGCTTCTTGTTCAAGGTGGCAGTCACGTGCCGACGATCCTTTCTTGCCGCTCATCGCCGCCACGGACCGTCAATGGTTCGCCCGATGGCTGCAAGCGTGTGAAGTGTTACACAGGGCGCGACCGGCGCACAAGTGCTAAGTAACTGCTCGTTCTTGTTGTGAAGCGATCAGTTCGAATCGCGGTGTGGAGTGGTCGCAGAAGAGGAAACGCAGGTCAGATTGCCTTGTACTGCGTATATAGGGCGACTTGGCATCCGCACCGCTCGCGTGCGAAGAGGTGCGGATTGCATCAAGTGACTGATCGTTCCGGATGTTGTTGAAGCGTTTGGGCTACGACTGCTCGGTGAGGTAGTGCTCCAGGAACACGAGCAGAAATCCCACCGCGGCGATGCCGGCGGCGACCGTGCTCAGCACCGCGAGCCACAGGCCGTAGCGGAGAACGGGATTGACGCGCGTACGCCCACCGAGGACCTTGATACCGATCACCAGGATGTCGATGAGCCAGACCAGAATCATCATCTACGTCATGTACACATTCGCGAAAGTGAGCACGGGCCAGCACACGATCGACCCGAGGAACGAGATGATCACGTCCACCCCGTGCATGTCCTTGAGGTGCGAGGTGTGGGTGAGCGTCCACACGACGCCGATCAGGCCGTACGGGATTCCGATGATGATCAGCGTCCCGAGAAACTCCGACACCTTCATCTCGTAACTGAGTAGTCGATCCAGCCGCTTGAGCATCTGACACAGTCCTTTCGCATGCTTGCAGGCATGGGCACGTGCGCGATCACCGCTCGGCTGGGTCGCGTCGTTGCTCCGATTGCCACCGCCCCCTCGCTTCCGGCGAGGCGGCACAGCAGCGTATGTTACTCATAATTCTGAGATTTGGAAGACGCATTCGCCCGGGACTTCCTCGGCATTTTTCTGACCCAGAGCTGGCTTGACCCGTGTTGACGGTCGCGAATCTGCGATCTAAGTTATGAGCCATTCACATGTCTGGAGGGGTACATGGTGGAAGCGCCTCGTGCCGGCGCGCGGCTGCGCCGGCACCTGGGTGATCGTCGATTCCTGCTGATGCTGCCCAGGGCGGTCGGACTGCAGGTGCTCGAGCCCGCGATCGCGGCCGCACTGGCCGAGCACGCTCCGAATCGCCTGTGGGAGCACAAGAAACGCACGATCAACCAGATGATCTACATGGCGCACGCGGAGCGCGACATGCGGCCGGTCATCCAGCACGCACACGAGCACGTCAAAGGGCTCGACGCGGGCGGGCGGCGGTATCACGCGCTGAATCCGGAGGTGTTCCTGTTCCAGCACGCGACCTATGTCGACGCGCTGATGAAGGCGTCGGAGATCTTCGGGCCCGCGATCCCCGCGGGAGAACGCGCACGGTTCTACGACGAGTGCTGTACGTGGTATCGCGGTCACGGAGTGAGCGACCGTTCGCTACCCGCCACGTGGGAGGAGTTCACGGAGTACTTCGATGCCGCGTGCCGCGACCGGCTCCGGCTCGACCCCGCGGGCGCCGCGCTGGCGGAACAGGTGCTGCGGCCCGACGCGTGGATCGTGCGCCGGGTGCCGCGGGCCGCCGTGCTGGCGATGCAACACGACCGCGTCGCGGAGCTGCTCGGAGTGCGGGTGCGCGAGGCGGATCGGTTGGCGCTGCGCGGTTTCGCCGCGGGCGTCAGGTCGAGCTTCGCCGTGTCGCCCCGGCGAGTGCGGACGATCCCGCAGGCGAGATCTCGCAGAACCGGTGGGTACTTGAGTGATGTTTCTTGAGCTGTAAGTGCTGAAATGCTTATCCACTAAGCGGAATGATGAGTAACATAATCCGCGTTGAGATGAAGTAGAGCGCGGGAGGTTCGCATGCACGGTGAGACGCACGGTAGATGCGACAACCTGTCATGGCGTGGGTCGGAGAATGCGAGGCGCGCAGCGGGCGGGGCGGGGACCGCGATGACCAGGCCGCACGTGTACGGCGGCAATGGTCCGCACCTGGCCACGATGACGCTGTCGCGCAGTGGTTTTCATCGGACTCGCGAACAAGGGGTGGGTTCGGGCGGTGTCGCCGGCGGGGGAGCGCGCGGCAGGCTGGTGGGCCGGGTGCTGGGGACCGAGCTGACCGTGTTCGAGTTCCTGCTCGTGCTGGGCGCTATAGGCGCCGCGTACACGGGGGCGCGCGCGACGCGGGCGCTGGTGGTTCGGGCGCTGCGCGTGGTGGTTCGCCGGTGAGAGTGGTGCGGGTGCCGGTACGCCGGTGCGCCGGGCTGTTCGGAGTTGTTCATTCACGCGGGAGGGGAAGCGTCCCATGGGTTCTCTGGTGATGAGCAGGGAAATGCCCTGCGGTCCGGAAGCCGTTTTCGACACGATCGTTCGCCCGGCCACCTGGCACCGCTGGTTCAGCATTCATCGCGGATTCGTGCGCGAGCCACCCGAGCTGCTGAGTGAAGGGGCGACCCTGCTCTCGCGGGTGACCCTCCTCGGCGCGGACGATGAGCTCGAGTGGACCGTGGAGGTGCTCGACGCCCCCTTCCGTATGGTGCTGCTCGGCAGCGGAAGCGGCGGGGCGCGCAGCGAGTTCACCTATTGGCTGCGCCCGTCCGAGGCGGGCACCACCCTCACGATCGGCGGCGTCTTCACCGGTCCCGAGTTCACCCCGGAGCACTCCGCGGCCCTCGAGGACCACGGCCGCGCCGAGCTCGCCCACACCCTGGATCTGCTGTCGGAGATCACGTGCGCGGGTAGCGCGGGTCGGGTGAACGCCGCCCTGCCTGAGCAATAAGTTCAGGGTGATTCTGGCTTAAACAGCAACTTGACGTGCGCATACTGTGGTGTATGTTAATACGTGTTCGGCACACGAGATCTCTCTGTTTGCTCAGCTCGTGTGCCGGACCCTCGCCCGACGCCCTGCGGTCCGTACCCCACCGCAGGCCGTCTCATAGGGCGAGTCATGGGGGAAACCCTGCGTGGCCAGTTACCCACTACACCCCTGCGCCACGCAGGCCCACCCGCCTCTGCATCTCCGTGCGGCGATGGCCGGAAGCCGGCGGTGGCGTACCGGTCGGCATCGGCCGGCACTGTCGGTGCATCGGGGAGCGCCGTCACCGTCTCGCGCAAAGGACCGGGTTTGGGAGCCTTCACGATGATCAAGGAAGTGCCGGGCACCCCGGAAGCCCTGTTCGACACCATCATCCGGCCGATGACGTGGGCACACTGGTTCACCCTGCATCACGATTTCGTCGGGCGTCCGCCGGACACGCTCGTCGGCGGGGGGACGCTTCGATCCGAAGTGCTGCTGTTCGGTGTCACGGCCGAGGTCGAATGGACGATCCCGGTGTACCGGGAACCCGATCGAATCGTGTTGCAGGGCAGGGCACACACCGGACTGCGGTGCGAGTTCGACTACTGGTTCCATCGCACCGGTACCGGGGTCACGATCACCGCGGGCAGCATCTTCACCGCTCCCTCGATGAAACGCGCTGTCGCACAGGCTCTCGAAGAGCGCGGGCGCGACGAACTCGACAGAACCCTCGCGCAGCTCGCCGCACTTGCGACCGCACACGAGCGTTGAGAACCGCGGCGCCGTAGTCCAGTTCGCCTATCGTCCGGAAGTAGCGCCCATGCCCGAGCCTTCCTTCGCCGCCAACGATCTCCTGGCCCCGGCCTGGCGGATACTGCGCGGGTTCCACCCGGAGCTGGCGGACTTTCTGCACGGAGCGAGTGTGGAAGAGCTCGAACGGCCGGACGGCGGGGCGTTGCGCATGTTCAAGGAGTGCGGGGCGACCGGGCTCATCGTCGCCGAAAGCGCAGGGGGAGTAGGTGCTTCGGCCGAGGACATGGCGTACATCTATCGGGCGATCGGCTCGCGCGCCCCTTCGCTCGCCGTCGCCTCGTCCTTCCATCACATGTCCCTGGCGGCGCTCATCGAACTCGCCGCCACCGCGCCGGCGGCCGAGGGCGAGGCGGTCCAGTTCCTGATCGCCGCGGGCGCGCTCGTCACCTCGGGCTTCGTCGACGACATCCCCGGCAGCGGGCGAACCCTGCCCCGGACCGCCGGCGTGCGCGTGGACGCGGACCGGCATCTCGTCAGCGGCTACGTACACCCCTGCTCGATGGCGCGGTCGATGGATATTCTGTTGTGCCCCAACGGCACCCAGGACGGGAGTCTGAGCATCGCGCTGGTCGCCGCCGGTACTCCCGGCCTGCGGATGCGGCGATCCTGGAACAGCCCGCTGCTGCGCGCCACCGAAACCGAGGAGATCGTCCTCACCGATGTCCTGGCCTCGGCCGTCCTGACCGGGATCGGGCCCGAGCGTCACGCCGACATCGAACGCATCGCCCAGCTGTGGTCCTCGATGCTGGTGATTGCGTCCTACCTCGGCATGGCGACCGCGCTCATGCAGCGGGTACTCGACGTCTCCGGCCGCGATCCCGCACCGTTCGTCTCGGCCGCCGCCGCGGTGGAATCGGCGTGGAGCGCACTGCTTCTCAGCTGTCGCGAGTTCGACGCCGGTCGCCGCGACACCGCCTCGGCGGCCCGCGTCATGCACATTCGCTGCGCGCTGCGGGACAACCTGTCCCGCATCACGTCGAACCTGATCGAGGCGATGGGCGCGCGGGCGTTCAACGACACCTTCGAGATGCCCTACCTCGCGGGCTGCCTGCACGCGCTGGCCCTGCACCTGCCGAGCCGGCACAGCATCGCACCCCACCTGTACGAGTTCCATCGCAGCGGGTCGTTCGAGGTGCCCTCGCCGATCTCTCCGAATTGACCCCGGTGTGAGGTGCGCGGCCGGTGGCCATTCGCTCGCCACCCGGTGGCCGTGGACGATGCCCGAATTTCGCCGCGCACGGCGTGTTTTCGAATTAGCTACGGCGTCATTGAATGCCAGGAGAATAGGCCTATGCGCAATTTGGCGTAGGGACCTGGCTATCCCAATCTACTCGTTCGACAAGTCTGAAAATACCCTCACCGTTCGACACTGTCGTACGAAGTTGCAAAGAGGACTCGCCCGTGTTCTCGCCCACGGTCCCTACGAAAAGTTCCTCTGAACAGGAAGTTTCATCGTTCGAAGCTCTCGAGCCGACGCCATGGGGTAACAGCGGGGCAACGTTTGTGGCGCGGGGTTGGAACGGAGGGAATTCTCCGGGAAGCGCCGACGTAAATAGTTCCGGATCGAATTCATATTTCTAGGAATGTGGCACGTTGATACCCATCACAATGGTCAAATGACCAGCATCGTGTCAGGGTTGAGAATGTAAATCGTTGAAAGAATTCGAGGAGACACAGGCTCATGCGCACCAAGGGATTCACACTCTTCACCGCCGTGACCGGAGCCGCGATGGCGATGACCGTGGCAGCCGCCACCGCGACCGCGACCGAGATCGACGCGCCGCCCGCGGCGGCTCCCGTCGCCGAAGTGGTCGATCAGCAGGCGCCCGTCGATCCGGCCGCGGAGTTCCCCAACTTCCGGCCGGGTTCCCCGGACACCCCCGCCATCGATCCCGAGGACTTCGCGCTGGTCGACCAGCGCCGTCGCGACCTCATCGGCGCGGCCGCGCTCGACGGCGCCGCGCACGGTTCGGCCGAAGGCGCGGCGACGGGCGCGATCATCGGAACCGCGGTGGGCGTCGGAATCACCACCGCGGCCGGTGCGGCTTCGGCCGCCACCGGAGCGGGCGTCGGCGCCGCGGCGGGAGCCGCCGCCGGCCTGGCGGCGGGCCCGGTCATCGGTGCGACGGCCGGTGCCGCGGCGGGATGCATTGCCGGAACGCCGATTCCGATCGCGGGCTGCATGATCGGCGGTGTCGCCGGGGGCGCGGCGGGAGCGGCGATCGGCGCGGTGGCCGGCCCCGCGGTCGGCGCGGGCGCCGGTGCGCTGGCGGGCGCGGGACTCGGCGCCGGGCTGGCGGTCGTGGCCGGCGTTCCGGTGACCGCCACCACCGCCGCGATCGGTACGGCGATCGGCGCGGGCGCGGGAGCGGCCGCCGGGGCCGCGATCGCCGCGGCCGACGCCAATACCGGCCTGGCGCAGCAGAATCTGGACGACCTCAACGCCTTCGCCTACAACTGGTGACCTCGGGGGCACGAAAGCCCCTCGCGCGCAGCCGGTCCTCCCGCTCGATGTTTCGAGGGGTGAGGACGGGCTGTGCCACGGCCACGGCTACGACGACCGCTCCGATTGCGTCGATGTTGATGGAACGGACAGACACATATATCCGTCGAAGTGAACAATGAACAGGATCAGTAGCCGATTCTGCCCGGAATATGTACTAACATAGTGATGGTCGTTCGCGACCGCCGCGCAGTGCGCGAAGTCAGCGTTCACGACGAGTCGCAGGGCAGATGCGAGAACCGGTCGTGGCGCGGTGTCGACAGTTCGCGGACCGGTTCCGGCGGTACTGGGGGATCGCCGGCCCGGCCGCGACTGTCCCCGTGATACCCAGGAGCGCGTCGCGGTTCGCGAGCCCCGCCGGTCCCGGGTGGCCGGTACATGGGCAGACTGGGCGTATGGCTTCCGGATCCCCAGCTCGGCCGTCGCCCGCGGACCTGGCCGCGGCGCAGGACACCACCATTCCCAGCGTGATCGGACCCGGGCTCCGGGTGCTGTTCTGCGGAATAAATCCCGGACTGTGGTCCGGCGCCACCGGGAACCACTTCGCCCGTCCCGGCAATCGGTTCTGGCCCGCCCTGCACCGATCCGGTTTCACCCCGCGCCAGTTTCGACCCGACGAGCAGCAGGAGCTGCTCGGGTTGGGCTTGGGCATCACCAACGTGGCGGCGCGCACGACCGCCAAGGCGGACGAGCTGACCGCGGACGAATTGCGCGCCGGCGGAAAGGATCTGGTAGATCGGGTCGAGCGCTTCACACCCGGGGTGCTGGCCGTGCTCGGGATCGGCGCCTACCGCACGGCCTTCGGCCGCCCGCGCACCACGATCGGCCCCCAACCCGAGCGCATCGGCGACACCGCGATCTGGGTCCTGCCCAACCCCAGCGGCCTCAACGCCCATTACACCCTCGATGCCCTCGCCGCTGAGTTCCGCGCGCTGCGCGAAGCGATCGGTTGACGCGTGGGACCGGTGTATCCCTGCTCGGCGTGGCCCAGGCTGCGCACCGAACGTCAAATCCCTTTGACCGCAGCGCGTTCCATGAATCCGAACAGATAACCCGCGACGCGCCGCATCTGAATCTCTTCGGCGCCCTCGGTGATCCGGTACCGGCGATGATGGCGGTAGATGTGCTCGAACGGCTTGTGCCGGGAGTATCCGAGCCCGCCGTGGACCTGCATGGCCTGATCCGCGGCGGCGCAGCACAGCCGGTTCGCCCAGTAGTTGCACATCGACACCTGCTCCGAGGCCGCGAACGTGCCGTGGGTGTCCATCGTCCACGCGGTCTTGTGAATGAGCGCCCGGAGCATCTCGCACTGGGTGTGCAGCTCCACCAGCGGGAACTGAATGGCTTGATTGGACGCCAGTGGCTTTCCGAAAGGCTTGCGCTCCTTCGCGTATGCCACCGCCTGATCGATACAGTACTGGGCCGCACCGAGGCTGGAGGCGGCCTGCCGGATGCGGTTCTCGTTGAAGAAGTGCTGCACCACGCCCAGGCCGCGGCCTTCGGATCCGAAGATCGTCGAATCCGGTACGCGCACATCGGTCAGTGAGATGCGCGCGTGATCGGTCGGCATATTGAACGTCCACAGGTACTCCTCGACGCGGAAACCGGGGGCGTCGGTGGGCACCAGGAAAGCGGTGATGCCGTGGCCGTCGCCTGCCCGGCCCGAGGTGCGCGCGAAGATGAGGTCCGCGGTGGCCAGATGCACCCCGGTGTTCCAGGTCTTGGCGCCGTTGATGATCCAGTCGTCACCGTCCCGAACGGCGGTCGTCTCCATGTGCGTGGCGTCGGAGCCGTGATCGGGTTCGGTGATACCGAACGCGAAGAACGCGGTGCCGGCGGCCAGACCGTCCACCCACTGTTCCCGTTGCTCCGGGGAGCCGTACTCGAGCATGAGCAACAGACCCACGTTGTTGGCGACGACGGCGTGCTCGTTCTGCAGGTCGCAGTGCAGGCCCAGACCCCGCCGGGCCAGATGCTCGCGAATCACCGCCATGGCGAGGTTGGTTCCGTCCCGGCCGCCGAATTCCCGGGGGAAAGCGTAGCGGTAGTGCCCGGCCGCATCGGCCAGTCTGCGCGCTTCGGCGAGCAGCTGCTCCCAGTCGGCAGCGGGCAGACCGCCGCGGTCCCAGTCGGTGCGCGCGTCTTCTCGGCGATGGTCGAAGAAGCGTACGTTGTCGTGCTGTTGCTCGAGCGGCGTGATCTGGGTGTCGATGAAGGAATCCAATTCCCCCAGGTACGCGGTCAGGTCGGCCGGCAGTTCGAAATCCACTCTGTCTCCTACTGTTTCGAGTCCGGTCGGATCTGCATGAGCAGGTCCCATTCGATCTCCGACACCCGGCGCCCACTGGCGGCCATGACGATGTCGCGGACGGTTCCGTCCACGTGCGCGGCGGCCTGTGCGGCCAGCCCGACGCCCCAGGACAGGGTGCCCATCACCTTCCACCAGCGGAATCGCTCCACATCGAATGTCGCTCCGGTGGACTCGTATCCGCGCACGAAGGCCGAGCGGTCGGCGATGCCGCCGAACTCGTGGGCGTCCTGTCGAAATCGCCACATCCGCAGGGCGGGCCACGCCGCGTCCCGCATCGGATCGCCATGGCGCTGAGCGCCTTCCCAGTCCAGCACCGCGCGCAGCCCGGTCTCGTCGACGATGAGGTTCCCGTTGCGCATATCGGTGTGCAGCAGTGCGGGGCGCGGCGGCGGGCCGGGCAGTGCGCGTTCGAGCCAGCGCAGCGCCAGCGCGAAGACCGGCCGGTCGCCGAGCAGCTCGCGCACCCCGCGCTCGGCGTCGGCCAAGGCTCCGGCGGCAGGATCGGGACCCGCGGACGGCACGGTGTCCGGGACGTCGGCGGGATCGACCGCGTGCAGTCTGCCCATCGCCTCGCCCCACCGATGGGCGACCGTCGCCGCGCTTCCGGTCGCCGCGACCAGCCGCAGAACCTTGCGTGGCACGGTCTCCCCGGCCACGAACTCCGAAATCAGGAACGGCTCGCCGATGACGGTTCGGTCCGCGCACACCGCCACCACTTCCGGGACCGGAACGCCATGGGCGCGTGCGGTTTCCCGCACCGCGGCCTCGGCGTCGACGGGCATGAGCTCGACCGCGGGCGGAACGATCGTCGCGATCAAGGCGCGGCTGTCGGCCGCCGTGTGTGCGCGGAAGGCGACATTGCGTCGGCGAGCGCCCGCGGACAGGATCTCGAGATCGGTGATCCGCACCGGTGCGGCGAGGGATTCGGTGAGAAATCCGGCCAGGCCCGCGGTCGGGTCGGCGTTCATTCGCCGGCCCAGCCGTCGTAGCCGGGTTTGGCGATCGTCAGATCGGCGCGCACGGTCTCCGTCAGTGCCTGCCACAGTGCCGCATCGTCGTCATCGCGTACCGAGGCGAGCAGTTCGACTTCCCGGCGGGCCGCGTCGGGGCCGAGTTCGACTTCGCGCCGCAGGATTCGGGCCAGATTCGCACCCACCCGCGCTCGGTGCCGCAGCTCCGGTGGCAGGGCCGGAAGCAGCGTGTCCTCCAGCAACTCGGCCAGCGATTCGAGCAGATCGGCTGCAGACGGTCGGTTCTGCACGGCGGCTCCCTTCGTGGGGTGCGTCCGGAACCCGGACGTCCCTCCTGTCATACCCGGATCGCCTCTCGCGGGTGCGGAGTTCAATGAAGAATCATCAAGAACATTCTCTGCTTCGCTCGGGTTCGCTAGGTGCCGATGCCTACTTGAAGTGACCCGATACAGGCGGTTTCATGCGACGAGACGTGGAATGCGCGTCTGAATGTCATCGGTGAGTCGAGGGCGCGAGGTGGAACAGTCAATTACATAATCGAGGTGAATCGGTAGCTGCGCACCGGCTGGACGCCGCACGGAGGAGCGGGCTCGGAGTTCGTGGACCCGGCACGGCCGCGACCCGCCTTCACCCGATGGCGCGTCGGCGCGGTTCGATCCGTGTGAGACCTGTCAGCACGTCGCCGATCGGCGTGCGCGGCAGGTCGGATATCGGCCTCCAGATAGCAATTTTCTGTCGCTGACCAGCAAATACAGTTCTTCTCACACCCATGTGCCGATCCCGGATCCGGTCTCTACCTTCGAGCAGATGACCGAGAGAACAATCCCCGGGCTCAAGGCCCGCGACGTGGAACCGGTGGCGGAGTTCTACACCGCGCTCGGGTTCGAGATCACCTTCCAGCAGACCTCGCCCTACCGGTTCCTGAGCGTCCGGCGCGGCGGCATCGAGTTGAATTTCCACGGGGACAGGCACTTCGACCCGGCGACCTCGACACACGGTTGTGTCGTGCACACCGAGCGGGTCGACCACCTGTATGCCGTGTTCACCGAGGCGCTGGTGGCCCGCTACGGGCGAGTGCCGCTCGAGGGGACGCCGCGGGTGGGTTCGCTGCAGGACATGACCTACGGCGTGCGGCAGTTCCTGCTGATCGACCCCGGCGGCAACACCCTGCAGATCTGCCAGGCGATCAGCGCCGACCAATCGCATCGGCCCGTCCCGCGCGAAACCTTCGCGCGGGCAGTGCATATGGGCGCGCTCTTCGCCGACTCCAAGCAGGACCTGGAAGCGGCGGTCAAGGTTTTGGACCGAGCGCTGGGCCGCACCGACGAAGAGCCCACCGCGGTACAGCTGGTGCAGCTGCTCGTACTGCGTGCCGACGTGGCGATCCGCCAGGGCGACAGGGGATTCGCCGCCACCCTGCTGAACCGGGTGCGCGGGCTGGAGCTGAGCGCGGACCAGCGGGAGGAGCTGGCCGACGAACTGCGCCGTGCGGGTGAACTCGCCGTAGACGGCTGAGCGGCAGGGGAATCGGAGTCAGCTGTCCGGCGATCCGTACTCGGCGAGCACCGGTGCGAGTTCGTCCGGGCTCGCACCGTGCAGGATGACCCGATCCGCGCCGTAGGCGAACTCGTCGCGGATCCGTGCCACGCACCGGGCGGGGGATCCGGTGGCCGCCGCCGCGAGCCAGTCGCCGGGCAGCAGGCCGGCGATGTGCTCGAGCTGGTCCACGGTGGCCTTCGCGTCGATGGCGCCCGGCACGGAGCCCACCACGGGATCGTCTCGAAACCGCTGCAGCACAGCGGGATCCCAGTCGTTGGTGCGAACCATCAGGTCGCCGTAGCCCTGCAGGTACGTGGCCAGCCGGCCGACCGTCTTGCGCAGACGGTCGGCCTCGGGCAGGTGATCGCCGACCGTGGCCAGGCACGACCACACCCGGACCGAGTCGGGGTCGCGACCGGCCTGCTCGGCCGCCCGTTTCACCGTCGCCACGCAGCGGGTCAGGGTTTCGGGCGGGAAGTAGGTGTGCAGGATGACGTCATCGAACACGCGCCCGCCCAGGGCGAGGGTGCGCGGCCCGAACGCGACCAGGGCCAGTGGGATGTCCTCGTCGAAGTCGGCGTCCAGGAACAGCACGGGGTAGCGGCCCATCGGGCCGTCGTGGCCGATGATCGTCTCCCCGCGCCACAGTCGCCGGGTGACGCGCGCCCAGTCCTCCATGTGCGCGGTGGTCACCTCGGGAATGCCGAACGCCGCGTAGATCGGCGCCACCCCGCGACCGATGCCGAGGGTGAATCTGCCGCCGGACAACCGGTGCATGGTCGTGGCCCACGAGGCGGTGACCAGCGGGTGCCGGGTGTTGCAATTGGTCGCGGCGGTGGCGATTCGCATCCGTGTGGTCACCGCACAGGCCGCGCCGACCAGGGACGACGCCTCCTTGACGTTCCACCGTTCGGAGATGAACGCCGTGCCGATGCCGAGCTCCTCGGCCTGTTCGGCCTCGTGGATCAGCGTCGCGGGTCCGGCGCCCCCGGCGCCCGCGAGCAGGTAGCAGCCGAGTTCCTCGTGAACCTGTGCCATGCACGTCCCCCTACCGAATACCGCGCGGGCCAACGCTTTCCGCGCCATCTGCCGGGCCGCGCTCGACGGAACCCGGGCGACAGGGCGTCGAGTCGTTGTCCGACACGCGACAAAATAACAGCGTTATCGGTCGATTGGGCGGTTTCGTGAGAATTGGTGGCGAACAGAGTGGACCGGCCGGTCGCGAGGACCCCTGTCGTTCGGTTCTCCCGCTTCTCGCCCGTGATCGCGGCTGTTAACGTAACGTCGTTTCCGGCCCCGGTTCGAGTGGAAGAGGAGCGTCATCGTGGCGAAACCCCTGCTGAGCTCGGACACGATCTACGACGAAGCCCTGCGCATCCTCGCGGACCAGGGCGCGGCCGGACTCACCATCCGGACCCTGGCCACCCAGCTGCGCTGCTCGAATTCCACGCTCTACCAACAGGTCGGCTCGGCCGAGCAGCTCACCCGCGGCGTCGTCGCCCACGCCTTCGCCCGGCTCGAGATCTCCTTCGACGCCGACGCGGTCTGGGAGGTGGCCGTCCAATCCTGGTGCCTGGCACTGCGCGGGGCGCTGCTGGAGCAGCCCGAGCTGTGCAAACTCATGACCGTCGCCGACCGCGGCGTCGTCATCGACTACGCGGAACGACTGCTGGTGGTCCTCGAACGCGACGGCTTCAGTCGCGCCCGGGCGATCGAGATCGGCGGCATTCTCGCCCACGTCACCCTCAGCATGAGCCTGTCCGACATAGCGGCGCCGGGGGAGTGGGACGACCCCCGCGTCTTCGCCACCACGGTCCGCTGGCTCATCCACGGCATGGCGCTGACCCGTGCGGAAGAACTGCTCGGCGCGCGAACAGATCCGGTCGTCACCGCCCGGTAGGCAAGGAACCATCATGACCACTGCCTCGTCCGACTCCACCGCGCTGCCGTCGAGTCCGGCGGACCTCACCCCCGAATGGCTCGGCGCCGTTCTGGGCGTGCAGGTTTCGTCGGTGCGCGTCGATCCGATCGGCACCGGCCAGACCGGCGCGACCTACCGTCTGACCCCGGCCTATGCCGCCGCGGGGTCGCATCCGGTGTCGCTGGTGGCGAAGCTGCCCTCCCAGGAGCCGGGCGTGCGCGAACGCGTCGCCCTGGGATACCGCGCCGAACACGCCTTCTACACCCGCGTGGCCGACACCGTAGCGGTACCCGTCCCCGAGGTCTTCCACTGCGAGATATCGTCCGACGGTTCCGAATTCGTGCTGCTCATCGCGGATCTGGCCCCGGCCGCGCAGGGTGATCAGCTGCGCGGTTGCGGTGCCGAGGACGCCCTGCTGGCGGTGCGGGCGCTGGCGGACCTGCACGGGCCGCGCTGGTGCGATCCGGCGTGGCTGTCGTTCGAGGGCATCGCGATGCCCAAAGCCGATGCCGACTTCGCCCGCGGCATGGGCGCACTTGCCGGGATCGCCCTGGAGAAGACGCTGTCGGGTCTGGGCGACCGCATGAGCGCCGCCGACCGAACCGTGCTGACCGAGGCGGCGAACCTCATCGAGCCCTGGCTCGGGCTGGACGCGGACCGCTTCTGCCTGCTGCACGGCGACTATCGGCTCGACAACCTCCTGTTCGACGCCGTGGCCCACACCGTCACGGTCGTGGACTGGCAAACCCTCACCGTCGGACTACCCGCCCGCGACCTCGCCTACTTCCTGGCCACGAGCATGGATCCCACCGCTCGCGAACGCGGCGAAGCCCGCCTCGTCGAGGCCTATCACCGCCGGCTGCTCGAGCACGCCGTGCGCGACTTCACCCTCGACCGCTGCTGGACCGACTACCGGCTCGGGATGCTCCAGATCCCGCTGCTGACCACCTTCGGCTACGCCTTCACCGCCACCACCGAACGCGGCGACGACATGATGCTCACCATGATCGAGCGCGGCTGCCATGCCATCCGCCATCTCGAAACCATCGCTCTCACACAGCAACTCGTGTAGGCAGCGCCCGCCGGACGACTTCCTCGGCGGTCCGTCATATTGGTACTTTACAGGTGGCTAGCCAGGTGTAAATATTGAGCGATGGACGCGGCAACGAGTACAGACGTAGGACGGCGAGCACTGCGCGGCCGAGCGGCCGAGACGGTCGAGCGGCTGCTCGATGCGGGCCTGGAGGTGTTGCGCGAGCAGAAATTCGAACAGCTGTCGATGCGCGAGGTCTGCCGCCGCGCCGGGGTGACCCACGCGACCGCCTACGGCTACTTCTCCGCGAAGGAACACCTGGTCTCGGAGATCTACTGGCGGCGCGTGAGCGCCTGGTGCGAGACCCCGCTCGCGGACGGCACCCCGCTCGAGCGCCTGGACGCGGTGTTCGCCGAACTGGCCGCGCTCTCGGCCGCCGAACCCGAGCTCAGCATCGCTGCCTCGGCGGCGGTGCTGAGCCGCGATCCCGATGTGGCGCGGGTGCGGACGCGCATCGGCGCCGCCATGAGCGCGCGCACCCGCCGCGCGGCCGGCGACTGCCATACCGACGTGCTCACCGCCCTCGACATCGCGGTCAGCGGTGCGATGGTGCAGGCGGGCATGGGCTACTTCACCTACCCGGAGATGGCGAGCCGCCTGAGCTCGATCGCCCACCTGCTGTTGCGCCCGTAGACCTTTCGATCCACCGCCCGGTGCGCGCCACGAGCCCGCCCCGGCGCCCCGCTGTACCGAACCGCGCGGCGGTTCACCGAAATAGATGAGGACACCCACCATGAGTTTCGATCGCGCCGAACTGGAATCGTTCTGGCAGAGCTGGCTGGAGATCAACCGGCGGGCCCAGGAACTCGGCGACTGGTCGGTCATGGCCGACCACTACGAACCCGACGCGTCCTACGGCTGGTCCTACTCGGCCACGGACCAGTTCATGGCCACCGGCCGGGACGAGATCCGGGATCTGGCCCTGGGCACCGAGATGCTCGGTTTCCAGGGCTGGGTCTACCCCTACCAGAGCGCGGTCATCGACGAGCAGAACGGCCAGGTCGTCGGCTTCTGGCGCCAGCGCAGCACCTTCACCGATCCCTCGGGCGCGCCGTACGAGATCCCCAGCCTGGGCTGCAGCTGGTTCCAGTACAGCGGCAACAACACCTGGTCCTGGCAGCGCGACATCTTCGACGCCGGCATCGCCGCCAAGACCGTCGGCCGAATGTTCAAGGACCGTACCAACACCCCCGAACTCGACGCCCGCGTCAAGGCCGCGACCAGCGGTCCCCAGCCCGGCCACTACCCGGGCCTGGAGCAGATGAGCAGCCCGCTGTGGCCGATCCCGGCGGTCGATCTGTGACCGGCGCACCCGAGCCGCGCTGGTCCCTCGACCGCGCCGGGGACCAGAGCGGGCGCGTCGCGGTCGTGACGGGCGCCAACACGGGCATCGGGCTGGAAATGGCCCGGGCCCTGGCACATCGGGGCGCGACGGTCGTGCTGGCCTGCCGCAACGCCGAGCGCGCCGCGGCGGCCCGCGCGGACATACTCGCCGGCGCCGCCGGCTCGAGCGTGCATGTCGAGGACCTCGACACCAGCAGTCTCGCCTCGGTTGCGCTGTGCGCCAATCGATTACGCGAGCGCTGGCCTGCCATCGACCTGCTGATCAACAACGCGGGTGTCATGGCCAAACAGCACACCGTCACCGAGGAGGGTTTCGAACTCGACTTCGTGACGAACTTCCTCGGGCACTTCGCCCTGACCGGGCACCTCGTGGACGCGCTGTCCGCCGCCCCCGCCGCCCGGATCGTGACGGTCAGCAGTCTCACCCACCGTCGTCGCACAGCGACCCTCGACTACGACGACCTGACCCTCGAGCGCGGCTTCGACTCGGAGGCCGCCTACGCGCGGTCGAAGCTGGCGTCGATGACGTTCATGATCGAACTCCAGCGGCGGCTCGCGGCCTCCGGCTCGCGCGCGATATCGCTGGCCGCGCACCCCGGCGGTGTGCGGACCGGCATTCTGCGCGAACAGAATCCCCTGGTTCGGCTCGTGTACAACCCCCGAATGACCTGGCTGACAGGCTGGTTCACCCAGGGCACGGTGGCAGGCGCCGAACCGATCCTGCGCGCGGCCCTGGATCCGGACGTCGCGGGCGGCGAGTTCTTCGGCCCCGGCGGGCGCTGGGAGCTCATCGGCCCACCGGTCCCGGTCACCATCTCGCGCCGCGCACAGGATCCGGCCGCCGGCGCCCGGTTGTGGGAGGTCGCCGAGCAGCTCACCGGGGTCCGTTTCCCCGGGGCGTGAACATCCCGGCGGGCGCCGTCGATCCGTCGACGGCGCCCCCGTTCGAGAAAAGACTAACGATGCGGTACTACATCAGCACCGGCTTCCTGGCGACCCGGGAGATTCCCGAGATCGCCCGCGCCGCCGACGCTCTCGGCTATGACGGGATGGGCCTGCCCGATCACGTCGTGAACCTCGCCGAGCTGGAGACGCCCTACCCCTACACCCGCAGCGGCAAGCGCCGCTGGGATCCCTTCGCGGACTGGCCCGATCCCTGGGTGCTGATCGGCGCCCTGGCCCAGGTCACCACTCGCCTGCGCTTCGTCACCACCGTGTACATCCCCGCGATGCGCGAACCCTACGCCGCGGCCAAGTCGATCGGCACCGCCGCGGTGCTGGCGGACGGGCGGGTCGAACTCGGTATCGGAGTCGGCTGGTGCCGCGAGGAATTCGAGCTCCTGGGCAGGCCCTTCGACCGCCGCGGCGCGCGCACCGAAGAACAGATCGAACTCATGCGCCGCCTGTGGGAGCCGGGCTGGACCGAATTCGACGGCGAGTTCTTCCGCACTCCCCGGCTCGCCATGAGCCCGCCCGCGCCGGCGATCCCGGTGCTGGTCGGCGGTCTCACCGACATCGCGCTGGCCCGCGCGGCACGCTACGACGGCTGGATCGGCGATCTCACCACCACCGACAAGGCCGTCGCCATCGCGGCGAAGCTGCGCGCGCTCCGCACCGCGGCGGGTCTGTCGATGGACGATTTCACCGTCATGGCCCCGCTGACCGACGCGCTGACCATCGAGGACTACGCCCGCGCCGAAGCCGGCGGCATCACCCACATCCTGACCATGCCGTGGATGTTCTACACCGGCCCGGACGCGACGACCGCGCAGAAGATCGCCGATATGGAACGCTTCCGCCATGACCTGAAACTCGACCGATAGCGCTGCAGCCCGGGCGGTCTCACCGTCCGGGCCGCGCAGTCCGAGCGCACGGGGCGCCCGCCCGGGACGACCGGCGGTACAGTGGGCGGGCAATCGGCCGGGCCGGTCGATCCGGTTCGCGGGACGGAGCCAGGTGACCACTCCCATCGGGGCGCTCGAATTCGAGGCGATGCTGCTCGGTCGCTACAGCCTCGTCACGCGGCGCGTCGCCGGGCAGCTGGACCGCAGCGCCTACGTGCTGCTGCACCGGCTCAGCGGTAGCGGGCCGATGTCCATCGGCCAGCTCAGCGACGCCCTGGGCCTGGACGTGTCCACGCTCAACCGTCAGACCTCCGCGATGGTGAAGACCGGTCTCCTCGAACGCATTCCCGACCCCGACGGCGGTATCGCCCGCAAGTTCCGCTGCACCGGTGCGGGTCTGGCGAAGATGGAGGTCGAGCGGACTTCGCGCGTGCATCACCTCGGCGCCATCCTGGCCGACTGGCCCGAGCACGAGGTCGCCGCACTCGTGGACCACCTCGCCCGGTTCAACTCCGCCCTCGAGCAGTACGACGCGCGGATGCGACCCCGCCAGCACGGGAACCCGGCACCCTAGGACAGCGCGTCGCGCGGGTGCCCGCGTGTGTGCCGTACCTCGCGATTGCGGGGGGAGTGCTGTGGCTCACCTCGAGCTATAGTAACTTCGTTACCGGTAACTGAGTTACCAGCAACACAACTGTGCGCGGCCCGTGCGAAACACACCGGGTTGTCGTCGAGCCGGCGTGCCCACCCGCACCCCTCGGCCGCGCAGGCCTCGTCCCGGCAGCGGACACCACGAGTACCGCCTGCCGGCCTGCGCCACAGCTGTTCCGATCTTGCAGAGAAAGACGACGACGATGTCAGTCGAAAAAACAGCGCGGCGCCGCGCGGTTCGGCGCCTGATGGCGATGACCGCGGCGATGTGCGTGGGAGCCGGGCTCGTGAGCGCGGTGGCCGCCCCGGCGCAGGCCGCGCCCGCCGAGGACTTCTATCTCCCGCCCGCGCAGTTCGATACCGCCGCCGGAGCGGTGATCAAGACCGCTGATCTGCCGGTTTACCTGGCGCAGCCCGGGGGAGACGGACAGTGGCCCCTCGCCGCCAAGACCGTCATGTACACCACCCGCACCCAGGACAACGCTCCCATCGCGGTCACGGGCACCTACATCGAGGCCACCCAGCCCTGGCAGGGGAAGGGCCCGCGCCCGACAGTGGTCATCGCCCCGGGCACCACCGGACAGGGCGATCAGTGCGCGCTGTCCAAGGCGTTCACCCTCGGCATGTACCTGGCCATCACCCCGCCGACGCTGTCCGCGAACCAGGAAGCGCTGTCGGCGATGGCGTGGAACCACCTGGGCGCGCGGGTCTTCGTGCCCGACTACATCGGCATGGGCACCCCCGGGGTGCACACCTACGCCAACCGCATCGAAGAGGCCCACGCGGTCCTGGACGCCGCCCGCGCGGCGAACACGCTCGCCGGCACCGGCTCGGACACCCCGATCGCGTTCTGGGGTTACTCCCAGGGCGGCGGCGCGACCGCCGCGGCCGCGGAGATGCACCCGACCTACGCCCCCGAGCTGAACCTCAAGGGCACCTGGGCGGGCGCGCCGACCGCGGACCTGTCCGAGATTCTCGGCGAGATCGAGGGCGCCCTGATCGGCGGCGCGATCGGCTTCGCGCTCAACGGCTTCATGGCCCGCTACCCCGATCTGAAGCCGGTTCTGGACGCGCGCACCACCGATGAGGGCAAGGCCCTGCTGTCGACGCTGGAGAACGAGTGCATCGCCGATGTGATCATGCGGCATCCGTTCCTGCGCACCACCGGTCTGACGGTCGATCAGCGACCGCTCACCGAGCACCTGCGTGAGATCCCCGAGGTGTCCACGATTCTGGCCCAGCAGCGCATCGGCACCCTGACCCCGCGCAGCCCGGTCCTGATCACCAGCGGCATCAACGACGACACCGTCCCGTACGCGCAGACCCGCACACTCGCGGACAACTGGTGCGGCGCGGGGGCGACGGTGACCTTCCGCACCAACCATCTGCCCCCGATCCTGCCGAAAGCCACCCTGCCCAACCACTTCGGGCCGGAGCTGATCGACGGGTTCGGCACCAACAACGCGATCAACTACCTGCTCGATCGCCTGAATGACGTTCCCCTGCAAGGCTGCACGATCGACTGAACGTCTCGGATCACCGCCGCCACGAGGGGTCGACGGTGACCCGGTAGTACACCTCCGCGCAGTGAAATCGGCGGCGAACCCACCTCGGGTTCGCCGCCGATTCGCATCGTGTGCATCATTGCGCGACCGTGAATGCTGCGCCGCGAGCCCGGTTCCGGTATGAACTGAGCTGCGAACGCACCTTCGGACAGGAGACGAGGACCCATGCAGGAGAACCCAACCCCGGTGTCGGAACTGTCCGAGATCGACGCGAGCGCGGCCATAGCCCTGGTGCGGTCCAAGGCGCCCGAGACCCGGTTCGGCCGGTTCACCGCCCGCCGTCCCGACAACGGTAAGTACGTGCAGGTCAACAGAATCGACGCCAACGGCACTGTGCTGTCCGGCGGCTGGACCTTCCTGGTCGACACCGCCAAGCAGGTCGTCGTGCGCACCGCGGTGAACCCGGAGAGCTTCGACACCAGAGCCGCGGTCCGGCAGGGCACCGTCTGCTGATCGGCACTCACCGCCGGCTTCGCGCGCCGACGGAGCGATCGGGACATGAAGACGAGCGTTTCAACCATCCACCCCGGCCTTCGGGACACGTAGGTTCGCAACCATGACCGAACTTCCCGAGAACCTGCGGAACATGCTGGACGGCAAGAACTTCGCGGTCGTCGCCACCCTGAACGAGGACGGCTCACCCCAGACGTCGGTGGTCTGGGTGGACCGCGAGGACGACGCCCTGGTGTTCACGACCACCGACCGGCGCCGCAAGGGTCGCAACCTCGCCCGCGATCCCCGGATCAGCGTGACCGTCATCGACTCCCTCGACCCCTATCGCGCCATCGACGTCGCGGGTACCGCCGAGCTGGTGCCCGACCCGGACAAGGAACTGCCGGCGCGGTTGTCCCGCAAGTACATGGGAGAACTGCCGCCGCCGGAGTCCGCGGAGGTGCGGCGGGTGATCGTGCGGGTGGTGCCGGAGCGGATCACCGTCCACGGTGTCTGACCGATAGCTCGCGCCCACGCGGCGGACCGGCGGTGTCGTCCGGGCCGGGGGACCGCCGGTTGCGCCCGGGACCGATTCGGGCGGAGTAGACGCGCGCCGAACATTCAGACCGTATCGCTATCACCGCAGGCCGAAGCGCGGTCTCGATCCCTTTGGGGCGGTGTTGATTTGCCGTGCATCAACCAGCCGCACCCACGGGCTTGCAATGGATCACGATCGATAACATGATGTCCCGACACAGTCAGAAGTGTCGATGCTGGGCCACGCCGTCGGGGGCGGGGAACCCCGTGGATTCGGGCGCGAGTGTCGCGCGAATCCGGCGGTCTTTTCTCGGGTGGGAATCCACCACGATGTCTGCTGTCTGAATTCAGCGAACAGCATGCTCACGACAGGATCTCTATGCGCGACAACCGCTTGCCGGCGACACCTCGGGCGGAGCGGAGGCGTCGCGACGGCGAACTGCGGGGGCGCGGCGTGGTGTCGCTGCTCGGCGCCGCCGTCACCCAGCATCCGGACGGGCTCGCGCTGGTCGGGACGGACCGCTCGCTGACCTACCGGGAGCTGGACGAGGAGTCCAACCGGCTCGGCCGCACGCTGTGCGCGCTCGGCGCGGGACCCGAGGACCGTGTGGCGATCGTGCTGCCCCGCTCGGTGGATTCGGTCGTATCGACCTGGGCGATCACCAAGTCCGGCGCCGCGTTCGTACCCGTGGACCCGGCCTACCCGCGGGCGCGGGTCGACTACCTGCTCGCAGACAGCGGCTGCGCGTTCGGCATCACCCTGGCCCGGTACCTCGAGGAGTTGCCCGCCCACATCCACTGGCTCGTGCTCGACGACCCGCGGGTGACGGCCGAGCTGAACGCGGAATCGGCGCGGCCGATCTCGTACGCGGACCGGCGCGCGCAGCCACGCCCGGCGAACCTGGCCTACCTCATCTACACCTCCGGTTCCACGGGCCGCCCCAAGGGCGTCGGCGTGACCCACGCCGGGGTGCCCGCGCTGACCGCGGATCTGCGTACCTCGCTATCGGTCCATCGGAACGCGCGCGTGCTGCACTTCGCCTCCCCGAGTTTCGACGCCTCGATCCTGGAACTGCTGCTCGCCGTCGGCTCCTGCGCCACCCTGGTCGTCGCTCCGCAGACCATCCTCGGTGGCGGTGAGCTGGCGGACTTCCTGCACCGGCACCGCATCACCCACGCCTTCCTCACCCCGTCGGTCCTGGCAAGCCTCGACGCCCGCGAGCTGGAGGCGCTGACCACGATCGCTGTGGGCGGCGAACCCTGCCCGCCGGCGCTGGTGCGGCGCTGGAACTCCCCGCGCCGCCGATTCCACAACATCTACGGACCCACCGAATCCACGATCGCCGCCAGCCTGACCGGCCCGCTGCGCGCGGCCGACCCCGTTCCCATCGGCCGTCCCGTGGACGGTGTGCACCACCGAATCCTGGACACCCAGCTGCGCCCGGTCGCGCCCGGCGGCGTGGGGGAGCTGTACGTGAGCGGACCGGCGGTGGCCCGGGGATATCCCGGTCACCCGGAACCGACCGCGACGCGCTTCGTGCCCGACGTCCTGGGCCCGCCCGGCGCACGCATGTACCGAACCGGAGACCTGGTGCGGGCCAACCGCGACGGCGAGCTGGAATACCGCGGCCGCGGCGACCACCAGGTCAAGATCCGCGGGCACCGCATCGAACTGGGCGAGATCGACGCGACGCTCACCCGCATGCCGGGCGTCGTGGACGCGGTCACGGTGGACCGGACCACCTCGACCGGCAGCGTCGAACTCGTCGCGTTCGTGCGCACCGAGCGCACGCCCGCGCACACGGTAGTCGCCGAGCTGCGCGCCGCGCTGGCCGCGGAACTGCCGTCCTTCATGCAGCCCAACTCGATTCGCGTGCTGGCCGAGTTCCCGATCACGCCGTCGGGCAAGGTCGATCGGGCCGCCCTCGCCGCCCACACCGCCAGGTCCGCACCGATCGCGGGCGCGAGCGGGGTGGGCGAGGACCTGGTGCGCGAGGTGTTCGCCCGGGTGCTGGGAACCCGGGATCTCGACGGCGACAGCGACTTCTTCGCCTCCGGCGGGAACTCGCTGCTGGCGACCCAGGCCGCGGCCCGTCTGAGCGAGATCTGGAACCTGCGGATTCCACCGCAGCTGCTGTTCGAGTACCGCACCGCGATCCTGTTGACCGCCGCGATTCGCACCAGGCACTTCGATACCGCGCGCCCGCCGCTGCTGTCCGGGGTGCGTCCGGAGCGGATCCCGTTGTCGGCGAACCAGCTTCGCTTCTGGTTGCGCAATCAGTTCGACACCTCGGCCGCGGTGGACAACATCGGCTTCGCGCTGCGCCTGGACGGCGTCGACGAACCGAGCCTGACCCGCGCCCTGCTCGACGTGGTCACCCGGCACGAGGCGCTGCGCACCCGCTACCCCGCCGACGACCAGGGCCCGCACCAGCACATCGAACCCCCGGAGGCCCTGCTCGACCGTTTCGGGGTGCAGGACCTCGCGGACGCCGACCTGCCCGCCCGGGTCCGCGAGCTGCTCTGGCAGGGCTTCGACGTGACCGCCGAGGTGCCGCTGCGCGTTCGACTGTTGCGCACGCCGACCGAGAACGTGCTGGTGTGCGCGCTGCACCACATCTGCGCGGACGGCTCGTCCATGGCGCCGCTGGCACGCGACCTGGCCGATGCCTACGGCGCGCGGCTGGGTGGTGTCGCGCCCGCCTGGCAGGCGTTGTCGGTGCAGTACGCCGACTACGCGCTGTGGCAACGCGAACTACTCGGCTCGCTCGAGGACCCGGATTCGCTACTGTCGCAACAGCTTCGATACTGGCGCACCGAGCTCGACGGCCTGCCCGATCAACTCGACCTGCCCGCGGACCGGCGACGTCCCAGCGTGGCCTCGCTACGCGGAGCCACGGTGGACCGCACGCTGCCCGCACACACGCACACCGAGCTGCTGGACCTGGCCAACGCCCGGCAGGCGAGCCTGTTCATGGTGATGCGCACGGCGCTGGCGGTGCTGCTGGCCCGGCTGTCGGGCACCTCGGACATCGCGATCGGCGTCCCGATGACCGTGCGGTCCGAACCCGCCCTCGACGGGGTCGCGGGCATGTTCGTGAACACGACGGTGTCGCGGACCAGCGTGGATCTCGACGAGAGCTTCATCGATCTGCTCGCCCGCACCAGAACCCGCGACCTGGCCAACTTCGCGCATTCGGAAGTGCCGTTCGAGCTCGTCGTCGACGCCGTCGACCCGGTCCGATCGCCCGGGCGGCATCCGCTGTACCAGGTCGGTTTCGCGTTCCAGAACTTCACGCAGGCCGCGCTGTCCATGCCCGGCGCCACGACCTCGATGCTGGACGTCGCGGCCGAGACCGTGAAGTCCGACCTGCACATCGGTGTCATCGACACCCGCGGCGAGGACGGTTCACCCGGTCTCATCGGGATCCGGTTCGGTTACAGCACAGATCTTTTCGACAAGTCCACCGTCGAGCGCTTCCTGGACGGCTATCTCCGGCTGCTGCGATCGATCCTGGAGGACCCGCGGCGCCGGGTCGGGGATCTCGAACTCGTGCGCGAGGACGACGCCGAGCTGTCGAGCCACGGCGCGGAGCGGGAACTCGACGTGCACACCCTGTCCGGAGTAGTGGCGCGGCACGCTGCCCGGCGGCCGGACGACATCGCCATGACGTGCGCGGGCGAGTCGATCACCTACCGGGAGCTGTCCGAGCGGATCGCCCGCCTCGCGCGCTGGCTGATCGCGGAGCGCGCGGTGGGCCCGGAGTCGATCGTCGCGCTCGCCATGCACCGCTCGATCGACCAGGTGGTCGCCATGCACGCGGTCGTCGAGGCCGGCGCCGCGTGGGTGCCCATCGACCCCGAACACCCCGCCGATCGCATCGGATACGTGCTGGAATCGGCGCAACCGAGCTGCGTATTGTCCACCACCGCAGACGATTTCACCCTGGTCGAGGCGCACCTGATCGACACCCTCGACCTGAGCGCCTACCCCGGCGACCCGGTGTCCGACGACGAACGAGCCGGGCCGCTGCGGCCCGATCACGCCGCCTACGTCATGTACACCTCGGGCTCGACGGGCCGCCCCAAGGGCGTGGTGATCACCCACGCCGCGATCGCGAATCAGGTGGCGTGGATGTGCCGGCGCTATGCGATCGGTGTGCGAGATGTGTACCTGCACAAGACCGCCGCCACCTTCGACGTCTCGCTGTGGGGCTACTTCGTGCCGCTGTGGGCCGGCGCCCGGCTGGTGCTGGCCCGGCCCGGCGAACATCGCGACCCCGACGCGATCTGCCGTGCCATCGAGACGCACGCGGTGACCCTCACCGACGTCGTGCCCGCCATGGCCGCCCTGATCGCCCAGCATCGGACACCCGCGGCGCTGCGATCACTGCGCGCGCTGTTCGTCATCGGCGAGGCCCTGCCGCCGGAGACCGTGCAGACCTTCGCCCGGATCTGCTCGGCGGAGGTGCACAACCTGTACGGGCCGACCGAAGCGGCGGTCAGCATCACCGAACATCATGTGCGGGAACGGGATCTGGACGAACCGCGACTGTCCATCGGGGTGCCCGCGTGGAATTCGCAGTGCCGGGTGCTCGACGCGCGCCTGCGCCCGGTCCCGCGCGGTGTCGTCGGCGAGCTGTTCCTGTCCGGCGTCCAGCTCGCGCGCGGTTATCGCGGCGCGCCGGGCCTGACCGCGGGCCGGTTCGTCGCCGACCCCTACGGACCGCCCGGGTCACGCGCCTACCGCAGTGGCGATCTGGCGCGGCTGCGGTCCGACGGCGAGCTCGATTTCCTCGGGCGCACCGACCTGCAGATCAAGGTGCGCGGGCACCGCATCGAGCTGGGGGAGATCGAGTCGGCGCTGCTCGCCGACCCGGCGATCGCGCAGGCCGCGGTGACGGCCCAGCGTGCGGGTGGCGACGTCCGTCTGCTCGGTTACGTGGTTCCGGCGCCGGGCGCGGACGTGGATCCGAAGGCGTTGCGGCGCAGTCTCTCCGACGTGCTGCCGGGGTACATGCTGCCCGCGGTGATCTCGGTGCTCGCGGTGTTCCCCACCAATTCCAGTGGCAAGGTGGACCGAGCAGCGCTGCCGGTGCCCACCGTCGAGGACCTGTCCGAGTCGGACTCGCCCGCCCCCGAGACCCCCGTGGAGATCGCGATCGCGGAGGTCTTCGCGCAGGTGCTGGGTCTGGAGCGGGTCGGGGTCACCGACAGCTTCTTCGATCTGGGCGGTTCGTCGCTGGGGGTTTTCGATGTGCATCGCCACCTCTCGGCCCGCTTGGACCTGGACGTGCCGATGCGGGCGATCCTGAGCGCGCCCACGGTCGCGGGACTCGCGGCATACCTCACGAGCCCGCCCGCGCCCGAGGTCGCCGCCACGCCCGCGGCCGACGCCGTGCTCGAACCCGGGATCTCGCCGGCCGGGTGCCTGCCACCGAACCCGGGACCGGCCGCGGAGATCCTGCTGACCGGTGCCACCGGATTCCTGGGCGCGCACCTGCTCGACGAGCTCCTGCGCCGCACCGAGGCCCGGGTGTGGTGTGTGGTGCGCGCCGGCTCCGAAGCCGAAGCCCGCCAACGGGTCATGGCCTCGCTCGAGCAGTTCGGCCTGCGCACAGACGGCATCTCCGACCGGCTGCGCATCCTCTGCGGGGATCTGTCCCTACCTGAATTCGGCATGGCGGCAGGCGGTTTCGCGTTCCTGACCGAGCGGATCGACGTGATCTTCCACAACGGCGCCCGCGTCAATCACGTCGATCCCTACGAGCGCCTGCGGGCGGCGAACGTGGAGGGCACCCGGACGGTGCTGCGCCTGGCCACCACCGGTCGCGCCAAGCCCGTGCACTTCGTGTCCACCCTCGGCGCCGCGATACCGTCCGGACCCCGGCCCGACGTGGTCGCCGAGTCCGACCGCATCACCGCCGATCAACTACAGGACAACGGCTACCTGGTCTCGAAGTGGGTGGGGGAGGAGCTGATTCGCCAGGCGGGCGAGCGCGGCCTGCCGGTGACCATTCTGCGCCCCGGCACCGTCAGCGCGCACACCGTGCACGCGATCAGCAATCCACAGGATGGGTTCTGGACCATGATCGGCGCCGCGGCCACCCTGGGCCTGGCGCCGGACGTGGGCGAGGCGACGATCTCCCTCGTCCCGGTCGACTACGTGGCGCGCGCGATCGTCGCGATCGGCACGGGCCCGCACCGGGACACCGTCTATCACCTGGTGAACCACGTGCCCACGCCCGTCTCGGCGGTGCTGGACGGCCTGCGTGCGCGCGGCGTGGACGTCCGCACGGCGCCCCTGGACGAGGTCCTGCACGAACTCGAACGACAGGCGGCGGAGTCGACCACCGACCGCGATGTCCTGGCCCGCGCCGCCCTGCTGTCACCCACCTATGCCGGCCTGGCCGCCCATGCCCGCTGGTCCGACGTGAACACCCGTGCGGCGCTTGCTGATTCGGAGATCGAGTGCCCGGTCATCGACCGGATCGTGCTGGACCGCTATCTGAGTCGGCTGCCGGTGGCCGTGCGCGGCGGCGAGGAGCAGCGACTGGCCCCGGTGTAGCGCGTCAGAACCGCCGGTCGTCCAGCTGGCGGGCGATGAAAACCGCGGCCGACGGGGCGATAGCCCGCCGCCGCAGTCCACTGTGGCTATCGCGGTGGGTCGTCGCCCGGACGGGTGATGCGTAGACGGCTGACAGCGTCGAGCCACGCGTCCTCGGGTGACAGCGGTTCGCTGCCGGGAGGACAGATCGGCTCCGGGCGAGTTCCGAACAAGTAGTCGCGGAAGGCTCGCAGGTACTCGTCGAGTTCATGCCGGCCGGTGAACCTGGTTTCGGTCGGATCGAACCATTCGTCCGGTGTCGGCCGCCACCAGATCATGAAGTCGAGTGCTTCGCGCACCAGGGTCCCGTAGGTCGGATCCGCGGCGCAGGCGTGGCGCAGCACCCTGGCGGACTCGCGCATTCCGCGGCTGTTCTCTGCGTGGTGCATGTCCATCAGCGGCCACAGCAGGCCCTCGATATGCGGGATTTCGCCCCACCATGTGGTTTTCGTGCGCGGATTCGCGTTGGCCGGCACTCCGTGGTGAGACGCGGTGACAGGGGCCGGATAGTCGCGGGGCGTTCCCCGTCGGTCGATGGTGTGCCTCGGCCCGATCCCGAGGTTCACGGGCGGATACCAGACTCCGCGCCACACTGAAACGCCGAGATAGCGGGGATTCGCCGGTAGCTGATCGGCGAGCGAGACGTCGACGGTAATTCGCTGCACGGGTGGCAGCATTCTGCCGGGGAATAGTTCGGCGACCATCGACAAGCAATCCCGCACGTCGAAGCCGGTCACACCGACACCCCGCCGGAACCGGGCGTCAACCCGCTCGTGCGGGTCGAATTCGATCCAGAACCGCCGCGCCGTGGCCATCCGCGACTCCTCCCGCCGGCCCTGCTACCGAACGCCGATCCGATAGTCCCAGAGCTGATCAGCGTCCACCAACTCGACCACGGCCACGCTATTGCCGGGAGTCGGACCATGTAGCGCAACAAGGCGTTTGGCTGACACCGGCGACCCGCTTCTGCCGCGATAGCCAACGGTGGCCGTTCCGACGCCGTGCGAGCCTGGTCGGCACAGCGGGTGAGCATCACGTCCGGCCGTTGTGTCGGACCGCTGTTCTACCGTCGGCGTCGTGCAGGATTCACCGAGATTCCGTGCCGCACACCGCGCGGCCCTGGATCACACGCTCGCCTTGATCGCCGAATCCTCCTGGGGACGTAGCCTGGTGCTGCGCGGCAGCATGACCATGGCTGCGTGGGTCGGTGAAACCGCCAGGCCCCCTGCGGATCTGGACTGGATTCTGCCGGAAGCCGAAGGCTGTGCCGCGCCCGACCCGGGTGACCCGTACCCCTGGGTCGACGACCTGTCCTGGGTGCAGCACTGGCCCGAAGCCGCCTTCGGCGCGGTGACCAACGAGATGTGGGAGGACGAGCAGTTCGAGACCTTCGGCCTGCGCCCGATCCTGCCGCCGGAGGGCCTGCACTGGGTCGATCCCGACGACTGCTTCGAAACCTACACCTGGACACCACTTCTCGACGACCTCGCGGAAACGATTCGTGAACGTCCGACCGCCCCGGCGGGTGTGATCCTCGACGGCGACCAGATCGACGGCGACCCGACCGGCACCCTCGACTACTACGACACACCCGGCGTCCGCGTCGTGGTGCCGTGGCACACCGCCGGCCCCGACCCGATGGCCGGCGCGGTCCAACTGGATTTCGCGGCGGGCCAGTCCCTGCCCGACGCCCCGGTCTGGACGCTGGTGCCCCGCGGCGACGGCGGCACCCCGATTCCCTGTGCCACGGCCAGCCGTGAAGCGTCACTGGCCTGGAAACTGTTGTGGCTCTACACCGAATCCAGTCAGCCCCGCAGCTACGGAGCCATCCCTGACGGCGGGCAGGGCAAGGACCTCTACGACGCCGTCCTGCTGGCCGAATCTCCCCGCACCCACCTGACCCTGCCCCTGCTGCGCAAGGTCCTCGGCGACACGGCCCCCGATTTCGAGAACGACGACATCCTCGCCTGGGTGGTGAACTGGGAGTCCTTCCAGCACAACCACCCTCACGTGACTGGCTCGCTGCGCGAATGGCTCGAACGCCTGGCCCGCGCGCTTACTCCACTTCGACCCTGAGCACCTTCGGGTCAGTCGCGGAGCCGGATGATCGCGAATCGGCCGTCGAGCCGGCATTCGAGGGTGTTCGGGGCATAGACCTCCAACGACACCGGCGGGGTGAGGCGGTGCAGGTCGATCACCTGCGCGTCGTCGTCGAGGTCCGCCAATGCGGCCTGCTGGGCCGGCGACAGTCCGGTGCGCAGGTCACGCCAGGCCTGCGGTTCGAGGCCGGGATCGCGAAAGCTCCACGGGTGCAACACCGAATCCCATTCTTGCTCGGTCTGCGAGGTGGCAAGCACGTCCGCGATACGCTCCCACCAGTTCATCAGCGAGGTCGCCAAGTACGCGTAGGCGTCGTCATAGTCCGTCGAGCAGGCCAGGATCGGTCCCCACACACCGGTGTCGCGATCGACATCGAGGTAGTAGAAGTCGCCGTTGCAAGGATCGTGCACCTCGAGTGAGGTCCGCACCGAACCGACTTCCAGCGGACCGTCGCAGGACCACCAGTCCAGCCGCGGCCAGGGCTCTTCGGACAGCTCGGCCGGAATGGAGACGTAGTCGGCGCCGGGTCCGAACCCCTGTCCATTCACCCAGATGGCGCCGACCTGTCCGAGCAATGTGCGTTCCGGCTCGGGCAGGCGTACCGGGAAGGCGTCGAGTTCCGCCTCGGTGAATCCGCGGAACAAGGTAACCAGGTCCGGTCGCTCGGCCGCCAGCGATCGCAGCTTGGCGACGAGTTCGGTTACGGCAGCGGTCATCGATATATCCCCCACTCGTTTCGGTGCGTCTCCCGCACTCACCCCATGAAACTATGCCGGTCCATTTGGTTTTCGGCGGATGGTGTCCCGGCCGGCCGGCCGGTTCCGGCCCTGAGCACCCTCGGTTCAGCAGTTGAGCCGGAATACCGCGAATCTGCCGTCATGTCGGCCCTCGAGGGTGTTCGGGGCAGGACTTCCCAGGGCGCCGGCGGGATGGTCCGCTGTGTCCCGGCTTCAGCCGGGGCAGTAGGCGGTCTCGGCGGCATTCACGAAGGCCAGCGCCGTGCCGAAATCGTCTGCCCCGTCGCTCAAGTAGGCAGCCAGACCGTTCTTCGAGATGCCCTCCGAGAGCAGATCGCAGACGGCATGACCACCTTCGGCAATACCCTGGAAATCCGAGATGAGTTCGGGAAGTGCCGTAATGCCCTCCCGCTGGATGAGCAGGAACCCGAAATGCGCATCCTGGAGCGGGCCGTAGTTGTGCGGGCCCGCGATCGGCTGAAGTTCTGCCGACGGCAATGCCGAGGCGGGGGCGGCGAGCAGAACAGTGGCGGCCGCGGCAACGAGCCCGGTGGCGACCTTCGAGTAGAGCAAGACAATTCCAATCATTCGGATAACTGCGCGACCCAGTGATCGCCACCAAGATCGTAAATGAGGTCGCCGAACCCCGCCGGAGGCAGCTCTCCGGTCTCGATCGCCTCGTTGCGAGTTGCGGAGGTCGGGGGAATGAACCGCGAGCACTGCGACGGCCCTGCGCCGCAGTGCTCGCTTCTTGCCAATGGGATTTACCGACGAAACAGATTGTCAGTAGGCGGCATTGGCTCCGTACTCGGCCTGCGCGCGCGTAAAGCCTTCGTACACCAGCTGATCGATCAGTCCGGACCGAGAGAACGAGGTGTATTCGAGGTACTGCTTGGCACTCTTGGCCGCCTGCTCGTTCCAGTCGACGTCCAGGCTGTCCACTGCGAACGTAGCGTCCGCAGTGGAGAATTCTTCGTACTCGAGCTGGTCGATCAGACCGCTGCGGGAGAAGGCGGAGAAGTCGAGATACTGCTGGGCGGACTGGATGGCGTTGCGCTGGCCGGAGGTGAGATCCTGCTTGGCCGGGGAGAATCCGATCGCGAGTGCCGATGAGGGCGCCGCGATATCCGGCCGGGCGGCGTCGGCCGCAGCCGCGGCGCTGTTCCACGCGGGCGCCACCAGGGCGAGAGCCAGCACCGGTGCGCCGACCAGCCACACCCGCTTCTTCAACTTCTTCGGCGCGGCCGAGGAGTAGCTGGGCTGTGAGGTGGAATTTGGTTCGACGCGGGTGGGTGTGTTCACGAGTGTCCATTCGTCAGGTTGATGGGTGGAGCATCATGCAGTCGTGCCATCTGCTGACG
Organism: Nocardia sp. NPDC055321; assembly: GCF_053645575.1. Lineage (NCBI taxonomy): Bacteria > Bacillati > Actinomycetota > Actinomycetes > Mycobacteriales > Nocardiaceae > Nocardia > Nocardia sp. NPDC055321. The sequence continues at coordinate 62,710 of NZ_JBSHMS010000031.1, forward strand.
TCGAAGCATTGTTAGCTGGTTAGGTGCGGTGAGTGCCAGTTAGGCACGGGATGTCGGTCGGGTGGCAGCCCATGTCCGCTGAGCCACTGCGGAGCCGTGTCGGCCACGGAGTCCGCGCACCGACAGGTCGCGACCGCCTGGTTTGTCGGGCCGGTATGGCAGGGTCTCCCACATACGTTGAGCGAATCGGGGAGTTCGGAATGACGGTGGGTTGGGACGCGGCGCGTGTGGTCGATCTCGCGCGGCAACTACGGGGTGCGGAAACCGGTGGCTGGCGAGCGGAGCCGCTACGGCGACTCGTGGAGGGGCTCGGATGGCAGTGGCAGGAGACCGCCGACGGGGTGCAGTTGATCGGGGGAGTGGGTCCGGACAACCTGCCGCAGTGGGCGCCTCGGCTGCGGCGAGTGGACCGCTTCGAGAAGGACTTCGTGCACGACGGCGAGGACTACGTGGGTTTGTACGTGCCCATCGCCGTCCCGGAAGATGGAGCGGCGGGAAAGGCCGCCGCGTTCCGTGCGGCGGGTGAGGCGCTGACCCGAGAGTTCGGCACGGCTCCCATCATGGGCGTCTACGGCGGGCTCGGTCCGTTCTACGACTCGGCTCCGCGGTGGGGCAGCCCTTTCCGCCGCTGGCGTCAGCAAGCGGACACCCTCGAATTGCGCGCCGGCGAGCACGGTCCCGAGTTGCTGCTGCAGCCGACCGATCCGGCGGAGAACTGGTTCTGGCGGCAGGGACACGGCGAGAACTACGCCGTCAGTGGCTTCTTCGGCTCCAACCTGGATCCCGCCAATGCGGGCCTGGGCTTCCCCGGAGGCTGGCGCACCGACGATTGGGATGTCTTCCGCCACACCCTCACCGACTTCCTCTGGAATCTCCCCGCTGAAACCCACGCGCTCGACATCGAACTGGACTTCGGCTTCCACGCCCTGGTGCCCGGAACCCTGGGGCCCATAGTCCTCCACATCGCGTGCGGCGACCGTCTCGAGGTCGCGTACGACACCGAGGATCTCGGCGCGGACATCCCCGACCCCGTCGCCCTCGGCTGGATTCCGGAGTCCACCCGGCCCGCTGCGCTCGAGCACTGGACCGAATCGCTTTATCACTCCGGCGATTTCGGCATCGGCGAGGTCAACGGTCCCGAACTGGCTCGGATGATGGTCGACACCCTGCGCGGCCTGGGCGTCGCGTCCCCGCACGACCTCAGCCTGAGCGACCACGCGCAGTCGGTGGCCGGCTATCGCGTCGACTACTACGGCCTGACTCTGGAGGAGAACCCTTAACCAGGGTTCGCACTCACCCTGGCGTTTTCCGTTGTCAGGACTGGTATTTGGTGCTGGAGACGCAACAGTCGTCGCACCAGAAACAGTAGAGTGTGCCGTCGAACGGCAGGTAGCCGAAGGGTGTGAGGTTGCCTCCGATCGAGGCGAGGAAGGGCATGTAGTCGCCGCATTCGGGGCAGCGTGGGTGCCGGTCCACGGTGATCCAGTGGGGGAGGCCGCCGACCTGGTGTTGACTGCTCTCGTCGGTTGATTCGTCGCTGATGCCGATTTGGTTGGGATGGTGTTCCAGCACGAGTGAACGTTCCCCGCCGGGCACCATTCCGGTGCTGCCGGAGCTGGGCGCGGACGGGCCGAAGTAGACGTGTGTGCCTTCGGGTGTGATGCGCAGGGTTGTCGAATACATGGCGTCGCAGTCGCAGGCGTACCAGAAGAATGACGGGTCGTTCTTCATCGGGAACGGGAGCGAGTGTGCGGCGAGTCGAAGTATGCGTTCGGCCGGTGCGTGACACCCGAAGCAGATCGGGACTTCGCCGTGGAACCGACCACCGACCGTGTGGGGGCTTTGCTGTTTGTCCGCGATGAAACCCATGGAGGCGGGCCAGAATCCGGAGGGTTTACCGGAGTCCGGCAGTGTGCCTGCCAGTTCCATGAACGTCTCCCAGTCCCCGAACCCTTCGGCTGGGCCGAGGGCACTGCGCACCAGTGCGCGCGCATGGTCGGTGCGGATCAGCGCGAGAGCTTCCAACCGTGAGAAATCGTTGGTCTGGTACCAGACCTCGAGGAAGGCGTCGGCCAGCTCGTCCGGCGCACCGGACAACAGCGCACGAAGTAGGTGGGGATTTAGGCGACGGGCGTGCGGACGCACGAGCTGCGGGTGGTAGAGGCCGATGCAGTAGACGACAGCATCGTCCGGTGATTCGCTGAGTTCGGTGGCCGTCAGATAGTCGGTGATGAAGGCGTTGAGGAGATCCTCGGGGAGCCAGGGAACGAGCCACGACGCCTCCGGCGCCAAGGCCGGCGAATGTCGTAGGTGTACAGCGGCGCGGGTCTTCTCCGCCGCCATTCCAGGGATCAAGGCGAGGTACTGGGCCACATAACTGGCCCCGTCTTCATTCTCGGTTTCGGCAAGATAGCGCACCGCGGCGTCGGCCCCGAGTCGTGGCTGCACAGAGAGCAGGTCGAAGATGCGCTGACGCTTGACGCGGCCGGGTAGAGAATCCGCAGCAAGTACGGATTCGATGTCCTTCATCTCACTCCTACCAGTTTCGGGTACCAGGATCCCGCCGGACCCATTGCTGCCGCACCACCCCACCATGCACGCTGATATCGATGGAGCCGTCCGCATTTCAGGACTTCGACTCGGTCGACAGTCAGTTGATCGTGCCCATCGACGGGATGTAGATATCGGTGGCTTCGACGAATGCCGATCCCGTCAGCTCTGTCAGCGCCAAGGCTTCATCGAGTTTGCGAACGTAGAAGCGGTCGTTCCACTTGTCGGCTTCGATGGTAAGCGTTGAAGCATTGTCGGACAGCCACTCTCGCAAGCCTCGGACTTCACCCGGGGGTGAATATCCGCCGATCTCGTAGTTTGTGTTGATCGTCCAGTCGGATGTCCAATCGAGGCCCGGGAATTCCGTAGGTAGCGAACCGAAAACGGGTGCGTTGTCCGACAGCGGAGCGTCAAATTCGGTCGGCCAGACCCGTCCTCGCGTGATCCAGCCGGGGAGCAACGCGGCCAGGAACTCGACTGCGTGGAACTGGCCGCATTTGTTGAGCGCGTCTGCGGCTGAGATCGCATTGCCGCTCCGGTCTCGGATCATCGACCGGCCCGCACGGATGGTCTGCGCGGCCTCGCGAAGTGCGTCGAGTTTCAGAACAAGGCCGAAAGCTATCCGCCCATCGCTGGGTAGATTGCCAGTCATATCTGGCTCAATGTGGTTGAGCAGGTGGGGGTCCAGCTGAGCGATCTGGCTGCGCGCCAGGTCGTCGACTTCTTCGGGGGTGCACTTGGTGTATCGCACAACGGTTTCGGCGACGGCCTCGGGCGTATCCGCGGTGACGAAGAACGGTCGCCCCCAGAGGTAGAGCGCGGGATCGAGATCCAGTCGCGCGTGCAAGTTGTAGAGACCCAAACCCCATGCATTGGCACGGAATCGGACTCTGGCCTGCCGCACCGCGTCGAGAACCAGATCATCCAAGCCGTCGTCCTCGCCGTGGCCGGCCAAGAACGGGATGACCCGTTGCTCGAGCAGTGCCATATCGACAGGATGAAAACTGACGTCGTAACCCATATTAAACCCCAGAATGCGGCGTTCGACTCGAACGCACCGTACAAGACTCGCTACACATAGTGGTCAATCGTCGAAAGTGACCATCCGTACACCGCCCTCGACCACCGTCTCGGTCCAGCCCAGACGCCTATGCCGTGGCCGCTTGCTTTGCTCCAGCGCGGCCCATCCCGCCATTGTCAATCGTCGCAACTGCGTCGGCGTGGCGGTCCGAAGCTGTTCAGCCGAATATCCGTCCGGCCGTGCGAGCAGCCACCGCCCTCGAATCTCGTCCGTGCTGTCTGTATCGAAAAAGGGTGTTCTAACATCCAATTCGAATGGAAGTGGCAACTCCAGCACGTTCCGTAGCGCGGTGACAACAAGCGCGGCAACGTGTTCGTACTCCTCGAACTCCGCAGGCGCATGAATCTCACGGGCCCAGTTGCCCGAGGCGCCACGAATCTCAGGCTGCGGCGACGCCCATCCCTGAGCAGCCAAGGCCGCCTCACCATCGCGTGAGATTCTCTGTTCCCCCAGCATTTCGTTCGAGGAGACCTCGCACTCCACGCCGTCGTCCGCACGGTGGAACTGGACGTATCCAATCGGTGTCGACAGGATCATGGCTTCGCGGTAGGGCAGCGTGTACAACGACCACGCCAATGCCGCCGAATACCACTCCCACACCTCATCTGCAGCAGAGAGCGAACCCAACTCCCCGAATTCCGCAGCGATGTCCAACCCCACGTCAACCCCTCGATCTCGATCAGCGCACACGACCGTACCCGATACGGGGGACAACTCCCGGCCCTTGCCTTCCGTTGTGTCTGGATGGCGTTGGACGCCAACACAATTCGAAGATCGACGATGAACAGGTGGCCACCGCCTTCACGCCAACACGATGCGATCCGCCTGCTCGCTGTCACGAGAGTGCTTAGTTCGGCAGGATCACGATCCCTCGAGCACACGATCGAGCGCTGCGTGGCCAGCGGGACCCCAGTGCGTCTTGCCGCCGGGGAGGCCGCGATCTCCGTTCTGCCCCATGAGCATCAGGAACAGGCTCTTCATCGCGGCCAATCCGCGTGCGCGTCGGATCGTGGCGTCGTCGGCGTGCGCGTACGTGCGGAAGAATCGTTCAGCGAAGCCTGCGGGCAGCAGCACCCATGCGGCGGCGAGGTCCCACGCCGGGTCGCCGGCGAACATGTCACCGAAGTCGATGATGCCCGACAGCGTTCCGTCCGAGACCACGACGTTCGCGGGGTGTAGATCGCCGTGTACCCATAGCGGTGGGCCGGCCCACGCGGGCGCGGCGACCGCTTCGGACCAGACTCTCCGGAGGCTGTGGGCGGCGACCAGGTCGGGAGCGACGGCCCGGACGAGGTTCTCGAAGCTGTCGGTGCAGTCTCGGGGGTGGCCCCTACGGTCTCTCCCCGCAGGCGCATCGGGGGCTGCCGGTACATGCAGTGCCTGCAGGAAGCGAGCGAGGGTGTCGGCCGTGTGGGTGCCGCGGCTGATCGTGGTGTGGTCCAGCGGCCGGCCGGGGACCCAGGTCATCACGGTCCAGTGCTTGGGGAAGCGTGCGCACGGTTCGCCGAACCGCACTGGGATCGGTACCGGCAGTGGCAATCTCGGAGCCAGTACGGGTAGCCACCGTCTTTCCTCCAGTTGCCGGTCGGGGGTGAGGTCCATGCGCTGCATGCGTACGGCCAACTCGTCTCCGAGGCGCCACATCTGATTGCCCCAGCCACCGGGCACCTCGCGGATGGCCAGGTCCGCGAGATCGGGATGCTGTTCCCGTAGCAAATCGCGGACGAGGTTCGCGGTGATCTCGAGCTCGGTGGCGCTCATGCGAACCCACGGTACCGAGAACCACACCGCGACCGGAGGCTCTGGTATCCAGGCAAGGTGAGGGAAGTGCGCGTGGTGGCGCGTTGCACGTCAGCGGTTCAGCGCTGCGGATTCTGTCAGCGAGCCATCTGTCGTCGAGTGCGTTGACGCTTTCGAGCTTTCAGCCATGATCAGTCCCGCCCGACGAACCGTGCAACGCCCTTGCCAGCCGCGACGTGTACGTGGAGATGGCGATTGTGTTGCTCGTCGCCGAGCGTGGTCAGTACCTGACAGCCGCCGTGCTCGGCGGCAACTCCGGCCGCGACTTCTTGCACGACCGCCAAGAGGTGCGCACCGAGTCCTGGTTCGAGCTCCAGGAGGGAGCGAACATGGTCTTTGGGCACCACGATGACATGCTCGGTACCGAACCCCGGCATCGGCGGGCGGAAGGCGAGGGCGTGTTCGGTCTCGACCAAGACTTCGACGTCGATCAAGCGTGGGATTACCTCGGAGCAGTACCAATCCGGTTCGATCACACCACGACTCTACGGAGTTCGATCAGTGCTCAATGAGGCTGTGCTGCAAAGGCTCTGGCTCCATCAGTCGCTCCGTATGCGACCTGCCGGATGCCGGAATTGGGTGGAGGATGCGTCCTGATCTGCAGTATCTCTGTGGTGTGGACAGTGAGCACGAGGTGACTGAGAGGATCGGGCGAATCTTCGATCGGGGGTAGTCGCGGGGTGGCTTCGGTGAGGTCGGCGACTTCGATCAGGCCCATCGGAACGTCCCGGCCACCGGAAAGGGATGTCGTAGTGACAGCGACCATACCGATACGGGCCCGACCGGCAACCTCAGCCGATCTGCTCTCCTGGAAGCACGATCCGGATCAACGTCCCACCCCGCGCCGAACTCTCCACCGCGACCGTCCCCCCGTGCTTGAGGACGATCTGCTTCACGATCGCCAACCCGAGACCGGACCCCGGCATCGAACGCGCGGAGGTCGCGCGGTAGAAGCGCTCGAAGACCAGCTCGCGATCGCCGGGCTCGATCCCCGGCCCGGCATCGTCCACCGTGAACTCCAGCAGCCCACGGCCGTTGGCGACCATGGCGATCCGCACCTGAGACCCGGCGGGACTCCACTTGGCCGCATTGTCCATCACGTTCAGCAGCGCCCGTTCGAGGCCGGCTTGGTCGCCGTAGACGCACCACGGTCGTAGCTCCGCGTCGAACTCGACCTCGCCCCGCCGCCGGCGCACGCGCTCGAGCGCCCGTTCGGCAGCGACGGCGACATCGACCCGCTCGAACTGTGCGTCAGGTACGTCCTCGCGCGCCAGATCCACCAGATCGCCCACGAGCGTGGACAGTTCCTGGATCTGGGCCATCACGTCGTCCCGCAGCTCGGCCATGTCCTCGTCCGGAATCGACGGTGCGCCGGGACGATCCGAGGCGATCAGGAGCTCGGCGTTGGTTCGCAGCGAGGTCAGCGGCGTCTTGAGTTCGTGGCCGGCGTCGGCCACCAGGCGCCGTTGCCGCTCCCTGGAGTCGCTGAGCGCGCGCAGCATCGTATTGAATCGCTCGGTGAGGGTGGCGAGTTCGTCGTCACCGGACACCGGTATCGGTGCCAGGTCATCGGTTTGCGCGACGCGCTGGATCGCGGAGGTCAGACGCGCCACCGGCCGTAATCCGGTGCGTGCCACAGCAGTTCCCGCCGCGGCCGCCAGCAGGATGCCGCAGCCGCCGACCAGGAACAGCAGCCAGGTGAGCCGGTCGAGCATGTCGCGGGTGGGCTGCAGGCGCTGCTCGATGACGAGTGTGACCCCGGAATTGATGTGCTGGGCCAGCACCCGCCGATCGCCGATCGTGCGCAGCGAGAAGTCGAGCTCGCCGCGCGCCACCGCCATCTCCGGATCGCCCAGCGGCGGCGTGGTGTCGGACCCGATGACCAGCCCGCTCGACCCGCCGCCCGGGTAGATCAGCGTGACGCCGATGTCGTCGGAGAACAGGCTGCCCAGGGTGCGTGCTTCCAGATAGGTCATCCGGTCGACGTTCTTGCTGATCATGAACGTTGCACGGGTGCGGAGTTGGGTGTCGACATCGTCGTAGAGACTGCGCGCGACGAGCGAGTACGCGGCGATGGAGGTAACCGCGACCGCGACCGTGACCACCGAGGCCGCCAGCAGCGTGACCCGCCGGTGCAGGGTGATCGACCCGCCGATCGGCGCCTGCCGCCCGGATTCTCCCGCCGACAGCGGTCCGCGCGCGTCAGTCATGGTCCGGGATCCGGATTCGCGGCGAGAGAAACGATTCGACCCCCCCGACGTCCCATGCCGGTCAGTGTGCCGATCGCTGCTGAGAGAAGTCTGAGAGCACTGGCGGCGAGCGGCTGTCACTCCCGGGCTGCATCGATTTCCGACTGGCGGACCCCGAATCGGGCACCCGCAACAGCTGGCTCGGGGCGCCCGACCGTCCAGCTATGCTCGCCGAGTTGACCGGTCGTTGAAGGGGTGACGTGGTGGGGAATGGTCAGCCGGTGTGGCTGCGTGTGGAATTCGGGCCGGTGGAGACGTCGGCGGCACTGTGCGGGGTCGACGGAACAGTGCGGCCGTTGCGCCTGACCGATGCCGGGACGGCCATGCCGGCGGGGGTCTACCTCTCGTCGACGGCAGGACTCGAAGTGGGGGAGGTGGCCCGCGAACACGGTCTGATCGACCCCTCCCGGTATGCGGCGGAACCGAACTGGTGGATCGAGAGCGGCCGGCCGACGTGCGAGCTGGGCGGGACCACGGTACCGGTGCAGGCCCTGGTGGCGGCGGTGCTGCGCGCGGTGATCGCGCGGGCACAGCCCGAGTGCGGGTGGAATCTGCCCGGAGGGCTCGAGCTCGTCCATCCTCGCGAGTGGTCCGCCCAGCAGACACAGGTGCTCGCCGCGGCCGCGTACGAGGTCGGGTATCCCGCCGATCGGCTCCGGCTGACCGCGAGCGCGTACGAACATGCCAACGCCGCAGTGGGATTCGCGCCGGCGCCTGCCGAGCTGTCGCCGGTTGCCGCGACGGGAGCACCGGCCCGGGGTGGCATCGACTTCTCCAAGCCGAGCCCGCCACCGAACGGTGGCGCCGACCCTCGACTTCCTGTCACGTCCATGGGCCAGGTTGCGCCCCACGGCACATACGACCCGCTGCGGCCGGCGGCACCACGATCGAATCCCGCACCGTCCAGGAACTTCTCACGGTGGCTGCCATGGCTCATTGCCGGGATGGTCGTGTTGGTCGGCGCCGTGCTCACCGGTGTAGGTGTGCTTTCTTCCCGGGATGACCAGACCGGACCCGATTTCGAGAAGATCGCCGTGGGTTACTCCGGCGGCGTCGGGTACCTGGCCGCCGATCCAGCCCGGAACCGCCTGTACGCCTACGACAGCGCCGACCGCACCGTGTCGGTCGTGGACACCGCAACCAGGACGACTATCGCCGCGATACCGGTGGAGAAGTCGCTCCAGGGGATCGCGGCGGACCCGGGGACCGGCACACTCTGGCTGCTCGGCGGCACGGCACAGGGCGGCACCGCGCTGGTCAAGATCGACCCGGAAACGCGCGCGGTGGCAGGATCGGTGGTCGTGCCGTCCGGCGTTCGCGGTTTGACCGTCAACCCGATCACCCACGATGTCTACATAGCCCAAGCGAACGGCGATACCGTCGACCCCGCAACCGGTTCGGTCGTGGTCGCCACGATCGTGGATGCCGCCACCGTCCAGATCAGCGGCCGGATCGTCGCCCGGGGCCACGGTCTGGACGTGACCGCCGACCCCGACACGGGACTGGTCTATCTCAGCGGCACCGGCAACGTCCGGGTCATCGACCCCTACACCAAATCGATAGTGCGCCAGATCGATACATCGGTCTCGAGCGATCGAATCGTCATGGACCCGAAGACGAACGCCGCCTACATGTCCGCGGGAACCAGCGTGGTCGCGCTCGACCTCACCACCGGGACGAGTCAACTCATCGACGTCGGCCACGAGGTGTTCTGGATAGCGATCGACCCCGCCCTGGGCCACGTATACGCCTCGTACTCGGGCGGTGACGGCCCCACCCGCCTGACCGTCATCGACACCGCCTCTCGCAGTGTGAAAGGCACGATCGAGATGCAACGCTCTGCCGAGGGCATCACCGCGGACCCGGTGTCCCACCGGGTGTACGTACGCCCCCTCGATTCGTTCGTGTACCTGGTCGAACCGTGCACGCTGGTGGCGTGCGGCTGAGTCCCGACGCAACCGGGAATGCGGGTCCCGCTCGTCCCGGAAAGAACACCGTCGAAGACGCGGTGCGCGCCATGCGAATTCGGGGTCCGATCGCACAGCACCTCAATGACCTGCCGGGAGCCCGGGTGTACCTGCGCGCATCCGAGTAGGCACACCCGGGACCGGAGTGAACCGGGTCGAGGAGCTACTTCAAGGCCTGCGCCAAGTCGGCCCACAGATCCTCCGGGTGCTCGATGCCGACCGACAGACGGATGAGGTCCACGGGGATGGTCGAGACCTCGATGGGCCAGCGGCGGCGGCGTTCGAGCATCGACTCCACGCCGCCGAGGCTGGTGGCGTGGACCCAGAGCTCGGTGCTTTCGCAGACCAGCTGCGCGTAGGCCGCGTCACCGCCGAGTTCGAAGGCGAGGATCGCGCCGAAGCCGGACATCTGGGTGGCCGCGAGGGCGTGGCCGGGGTCGTCGGGCAGACCGGGATAGCGCACCCGGCTCACGCGCGGGTGCTCGAGCAGGCGTGCCGCCAGGAACGCGGCATTGGACTGGGCCCGCTCCATACGCAGTGCGAGCGTGCGGAGTCCGCGCAACGCCAGCCACGCCTCCATCGGGCCGGGGATCGCGCCCTGGCTTCTCCGCCGCAGTTCCAGCGCCGACCACTTCTCATCGGAGTTCGTGATGACGGCGCCGAGCACCACGTCCGAGTGACCCGCGATGAACTTGGTCACCGCGTGCAGCACGATGTCGGCGCCCATGGACAGCGGCTGCTGCAGCAGTGGCGTGGCGAAGGTGTTGTCCACGACCACCATTGCGCCCGCGGCCCGGCCCGCCGCCGCGAGCGCCGAGAGGTCCGCGACCTCCAACGCCGGGTTGGTCGGCGACTCGAGCCACAGCATGTCCGCCCCGGCCACCGCGGCCGATACGGCCGCGGCGTCGACGATGCTCACCCGGTCGACGGTGAGCCGCCCCGTCGCCGCCTGCTGATCCAGCAGCGCCAGCACTCCGTTGTAGGCGTGCTGCGGCGCGACAACCCGTCCACCGACCGGTACGAGGTCGCAGATCGCGGCGGCGGCCGCCATCCCCGAGGCGAAGCTCAGGCAGCGGCCGCCCTCCAGCGCGCCGAGGGTCTCCTCGAGCGCTGTCCAGGCGTCGTTGCCGAAGCGGCCGTAACCCGTCTCGCCACCCGCGACGTAGGTCGAGCTGAAGACGGGTGACCCACCCATCGGCGCGTCCGGGACCCGAGCGGGCCGGCCGGCGTGCACGACAACGGTGGAGGGATCCAGATCAGGCGTCATGCCTGAACTGTAGGCAGCGGGGTGCCGCAGCCGCTGCACAGGTTCACGATCCGCCGCGGTCATCTCGCGATTCCCGGTTGTCGTGCTGCGGATTCCGTCCGGAACCTAGCGACCTCGCCGTGCGAACACGGCGGGGGAGTCTCAGGCCTGAAGTCCCAGAGCCTCTTTGCACGCGGCGATGAACGGGTCGATCCCGAGCGGCGCGGCTTCCTTCATGCGGGCAGGGTTTCCGGTCTTGGCGAGGTAGGCCGCGCACCCACCGGCCTGCTGGACCTCGGGCCGGACCTCGCTCGCGTTCTCGGCGAGCCAATCCACGTACGCCCCGTACGTCATGGTGATGGCGCCGTTCTCGGCGTTCAGGATCACCGTGTCCGGGTCGTACGACCGCGCCTGGGCACTCCCGGCTCCGGCGACAACGGCGACGGCCGCGAGTGCTCCGGCAATAACCAGCTTCATGAGACAACTTTCCTTCCGGTTCGAACATCGACCGCGAGCGGGCGGCACCCGGGTGAATCCGCTTGCGGCGCAAACGCTAACAGCACGCTGTGACACCGGGATCGCGAGTGCTCGGGCTTACGGCTGCAGACCTCGGTATCGGTGTCTCCCGCATAACCAGCACAAATCGGCTGCGGACCAGATGACGAAACACTATGGTTCGAAACCGATTTCGGCACGGACCGCATCGAACGAGGTATCCATGGCAGTCCACGACATTCGAGCCGACTACGACCAGGAGTCGATAGTCGTCTATCAGGCGTACGCCCCGGCGATCGCGGAACCCGCGGTGCTGGCACAGCGCTTCGTGCCCCCGTTCTCGACCAACCGCATGACATGGATCAAGCCGTCGTTCCTGTGGATGATGGAGCGCAGCGACTGGGGACGCAAGCCGGGCCAGGAACGAGTCCTCGCCGTCCGGATCACCCGCGAAGGCTGGGAAAGCGCTCTGTCGCACGCGGTTCTGAGTAGCTACGTGCCCGGCGTGTATAGGGACCGCGCCGACTGGAAGGCGCAGATCAAGCACGCGATCGTCACCGTGCAGTGGGACCCGGAGCGGACACTCACCGGCGCGAGCTCGGACACCCGGTCGATCCAGGTCGGCCTGAGCCGGCACATCGTCGAGCGGTTCGTCGACGAGTGGGTCACCGAGATCACGGACCTGACCCCGAGGGTGCGCGACATATCGGACCTACGCGCCAGGGGCAGGTACGACTCCGCTGCGGCACTGCTCCCCGAGGAGCGTGTCTATCCGGTCCGGCCTGAGCTCGCACGGCGGCTGCACCGGTGAGCGGGGATGCTCGCGCCGGTGCTGACGACGGCGAGTTCCGCGGCCGAAGGTTGATCCGTTGGCCGAGCGCCCCGGCGAGAACGAGCGGCTCATAGGGCGGCGGGCGATGTCCATCCTCACCCGCTCGGCGCGAAACGCCGCCGGAACCCGCAGGGTATTTGCTGTGAGTTAGCCTGAAGGCCGGCCGCCTGGTCTCCCGCGGTGCGCACCCAACGTCGTCCGACCGGAAGGAAGCGCTATGAAGGCCCTGCAGTACGTACAGATCGGTGCCGAGCCTGAGGTCCGGGAGGTGCCGACGCCCGAGCCGGGGCCGGGGCAGGTGCTGCTGCAGGTGACCGCCGCGGGGGTGTGTCACTCGGACGACTTCGTGATGTCGATGCCGGCGGAGGTGTTCGCGTTCCCGCTTCCGCTGACGCTCGGGCACGAGGGGGCCGGCACGGTCGCGGCGGTGGGCGCGGGCGTGCAGGGTCTCGAGGTCGGCACGAACGCGGTCGTGTACGGGCCGTGGGGGTGTGGGGTGTGCTGGTTCTGCGCGCAGGGGCTGGAGAACTACTGTTCGCGCGCCGCCGAGCTGGGTATCTACCCGCCCGGGCTGGGCGCGCCGGGCGCGATCGCGGAGTACATGATCGTCGACTCGCCGCGGCACCTGGTTCCGATCGGCGACCTCGACCCGGTCGCGACGGTTCCGCTCACCGACGCCGGGCTGACGCCGTACCACGCGATCAAGCGCTCCCTGGGCAAGCTGCGCCCCGGCAGCTGGGCGGTGGTGATCGGCAGCGGCGGACTCGGCCATGTCGCCATCCAGTTGCTGCGGCACCTGTCCTCGGCCCGGGTGATCGCCCTGGACGTCAGCGACGACAAGCTGGCCTTCGCCAGGTCGGTGGGCGCGCACGAAGCCGTGCTCTCGGACGCGAAGGCGGCCGAGAACGTCCGCAAGATCACCGGCGCCGCGGGCGCGAGCCTGGTGCTGGACTTCGTCGGCTACCAGCCGACGGTGGACACCGCGATGGCCGTGGCCGGCATCGATTCCGACGTCACCATCGTCGGGCTCGGTGACGGAAAAGCCGCCGCGCGAGTGGGATTCGGCATCAGCCCGTACGAATCCGCGGTGACTTCGCCGTATTGGGGTTCCCGCAGCGAGTTGATCGAGCTCATCGATCTGGCGCACGAGGGCGTCCTCGAGATAGCGGTCGAGCGCTTCAGTCTGGACGACGCTCCCGAGGCCTACCGCCGCTTGGCCGCGGGCACGTTGCGCGGTCGCGCTGTCATCGTTCCCTGAGCAACCCCGTCGACTACGGAAGGCAGGCGATGGACCGACCACTCGTCGTGATCACCGGTGCGAGCTCCGGAATCGGCGCCGCGACCGCCCGGTTGCTGTCGAGCCGCGGCCACGCCCTGCTGCTGCTGGCCCGGCGCGTGGATCGGCTCGAAGTCCTGGGATTGCCCGACACACTGTGTCTCGGCGTCGATGTGACCGAGCGCGAGGCCGTCGCGGCGGCCGTCGCCGACGGCGAGCGAGCGTTCGGGCCGGTGGACGCGATCGTCAACAACGCCGGGGTCATGCTCCTGGGCGAGCTGGCGACCCAGGCGCCCGCCGAGTGGGACACGATGTTCGACGTCAACGTCAAGGGGCTGCTCAACGGGATTCACGCGGTGCTGCCCGGCATGCTCGAGCGAGGCCGGGGCACGATCGTCAACGTCGGCTCGGTCGCGGGCCGCAAGACCTTCCCCAACCATGTCGCCTACTGCGGCACCAAGTTCGCCGTGCACGCGATGTCGGAGAACCTGCGCGAGGAAGTCGCGGGCAGGGGAGTGCGGGTGGTGACCATCGCGCCCGGCGTGGTCGAGACCGAGCTGCTGTCCCACACCACCGACGAGCAGATCAAGGCCGACTACCAGGAGTGGAAGCGGTCGGCGGGTGGCGCGCTGGCCCCGGAGACGGTGGCCGAGGCGATCCGCTTCGCCTACGAGCAACCGCCCGAGGTCTGTATCCGGGAGATCGTGCTCGCCGGCACCGGCCAGCAGACGTAATCCGGGCCGCTGCTACCTGACACGCTCCGCCCCAGCATGTTCCGCGCCATAGCGACCGTCCGAGAAGACGGCCCGCACCACGGTCGGTACAGTGCGAGGCTCCGGACGTCGATGGATGGTGGGTGGGTGGGGTGGCGGAGATCGAGCGGTGCATGGGACAGGTCATGGAGATCCCGGGCGCGCTGAGTGTGACACTGATTGATGGATCCAGTGGTTTGCTGATCGCCGCGGCGGGCAACCACCCGATGGTCGACGACCACGAGAACGCCGCCATGGCAACCGAAGTCATGCGCGCTGTCGCGGCGAACGCGGCGCTGTCCGCGGCCGAGCACGGCGACCTCGACGAACTGATCGTGTGCCGTGCCGGGAGCTACCACCTGCTGGTCCCGGTCCGCGCCGACTATCCGGCGCGACTATTCGTGCACGCGATGTTCGATGACACGGTCGGCAATCTCGCGTTCTCCCGGTTTCGAGTTCGGACGATTCTGGCGGAGTTCGACGGTTCGGTGGCACCTGATGAATGACTCGCCGAGCCGGCATGCACTCGCTGCCGGTCGTGGCCACGCCGAGGTCGCCGGTCGCTCGTAGGAGGTGGTGATGGCATCGGAAGATGTGGTGCCCGATCAGGTTCGGGAGATCTTTCTCGCTACCTTGTCCCGGGCGACGAGCCACATCTCCGCGTTCCCTGATCCGCTGCGACTGGCGGTCCCGATCGGGTTGGTCGCACCGGAGGGCTCGTCACGCGAACGGATTTGCGTGCGTGCCGAGTACGACGAGACCGGCTACTTCCTCGACTTCTACCAGGAAGGCAACGACGGGGAAACTGCCTCGCACTGTCGGATTCGCGAGGACGGGTCGGTCACGCGTCTGGAGAACCTCATCCTGGTGCACCGGCACATCGACGATCCCGAGCAGGCGAGACAGGAGCGCGAGCGCCGCGGCGAGCACAACCGGAGGGTCATAGAGATCCTGCGCGCCAAGGGTTTGTACATGTGAGCCGAGCGCGAACCGCCGGTTCGTCCCTCCCCGGTGGTAGACCGATCCCATACCGGAGTTGGATGGGGCGTTGCGCGGTGCGCTCCTAGCGTTGGCCGCATGACGATCCTCCGCCGCCTGGCGCTCGACTTCGCGTACACGTTCGTGGGATTTCCCCTGGCGCTGGTCAGTTTCAGCCTCCTCGTGACACTGTTCGCGGCGAGCCTCGGCACAGCGGTGATCTTCGTCGGCATTCCGCTGCTAGCGCTGACGCTGCTGATCGCGCGCGGATTCGCCGACATCGAGCGCGTCCGCCTCCAGCAACTGACCGACACCGCGATTCTTCGTCCCCGGTACGCCGAGGCGCCGGAGGGTGCGGGCTGGTTCCGCCGGATCACCACCCCGATCCGGCAGGGGCAGAGCTGGCTGGACCTGCTGTACGCGATCGTCAACCTGCCGATCGCGATCATCACGTTCGTGCTGCCGATCGTGTGGTGGGCACTGACGCTGGGCGGACTGACGTACTGGCTCTGGGGCAGGTTCCTTCCCCTGGACGACAATCGCGACATCGTCGTCGAGACGATCATGGGCGCCGACACCGCCCACAACCGGACCGTCTTCAACACGATCATCGGTGTCGTCGCCCTGCTCACCGTGTATCCCGTCCAACGCGGCAGCGCCGCCCTGCAGGCCGGCGTCGCCCAGACCCTGCTGTCCCGGCTCGCCGTCGTGCGCGGTCGCGCCTAGGCCCGACCCCGGGGCGGTTGCAGCAATTTTGCTGATGGTGCTGCAGCGAGGGAGGAATCACCGTTTCGATCACCACCTCGAACCCGTCGCCCACCGTCATGCCCGTGGCGTTCATCGGCCACGGCAGCCCACGGACCGTAACCGTACGTCGAAGCCTGGCGGGGTGTTCGTCCGGTCCGTCTCACGTCTGCGCGCGATCCTGGTGATATCCGCGCACTGTTGCACCAGCGCCATCGACGACAAGCACGTTCTTGATAATAGTCTCAATAATGAGGATAATGTCGATAGTCGGTGGTGCTCGGATCACGCGACGAGGACTCGATGGAGAGGACATTCGGCATGTCGCGGAATCGAATCGATGTGCACCAGCACATGATCCCCCCGGTGTACGCGCGAGCACTCCGTGAGCACGGCGTCGCCTCCGCCGGTGGACGTGACCTGCCCGAGTGGACACCACACGGAGCCCTCGACCTCATGGCCGGCGCCGGGATCGCGTCGGCGATCCTGTCGGTCTCTACCCCCGGCACCACATTCCTGACCGACCGCTCGAAGGCCGCGAAACTGGCACAGGCGATCAACGACTACGCCGCGGAACTGGCATCCGAACGGCCTGGAACCTTCGGGTTCTTCGCAACCCTGCCGCTGCCGGATGTTCCCGCCGCGGCGAGCGAGGCCGTGCGAGCGTTGGATGAACTGGGTGCCGACGGGGTGGTTCTGCTGGGCAACTCGAGCGGCACGTACCTGGGCGAGGATGGGCAGGACGAGCTGTTCCGGGTTCTCGACGACCGCGCTGCCGTAGTGTTTGTACACCCTGCGGACCTCCCCGGCCCCACTGTGCCGGGTGTGCTGCCATTCGCCGCGGACTTCCTCCTCGATACCAGCCGAGCGGCGTACCTGTTGGTGCGCAACGGTATTCGCCAGAAATTCCCGAATATTCGGTTCATTCTCAGTCACGGCGGCGGCTTCGTCCCATATGCATCACATCGCATGGCGCTGAGCATCTTCACCCAGACCGGCCGCAGTCCGATCGAGGTCCTCGACGAACTAGCGAACTTCTACTTCGACACCGCGCTGACCTCGAGTTCAGCCGCGCTACCGACTTTGCTCGGGTTCGCCGCGCCTGGGCACGTGCTGTACGGCAGCGACTGGCCGTTCGCACCGGAACCCGCTGTGCACTATTTCCAGGCCGGCCTCACCGAGTTTCCAGGAGCGGACCTGGCGACCCGGGCGGCGATCGAGCGCTCGAACGCCGCAGTGCTGTTCCCTCGTTTCGGTGGGCAGGGCGCACCAATGTCGGTACCCGAGCCATCTCTGCGCAGGCGAGTACGCCGCGAAATGCGGGCACGCGTATTCCGGGCAGTGGCGCGGGCGGCCGACCGTCGCTGACACAGGCCCGACCCCGACCTTTCACGCCCGAGCCCTCCCTGTGGGCGCGACACCACCTGATCGAACAGCGCCGCCGCCCGGATCGCCCTTGTGCGCGGCGAACAGCCAGCAGCCAGATCGATGCCCCACGAGCCGACATCGACCGCCAATTTTGATGAAATGATCGTATTGGATTGAACCATCCATGATGATGAAAAGTAACATGGGTGATCAATCGCTGGTGGTAGTTCCGCTCGGGTTCGAGCATGTCCCAGCGCGGGGGCTCGAGGGTCCCTAACCGCAACGAGCTCCGAGGTTGTTGCGTCACCGACGTCCGACTGCCCGGTAGGCGCGGGTGGAGTGAACAGCAACGTCTCTCGTCAGGAGTAACCATGGTGCGCTCGACATTGCCGTCGCGCCTGCGACGATGTTTCGCAGTAGCCATCTCGTTGACCACGACAATCGCACTGGCATCGATCGTCGATGCCGGACCGGCAGGGGCTCTGCCCATTCCACCGCCGCCGTCGCCGGTAACAACCGCAGCGCCCATGGGGAAGTACCCCGTCGGTGTGAACGTGTCGTCCTACACCTACGGTGGCCGGAGTCTCCGACTGGTCACCTGGTACCCCGCCCAGGCGACCACGGTCCCACCCTTCGTCACACCGAACGGAATCACCGGCGCAGCGGTGGAAAATGCTCCACTAGACCACTCGGGCGGACCGTACCCGGTGATCATGTTCTCGCCCGGCCTCGGTGCGCCGGGAGATGGCTACTACTTCTACACCCAGAACCTTGCCAGCCAGGGATATGTCGTTGTGGGTATCGACCACGACGACGCGACCGACGCGATGCCCGGGCTACAGGGGTCGGAGTTGGTCAAGGGCCTGCAGGCCATGGCTATACAGAATCCGAGCGACTCGGTCTTTTCCATCTACGGCGAATGGTTCAGAAGGACACAGTTCGCGATGACATACCGCCCGCAGGAGATCGCCATAGCGATCGATACAACATTGCGGCGCAACCAGGATCGAGAAGACATCCTGGGCGGCTCGATGAATCCCGAGGCGATCGGCATGACCGGACACTCACTGGGGGCGGCGTACACGCTTCTCAAAGGCGGGATGAGCGTCCCGTGTGACCACCCGGTCCCAGCCATCGAGTCCGGCACCGCGGTCACCGATATCGATCCATGCGCACTGCCTGCCCGACAGGATTGGCCTTCCGAGGACGCGCTCCGCGACCCTCGGATCAAGGCGATCGTGCCGCTGGCTTCGCCGGTCTTCGTCGCCGACGACTACATCTCTCGAGCCGCGGCCGACATTACGATCCCGATGATGTTCATCACCGGCGCGGACCCCTACCTCGAAGCATCCCGGGCGCCTCAATGGCAGGTGTACGACGCGGCCCGAGGACCGAAGTACTTCGTCGAGATCACCAACACCGATCACTTCCTGGTCACCGACGCGGCCGCCTTGAATCCGTACTTCAGCGTAATTCAACTCCCATGGGACAAAGCCGATTTCACCGCGAAGGCGCAAGCGTACATGCGGTACTCGGCAGCTTTTTTCGACCGGTACCTCAAAGGTGACACGGATGCCGACGAGCAACTCGACGCACCGGCGTCGGGCGTGATCGCCGCGGTTCACACCCAGAACTGAACCGGCCGTGCACGACTGGGTCTATCACCGCCGCTTCATCGGGGCGGCGATAGACCCAGAACCCGGCTCGACTAGGACCTGATCGCGTCGGCCAGGCGAGGCAACTGCCGCAGAGGGTTGTGGTGCTCGACTTCCATGCGCTGGTCGGCATCGAAGAAGTCGCTGAGCCCGGGGGCGGGGTCGCGGTCACCACTTTGCGGCAGAGTGGTCGCGCTGAAGGGCCAGTCCGAGCCGAAAACGATGTTGTCGCGGCTGGTTACCGCCGACACCGCGGCCATCGCTGCAGCGGAACCGCTCAATGCCGTGTCGTAGAAGAAACTGCCGATCTGCTCTTTGGTCTCCAGAAGCGAGGGCTTGGGCACTCCTTGCGGCCAGCTCTCGCCGATCTGGGTCTCCGAGGCCACCCCGATCCGCCACGACAGGAACGGCAAGGTTCCGCCGGCGTGCGAGAGCTGGAACCGGATGTTCGGGTAGCGCTTGCGAACTCCGGTGAGCATCATCATCGTGGCCGCGCGGGTGGTGTCGAAGGTGAACTCTTCGAGGAAGTCCGGCAGAGGCAAAGACGGCTTGGCGTCGTCCGGGATCGCCGCCGGGTGCACGAAAACATAGGCGCTGCGCTGATTGAGCGCGATCATCAACGGCTCGTACTGCGGGTCGCCGAGGTAGACCCCGTTGTACGCCGACAGCAAGATCACGCCGTCCAGGCGAAGGGTGTCCAGTGCGTAGATCGCCTCGTCTATCGACGCCGCGATATCGGGCATCGGCAGGACCGCGAAAGAACCGAACCTGGTCGGATAGGTCTTGATCAGACCCGCCGCATAGTCGTTGCAGTAGCGCGCCATGTCGTGGGCTTCCTTACCCGCAAGGAAGCCCACACCGGGATCGGACACCGACAACGCCTGGGCTTGAATGCCGTAGTAGTCCATGAAGGCGATCGCCGACTCCGGCGACCACTCGGGCGTCGGATAGCCGCCGATGGTGAAATGGCCGTGCTGAAGCAACGCCGATCGGTAGTCCGGTGGCAGAACATGGGCATGCAGATCGATCCGATAGGTGCCCGTGGGTGCAGGTTGTTGCGCACGAGCGGTACCCGCGGCACCCAGAAGCGCGTTCTGCGAACCCGTCGGCAGCGCGGTGGCCGCGGCTACGCCCAGCGCGCCGGCGGCGGCCGCTCCGCCGAGCATGCGTCGTCGACTGAACCGAGAACCGGGTGATGCGTCGGAATCTTTCACAAGCGTCTTCCTCGTTTCGATGTGACAGGGCCGGCCGGGAGTAGTGCCCCGGCCGATGTCGGCTCGGAGCCGACAAGTTCGGGTGTGTGTGAGGCCTTCCGTATTTGATGAAAGTATCAAATGCGATGAAACGAGTTGTCAATCGACGTGACCGGGCGACTCAACACACCGTCGGCGTGACCCGCACAACAGACAGCCCGCCTCGCCGGAGGGCGTGGCACAAGACGTTTCGGGATGAAGCACCTGCACGCACCCACGTCATCGCACGGATCACAGGCCCGGGAAGCCTCGCCCGACGGCCCATTGAACAGCGGCTTCGACACTCGTGTAATCAATCCCACCGGTCTTGTGGCATATCATCATTTATGATGATTTCATCATTCAATGTGCACTTCGGAACCGAGCCGCCCTCCGAACCCGTCGCGGGCCCGCATCCGCCGCTCGTCGGGCGCCTGCGCGGACCCGTTGGCGCTGGGATCGCCGCAGTGCGGACGCCCCCGCGGCGCACCCTTCAATTCCACGAGACCGGAGGATTTCCATGGGGCACACCACGTCCGACCGAGACGGCTCACGTTCCGACATCGCCAGCGACCAGACCGGCAATGTACGCCCGCGAAACAGGCGACATCGACAAACAACAATCCTGGCAGGGGTTGTCGTGGTGATCTGCCTGCTGGCCGTCGGCACGATCTCGGTCGAATTTCTCTACCGGCACCGCATCGAGAACTGCGTCGCCAACCAGATCCGTGATGATCTGGGTTCGGATGTGTCAGTCGATCTGGGCACTGACCCGGTACTGCTGGGCGCGTCGAGTCGGCACATATCGACGATCGCCCTCGACAGCGACAATGCGCGTTTCGGTCCGGCTGTGGATATGACCGTTCATGCTCAACTCGATGACGTTGCTTTCGATCGCGACGGGCAGGCCACGATCGGGCACAGCGCCGCAGAGGTGAGCTGGAGCAACGACGCCATCGCCCAGACCTTGACACGGCTGGCATCGGATGTCGCGTCGAACCCTGAATCCGGCACGCTGGACGTCGCGATGCTGGGCGGGCTTGCGAGCGTCCAGGTTCGCCCCTATGTCGAAGACAACCAAATCAAGGTCGATACCGTTTCCTCTCGTGGAGTGCCCCCGGCCGTCGCCGCTGCCGTAGTGGACCTCATGACACAGAGCCTGGGCGACTACCCACTGGGCATGAACCCCCAACAGGTCACGGTGACGGACAAGGGCGTACGCGCCACCCTCGTCGGCGAACAAACAACTCTGCAATCCACAGGCACCGGATGCTGACAGGTCGGTAGAGCCCATCGCCGATCAACCGACCATGCGCGAGCCGGTGCGGCCCCAGATCTGGGGCGTGAACTCGCCTACGCCCGAACCCATTCGGGTATTGCCGGACTCCGGCTGGTATCCGGTACCGAGGAGTTCGACCCGAACCGGTGACGCGCGGGAGCAGGGGCACACGCCGAAATGCTGACCGTGCCCTGTTCGGGCCGGGACAGCTGCTCCGCACCACCATCGCGGGGCGTCAATTCCGCACTGATCATGAGTCTGTGTGTTGACACCTTTCGTGTTGAAAGGCAATCGATTTCGTCCACCGGAAGCGGTAGTTGCCCCGAGTCTCGCCGCCGCTCCACGCACTCTTCACGCTCTGTCGAGCCGAGGCCACTCGCTTACCGAAGTATCCGAGCACCCCGGGCAGCAATGAGGCCGACTTCAGGCGTGCCGACCTTCATTGCGTGTTACCCGACCCACTTGACAGATGAACCCATCGTAATTGATGATTTTATCAACAGACGAGTCATGGAGGTGACTGTGACAAGCATCGACAAAGCGGTCGGCGCCGGGCGCAAGATTGTGGTTGGCGGGCGCGAGATGTTCTACACCGAGGTGGGAGACGGTCCGGTCGTGGTGTTGCTGCACGGCGGAGGGCCCGGTGCGACCGGACTGTCCAACTACTCGCGGAACGTCGAGGCCCTGGCGCAGCGCTTTCGCGTGATCGTGCCCGACCTGCCCGGGTATGGTCAGTCCGCCAAATACGTGGATCAGTCCGATCCCTTCGGCTACCTCGGACGCTCGATCGGCGGCCTGCTCGACTCCCTCGGTGTGGACTCCGCACACCTCGTCGGGAACTCCTACGGCGGCGCGGCCGCGCTGCGCTTGGCCATCGACCGTCCGGACAAGGTCGATCGCCTGGTACTGATGGGGCCCGGCGGGGTCGGGACGACCCGCTCGCTGCCCACTGCCGGGCTGCAGCAGCTGTTGAACTACTACCCCGGCGACGGACCGAGTCGTGAGAAGATCTCCCGCTTCATCCGCGACTACCTGGTGTTCGACGGCAGTGCCGTGCCGGCCGAAGTCATCGAAGAGCGTTACCGCGCAAGCATCGATCCCGAAGTGATCGCCAACCCGCCGCTGCGACGCCCGTCCGGTCCGCTGGCTCTGCGCACGCTGTGGCGAATGGACTTCACCCGGGACTCGAAACTCGCCGAGGTCGCCCATCGCACGCTGGTCCTGTGGGGCGCCGAGGACAAGGTGAACCGTCCCGAGGGCGGGCCGATGCTGGCCAAGGCGATGCCACACTGCGACCTGTACCTCGTCGCCGATACCGGGCACTGGGTGCAGTGGGAGCGTGCCGAGCTGTTCAACACGCTGACCATCGCATTCCTCGAGGCCGGATCATGAGCGAGCTCCACCTCCCGGGATCCCCGCAAGACTCGGTATTCGGAGCAGTCCACCTGGGCTACGTCGCCGTGCAGTCGAACCGTCTACCCGACTGGCGCCGGTTCGGAGCGGACGCCATCGGCCTGCACGTGGACGAACTGGACCGCGACACCTTGCGGTTTCGCCTCGACGACCGCACCTGCCGGTTCTTGATCGAACGCGGGCCCGCCGAAGACGTCACCGCGCTGGGCTGGCAGGTCGACGACCACGAGAGCTTCGACCGCATCCTCGCCCGGGTCACCCAGCACGGAGTGCCGATCACCGAGGCCGGCGCCGAGGAAGCCGTTCGGCGCGGGGTGGAACGCCTCTGGCGTTTCGCCGGCCCCAAGGGCATCGTCCAGGAGATCTTCACCGTCGCGGTGACCACCCCCGATCCGCTGCGCATGCTCAGTGCCGGGTGGGTCACCGGCGAGGCGGGCATGGGACATGTGGCCATCATTTCGAGGGAACCCGAGCTGCTGCGCGGCTACTACCAGACCGTGTTCGACTCGCGTCTGACCGACTACATCGACGAGAACATCTCCGGTCTGATGATGAAGATCCGATTCCTTCGGGTCAACGAGCGTCATCACTCCATCGCGATCGCCAATCTGCGGGGAGTGAAGATCGATCCGCTGCGGACCGTGGTGCAGCACATCAACATTCAGTCCGGCTCACTCGATGACATGCTGGCCGCATTCGAGCGCGTCACCCAGCTCGGTTTCCGCATGCAATGGTCGGTCGGGCAGCACACCAATGACCGTGAACTGTCCTTCTACTGCGTGACACCGTCCGGATTCGAACTCGAAGTCGGCTGGAACCCGGTCGTGATCGGCCCCGAACTCGAATCCACGTGGGAGCCGACAACGTACAAGGGCATCAGCATCTGGGGACACACTCCGGTGGGCGAGAGCGTGCTGAACAAGTTCGGCCAGTTCCGTCAGGCGCTGCGGACAGCGACGACCCCCGAGATCACCGTCCCTGCACTTTCTGGAGGACCGCAACAATGACGGACATCGATTACGACGTGGTAATCGTCGGTCTGGGCCCCACGGGGCTGACCTTGGCCAATCTTCTCGGGCGTCGGGGGACCAGTGTCCTGGTGCTCGAACGTGAGCCCGAGTACTACGGCCTGGCGCGAGCGGTCTACACCGACGACGAAGGGATGCGTGTCTTCCAAACCGCCGGCGCGGCAGACGAACTCGCAGCCGACATGAACGCCGACTCCACCGTGCAATGGGTCCGCAAGGACGGCTCGGTGCTGGCTCAGTTCCACCAGAGCGAGCGGCCGCTGGGCTGGCCGGTGATCAACTTCCTGTATCAGCCGTACCTGGAGGGAACCCTCGAACGATCCCTCGAGCAGTACCCGCACGTCACGGTTCGCCGGGGCCGCGAGGTCACCCACTTCGATCAGGACGCCGACTCGGTGACCATCGAGCACGGCGCCTCCGCGGGCACCGGCTACGGCAAGACCGCCGCGATGCCCGACCCGAGCACGTTCGAACGCGTGCGCGCGAGTTTCCTGATCGGCTGTGATGGCGGGCGCAGCGTGGTGCGCACCAACCTCGGCATCGACATGACCGGCACCAGCTTTCCCGAACGATGGCTGGTCGTCGACCTGGAGGCCAAGGACGGGATCGACGCGTTCCGGCATCTGCCCTATTTCGACTTCGTGTGTGACCCCACACTGCCGATCGTGTCCTGCCCGCAGCCCGGTGGTCACCACCGTTTCGAATTCATGCTCACCGACGAGCAGACCAAGGAACAGATGGAAGACCCGGAGACCGTGCGGCGCAACATCGCTCGATTCGTCGACCCCGACGAGGTCCGGGTTCTTCGCAAACTCGTTTACACCTTCAACGCGGTCGTCGCGGACCAGTGGCGGGTGGGCAGGATCCTGGTCGCCGGCGACGCGGCACACATGACGCCCCAGTTCATCGGGCAGGGCATGAACTCCGGAGTGCGTGACGCGGACAACCTGTCGTGGAAGCTCACCGCGATCTTGCGTGACGGAGCCAGCCTGAGAATCCTCGACAGCTACGAAACCGAACGTCGCCCGCACGCGAAGGCGATGATCGACCTGTCTGTGTTCAACAAGAACCTGGTCTCCATCGACAACAAGGTCGTTGCCGCCGCCCGCGACGTGGCCCTGACCACGGCCATGAAGCTGCCCGTGGTCGGAAGCTACATCCGCGGCGCGAAAATGAAACCCGCCCCGAAGTTCAAGCGCGGCGCCTACCTCGGCCTGCCACGGCGCGGCTGGCGCGGAGTCGAAGGAACACTGGCCCCTCAGCCCGACGTACGGACCTACGACGGCCGCCATTGCCGACTCGACGATGTGCTCGGCGACGGGTTCGCGATTCTCGGCTACGGCGTCGACCCGCGCACCGTCCTGGGAGTCCGCGACGCACAGGCCCTGACCGAACTGGGAACTCGCTTCGTGATCGCCTACCCGTGCGGCGGCCGACCACAGGGCAGCCCGGGCGACGGGCGCGGAGACGGCGAGAACAGCGACATCGAGGACCACACCGGGGCGCTGGCGAAGTGGTTCGGCCGAGCCGGAATGAAGGTCGGCGACCTGATGCTGTTGCGCCCCGACCGGTTCGTCTACGGCACCACCGCCGGAGTCGGCGCGAGTGTGCTCGTCGGCGATCTGCTCGTGCGGCTGCATCAACCCGAAATCGGCGAAACAGCGGCCCTCAACGGGAATTCGACACCGCCGATCACAGCGCTGAGCGATATCCACGCAAATTCGGAAGGAGCCCGATGACCGCCCTCGAACACGAGAACCCCGATGTCCGTGCGGCCGCGGAGGTGTTGTCCAGCGCGTGGGACGCCGGTGCCCCTGTCCCGCCGGTGCGTTCGTTCATCGGACCCGACGATGTCGCGCTGGCATACGCCGTGCAGCGAATCGGCGTGGACGCCCGCGTGGCCGCCGGCGCGCGGGTGGTCGGCCGCAAGATCGGCCTGACCTCCCCCGCGGTGCAGCGACAGCTCGGTGTGAACCAGCCGGACTTCGGAGTTCTGTTCCACGACATGGACGTGAACACCACCCCGACACGGCAACGGCCGGCGCTGCTGCAGCCGAAGATCGAAGCCGAGGTGGCGTTCGTGCTCGGTGCCGATCTGACCGGAGATCAGCTCGACGCGGTCAGTGTGCGCGGAGCGGTGGACTACGCGGCGGCAGCGCTGGAAATCGTCGACAGTCGAATCGCGAACTGGGACATCAGTTTCGCGGACACCGTCGCGGACAACGCCTCGAGCGGATGGTTCGTGCTGGGGTCCGAGCGCCTCTCGCTCGAGGACTTCGAGCCCCGTCAGATCACGATGACCATGTCCGTCGACGGGAACGTCGTGTCCACCGGAACCGGATCGGCGTGCCTGGGCGACCCACTCAACGCCCTGGCGTGGCTGGCGAACGTCGCGCGTGACTTCGGAGACCCGCTACGCGCGGGCGACATCGTGCTCTCGGGTGCGCTGGGGCCGATGGCCCCGCTACACCCCGGGGCCCACGTTCGATCGGCCCTGTCGCTAGGTACCGAGTACCTCGCGGGAGTCGACTTCACGTTGGAGGAACTATGACCCGCACCAAAGTCGCGGTCATCGGATCGGGCAATATCGGCACGGATCTGATGATCAAAGTGCTGCGCCTGTCCGAGACCCTGGAAATGGGCGCCATGGTCGGCATCGACCCGGACTCGGACGGGCTCGCCAGAGCCGCCCGCTTGGGGGTGCCCACCACCTCGCGCGGCGTCGCCGGCCTGATCGCACTGCCCAACTTCGACGAGATCGACATCATCTTCGACGCGACCTCCGCCGGCGCGCACCAGCACAACGCGGTCGCGCTGGAACCCTACGGCAAGCGCCTGATCGATCTGACGCCCGCGGCGCTGGGACCGTTCGTCGTCCCGGCGGTCAACATCGACGAGCACCTCGACGCCCCGAACGTGAACATGGTGACCTGCGGCGGCCAGGCCACGATCCCTATCGTCGCCGCCATCTCCCGCGTGGTCGAGGTTCCTTACGCGGAGATCGTCGCCTCGATCGCGTCGAAGTCCGCCGGCCCGGGCACCCGCGCCAACATCGACGAGTTCACCGAAACCACCTCGCACGCAATCGAAGCGGTAGGTGGTGCCACGAGCGGACGCGCCATCATCGTGCTGAACCCGGCCGAGCCGCCGCTGATCATGAGAGACACCGTGCTCGCTCTGATCGACGATCCGGGCTCGCAAGCCGAGACCGCGATCCGCGAATCGATCACCGCGATGGTCGCCGACGTGGCCGCATACGTTCCCGGGTACCGGCTCAAGCAGGAAATCCAGATCACCCCCGTTGCCGAGGACCCGGCCCTGCGCACCCTGGTCGGCGACTCTCCGGTGACCCACCAGGTGTCGGTGTTCCTGGAAGTGGAAGGCGCCGCGCACTATCTGCCGTCGTACGCGGGAAACCTCGACATCATGACCTCGGCCGCACTGCGGGTCGCCGAGCGTCTCGCCGGTGCCACCGTGGTCGGCGCGACCCAGGAGAGTGCACGATGACCGCGATCTTCCTGCAGGACGTGACCCTGCGTGACGGTATGCACGCCGTGCGCCACCGCATCACCCCCGCCACGGTCGCATCCGTGGTCGCGACACTGGATGCGGCGGGCGTGGACGCCATCGAAGTCGCCCACGGTGACGGCCTGCACGGCGGCAGCCTGACCTACGGGCCCGGCAGCCACACCGACTGGGACTGGCTCGAAGCCGCGGCCGGAGCACTGACCCGCGCGCGCCTGACCACACTGCTGCTGCCGGGAATCGGCACCGTGGAAGACCTTCGGCGGGCCTACGACCTCGGCGTGCGTTCGGTCCGCATAGCCACCCACTGCACCGAAGCCGACATCGCCGCCCAGCACATCGGGTACGCCCGCGAGCTCGATATGGACGTGTCGGGGTTCCTGATGATGAGCCACATGAACACCCCGGCGAGTTTGGCCCAGCAAGCCAAACTAATGGAGTCCTATGGCGCTCATTGCGTCTACGTCACCGATTCCGGTGGCCGGCTCACCATGGACGGGGTGCGCGACCGCGTGCGGGCCTACCGGGATGTCCTGTCCGAGAGCACCGAGATCGGCATCCACGCCCACCAGAATCTGTCGCTGGCGGTCGCCAACAGTGTGGTCGCGGTCGAGGAAGGTGTAGTGCGGGTGGACGCCTCCCTGGCGGGTCTGGGCGCGGGCGCGGGCAATACTCCGCTGGAGGCATTCATCGCGGTAGCGGACCTGTCCGGTTGGGAACACCACGCGAACCTCGACGCGCTCACCGACGCCGCCGACGACCTGATCCGCCCGCTGATGGAGCGACCGGTGCAGGTCGACCGCGAAACTCTGACACTCGGCTACGCCGGGGTGTACTCGAGCTTCCTGCGTCACGCGGAAAAAGCCTCCGCGACATACGGAATCGATGTGCGCACCTTGCTCGTGGAGGCCGGCCGCCGGGGATTGGTCGGCGGACAGGAAGACATGATCGTCGACATCGCGTTGGATCTGAGTGCCCGCAGCGCTGTTTGAGAATCGTCGGTGTGGACCGGGCCTTGGGTCCAC